>DATHGV010000182.1:0-3575 GCA_035490135.1 Candidatus Methylomirabilota bacterium
CCGCACGCCAGTCCCGCCAGGCCGCCGCCGATCACGATCGCGCTTTTCAATAATATTCTCTTCCGTCAGGCGGCCGAAGCGCGCCTTGGCAATGAACACCATTTTTTCCGCGCGCGAAAGGCGCACGCGTTCACCGAACACAGCAAACTCCTGAGACTCGATGCGCGCGAGAAGGGCACTGTAAGTATGCGTTAGCAGCCATAAGGTGGCGCGGCTGTCTTCGTCGATCAGGCTTAATAGCTCGGCGCCTTGTTTGTAGAGCAGCCAGGCGCGCTCGGCTTCGAAGCGCAGCAGCTCGCGCACCCCGAGGGTGGCCTCAGTCAAACCGAAGGAGGCGGGTGACACGTTGTAGCGCGCTAAATCTTCTTCGGGGAGATACACGCGACCCAATTTATAGTCTTCGTGAACGTCGCGAATAATGTTGGTGAGTTGAAACGCGAGTCCAAGTTTTTCGGCGAGGTCCAGCGCGTGCGAATCGCGAAACCCAAAGACGTGGGTGCAGGTTAAACCGACGGTTCCGGCGACGCGATAACAATATTCTTTTAGGCGTTCAAAAGTGGGATAGGTGTTGACGGTTAAATCCATTTCCGCGCCGGAAATTAAATCGTGAAGATAGCGGGAAGGCATGCTATAGCGCTGCATGGTGTCCACAAGCGCGGGGAGAACAGAGACGCCGTTCGGTTCGTCGTTTATAGGCGCATCAGAGCGTTGCGTGAGGGCGCGGTCGAAAGCGGCGCGCCATTTGGCAAGGCCGCGCTGCTTATCGGCGACGTTGTCGCCTTCGTCGGCAACGTCATCGACGAGGCGCATGAAGGCGTAGAGAGCGGTGAGCGCGTCGCGCTTTGGTTTAGGCAAGAGGAAAAACGCGTAATAAAAATTGCTGTGCGCGGCTTTGATGATGCGCTGGCACTCCTGATAGGAATCCGCGAGAGAATTTATGGCAGCGGAATTTTGCAGCTCGTCCGGTTTGCGATTTGTGGCCACGGCTCGGGTGACCAAGGCGCGGCCGAGCAAGCGCACTTGCTTGGTTTTGCTGATGGAGGGGCGACGGTGCAAGGTGTCGTAGCCCATGTCCTCGATGGCGTCGAGGACGGCGATTCCGCCTTTGCTGAAGAGCTCGAGGTCGACCTTCAAGCGGGCGTCCACCATTTTTGACAGCGGGGCGCCTTCAGCGAACAATGCGCGCGTTCGGGTGATGAGCGATTTCATCAACGCGACGTAGCGGTCGTCGAAATGGCGCTCGAGAATGTCTTTTTCAGCAATGCCGTGAGCGGCGGCCTCGTCGAGAGGAATGTAGATGCGGTCTTTTTCCATGTCGCGCGAAACGTCCTGCCAGAAATTGGCGAGTTGCAGCGCGGTGCAGGTGGCGTCAGAAAGGCGCTGGCGATGCTCATCGCGGTATCCGCAAAGATAGAGGACGAGGCGGCCGACGGGATTGGCGGAATATTCGCAGTAATGGAGGAGCGTGGACCAGTTTGGGTAGCGCTTAATTTTCTGATCCTGGCGGAAGGCTTTTAATAGGTCGGCGAATTCCTGTTCGGGAATATCCTTGGCGACGATTGTTTCGCGGAGAGCGATGAAGACCGGATGGGAGGGACGGCCGTCATAGCAGGCGTTCAATTCGTGTTCCCACCAATTTAGTAACTGGAGCGCGCGGGCGGGTTCGGGTATTTCATCGCCCAAGTCGTCGGCCCAGCGGCAATAAGCGTACAAGTTGTAAAAATGTTGGTGGAGCTCCGCGGGGAGAAGCCAAGAAGCCACATTGAAATTTTCGTAGTGGTGAGTGGCGAGCCAGCGCGTGTATTTCTGAGCTTCTTCAACGGAGCAGCCGGAGGCGGGTGCTCGATCGGCGATTTGTAGTTCCCCACGACGCAGCATGCAGCGAATAAACCTCAGGATGACTTGCAAAGTCCACGAAAAAATTCCGGCGGTTCGATTTTCTATAGAAGCCGGAGTAATTTTACGCAAACAACAGAATGAATCGTGCGTTGATGCAATTCCGGCGCGGTAACTAATTATGGCCGAACTAAATTATGGGCGGACGGCCAGTTTGATCTGACCGCTGCGTGCCTGCATGCGTTCAAAGGCTTGCGGCAAATCGGCCAGACGGATTTCCTCGGTCACGAAATCGTGGGCAGAAATGTCGCCCCGGCGAATGGCTTCGAGCGCATCGCGAAAGAATCGCGGAGTGTGGTGAAAGGGAGAAATCAATTTAATTTCAGAATAGTGAATGGCGGCGGGCTCGATTTCCACTTGGGTGCCGCTGGGCAGGCCGCTGAAGAAATTTACTACGCCGCCGCGGCGGACCATGTCGAGGGCTTGCTTCCAGGTGACGGGGTTACCGGCGGCTTCCACGACGGCGTCGGGGCCGCGCTGGTCCTCGGTCAATGCTTTTACTGCGGCGACGATGTCGGCGGTTTCGTTGACGTTGATGCTGGCGATCGCGCCGAGACGTTTTGCGACTTCCAGCGCTTGAGTACGGCGTGCCAAAGCGATTACGCGGACTCCACGGCGTGAAAGCATGCGCACGAATTTCAAACCAATGGGACCGCAACCGATTACGGCGGTAGTGTCACCGGCGCGCAATTCCATTTCATGAATGCCACGCAGCACGCAGGCCAAAGGCTCGGCGAGAGCGGCACTGGCGTCATCGACGGAGTGGGGTACCTCCAACATGTTTTCCGTGGCTATGCGACTGGGGATGCGCATGTACTCGGCGTAAGCGCCATTGTTGAAGAGCAAGTCCTCGCAGAGATTTTCCTCTCCGCGGCGGCAATGGAAACAACGCAGGCAAGGAGCGGAATTGGCGGCCACCACGCGCATGCCGATCTGCCAGCGGGGATCTACACGCTTTCCGACGGCGGCAATTTCGCCGACCACTTCGTGGCCGAAGACCGCCGGGGGCTGAATCATCTTGGCGTGATAACCGCGCTTCCAAACTTTGAGGTCGGTGCCATCTGTCAGCGCGAGGAGCACGCGGATGAGAACTTCATCGACGGCCAGCGAGGGCACATCGATCTGCTCAACACGCAAGTCTTCGCTTCCGTAGAGAACGGCGGCATTCATTTTGGCGGGGACGGCCATCCAGGGCGCGGCGGTTTTTACGGCAGCACCGATCTCCGCTTTTCTTGTAGTCGTAGATCTCATTGGTGGGTGATCAGTATCTTAAGTGATTCTACTGTTGGACGCGCGGCGAGTTCCAATCCTTCTTGGATTCTGCCGAGCGGAAAACGATGCGTCACGATGTTCATAACAGGAAGCTGTTTCTTTAATATTAAGTCAGCTGCGGTCTCTTGAATGTCCGCCGCTGCGCTGTAGCTGCCCAGAATTTCCTTTTCGTCGATCCCTACTTCGGCGGCCGGGAATTCGATTCTGGTCACTGGGTCATTGGCCGCGAAGAGGAGGACTCGGCCGCCGGGCCTGGCTGCTGCCAGGGCGTCCGCGACAACTGCGGGATGCGCGACCGCCACCAGCACTACGTCGGCGCCGCGCCCCTCAGTGCGGTCCTTAATTTCCAGTACCAGCTTACCACTACTGTTAGCGTCGAAGGACTCGATGGCCCCGAGGGTCAGGCT
>DATHGV010000183.1:0-11142 GCA_035490135.1 Candidatus Methylomirabilota bacterium
CAATTTCTGACCGCCCGTACTGACAACCCGCATCCATTCTGTTAGCGTTTTACGTCGGCATTCTTCTGCTTTTATGGCTGCCACCTAGCTTCTTCGTTTTCGGGCTGCTTCTGCGCGGCTAAGGAGAATTTTCATTGAACGTTCTGATCACTGGTGCTGCGGGCTATATCGGCAGTATTTGCAGTGAAGTGCTGCTGGAGCGCGGAATAAAAGTAATTGCGCTGGATAATTTGCAGGAAGGCCATCGCGAAGCCGTTCCTCCCGGCGCCGTCTTTTGCCATGCCGATCTTGCCATCCGCTCGCAAATTGAAGATGTTTTCGCGAAACATAAAATTGATGCCGTGATGCACTTTGCCGGCGAAGCCCTGGTGGCCAAGTCCGTACGCGAACCCAGCACCTTTTATGCCGCGAACGTTGGCTGCGGCGTGAATCTTCTCGACGCCATGACTCGCCACGGAGTAAAAAAACTCATCTTTTCCTCCACTGCCGCGACCTATGGCGAACCTGAAATCGTGCCCATTCCGGAAGATCACCCTAAAAATCCCATCAATCCTTATGGCAAATCTAAGCTGGTGTTCGAGCAGATCCTTGCCGACTATCGTGCCTACACCGGCTTGGCCTACGTCACCCTGCGCTACTTCAATGCCGCAGGCGCATCGCAAAAGCGCGGCGAAGCGCATCGCGTCGAAACGCACTTGATCCCGCTCGTTTTAAATGCCGCTAGCGGTGCAATACCCCACGTCGAAGTTCTTGGCACCGATTACCCCACGCCTGATGGCACCTGCGTTCGCGACTTTATTCACGTTCTGGATATTGCTGACTCCCATCTGCGCGCGCTTCAGGAAATTGAGCGCGTCGCGGGAGAAGCCTTTAATGTCGGCAACAGCCGCGGCTATTCCATTTTAGAAGTCATCGAAGCTGCTGAGCGTGTCACCGGCAAAAGAATTCCGCGGCAACTTTCTCCGCGCCGCCCTGGTGACCCCGCGGTCCTGGTAGCCAGCAAGGAAAAGCTGAAAACCATGCTGGGATGGGAAGCCAGGCACTCTTCCTTGCAAGAAATTATTTCCTCAGCGTGGAACTGGAAAGAGAAACATCCTCGCGGTTACGCGGAAACTGTTACCGCCCAAGGAATCAACAAATAAAATGTTGAAGTGGCACACTGCTTTAGTAACTTGGTCCGCCTGTAAAACTCCCGTGCCGTAAATTCTTAAATCATGCCGACTTTTTACATTGAGCAGTTTGGATGTCGTGCCACCCAAGCCGATGGCGCCGCCCTCGAAGTCCAATTGCTCGAACGCGGCTACACCCCAGCGGCCAAAGCCGCAGCCGACATCGTGGTCGTAAACACCTGCACCGTCACCGCTGCTGCTGACGCGCAAGCTCGAGACGCCATCAGAAAAATCACCGCGCAAAATCATGCCGCGCGGTTAATTGTCACCGGGTGCTACGCCCAGCGTGCACCGGAAGAAGTAGCCGAACTTCCCGGTGTCGCCTGGGTAATAGGGAATTCGCACAAGCCAGAATTGCCCGCAATCGTCGAAAACCTTTCCCTGGCATCAGCTTCAAAAGATTTCGTTCCCATTCTTTCCTTGGAACTGCCTTCCATCGCACTTCGGCGCGCTCCAGCACAAATTTTAATCGGGGAATTTGAGCGCAAACCGCTCTCGAGCTCCCCGGTATTCAATGCCGAAGGAAATCACACCCGCCCGACGCTGAAAATTCAGGACGGCTGCGACTCTCGCTGCGCATACTGCGTGATTCCCCAGGTACGCGGAAAAAGCCGCAGCCTGCCGGGCGAAACAGTGCTGCAGCAGGTCAATCAACTTTGCGATTCAGGTGTAAAGGAAATCGTTCTCAGTGGCATCAATATGGGAACCTACGGACGAGATCGCCGCCCGCGCGTTACGTTCTCGGCGTTGCTGCACCGCATTCTCGATGAAACGCCCATCGAGCGCTTGCGCGTTAGTTCCATCGAACCCATGGACGTTACCGCTGACCTCATAGAATTTTTTGCCGCAAATGATCGCATGGCCGCACATTTTCATATGCCCTTGCAATCTGGAGCGGACCGCATCCTCGCCGCCATGCATCGTTGGTACCGCGCCGAACATTACGCCCGCCGCGCCCATTTAATCCGCGAATATTTGCCCCACGCAGCTATTGGTGCCGATGTTATCACCGGATTTCCTGGTGAATCTGTCCAAGACCACTCCGCCACGCTCGCATTCATCGAAAGCCTGCCACTCACGTATCTGCACGTATTCTCATTCTCCAAGCGGCCCGGTACGCAGGCCGCTACGCTTGCCCATGAAGTTCCCGCCGGAGTTGTAAAAAACCGCGCCCGCGAACTGCGCGCTCTTGGCGAAAAAAAATCTGCTGCATTTCGCAAAGAACAAGTCGGAACGCGATTGCGCGTCCTTACTCTTCGTGCAGCGAATGGTGTGTCGAATGATTTGGCGCACGATGAGTCACGCCAGCAAATGAATGAGAAAGTGCCCGGCCAAGAATCCGGCTACACTCCCGCGCTCTCCAGCAATTATTTGCGAGTACGGCTGCGCGGCCATTGGCCCGCCAACCAATGGATAAATGTTCGTGCCACAGCTGCCGAGGAAAACGATTTAATCGGAGAGCCCCCAGAACCCGTCGAGTCTTTCATCCCTGAAGTCAGCGCCCGCGCATTCGCTTAACGCAAAAATTCTCACCCTTCAAAAATTACCTGCGCCAGAGCCTGATCTTCCGTGTGTGTAATGCTGAGGGCAATATTCTTCACCCCTAAGCGTGCCGCAATCTTTTCCGCTGCGCCTCTCATTGCCAATATCGGCCGCCCGCTCTTTTCGCGCAGCACTTCCAGGTCCACCCAGCGCACCCCATGCGACCACCCGGTCCCTAACGCTTTCATGGCCGCTTCTTTCGCCGCGAACCGCCCGGCATAACGCTCAAATTTATTCTTAAATCGCTCGCAGTACGCGATTTCTCCTGGCGTGTAAATGCGTCGCAGAAATGCTTCGCCGCGTTTTTCTATAGCGCTGCGTATCCGCGCCACTTCCGCGATGTCCACCCCTATTCCGACAATCAAAATGCCCCCCGCAAGCAGTTCACTCCTACCGCGATTATACTGGGACTATGGTGACGTCCACGAAGACGAAATCGTTATCGAGAACGCGAAGATCCCGGAACAAGCCGATTGCCTCCACTGCAGCCTGGAAACTTCGCACATCTGGAGACGGCGTGGGATTTCTTCAAGTCCCCGCCTTCGGGGTGTTCCCCTGGTTGGTTCACGGCTTCAGCACTTCGCAAGGAGGAGTCAGCCCTCTCAACGGCAGCAAAGTGCTCAATCTCGGATTCACCGAATGGGATGCCCGCGAAAATGTCCAGAAAAACCGCAAACTCTTTCAATCTGCGCTTAATGCCAACGAACTCGCTCTCGTTTCGCTAAAGCAATTTCATTCTGACGTGGTATGCGGTTTTTCTTCTGCGCCCAACCAACCGTACAGCGCGGACGCCGCTATCACCAATACTCCAAACCTTCTTCTGGGAGTTCAAACCGCGGATTGCGTGCCAATTTTATTGCTCGACCACAAAAAACGCGCCGTAGCCGCCGTGCACGCCGGTTGGCGCGGCACGCTCCAGCGCATCGTGGAAAAAACCATCGGCCGCATGAAAATGGAATTCAAAACCGACCCGAGCGATCTATTGTCGGCCATCGGCCCGGCCATCGGCGGATGCTGTTACGAAGTCGGCACGGAAGTCGCCGCGGCTTTCCATTCCCAATTTGCAGATGCCCCGGAATGGTTTGACGAATTGCGCACCGGAGACGAACCCAATCCTCTGCAATGGCTCAACCAGTTTCCGCCCGGCCATCAACCGCCGCCAAAGAACGTTCGCCTGGATTTGCGCCAAGCCAATCGCGCTCTATTGTTGGCCGCAGGCCTGCAATCGCAAAATATTTTTGTAACTGATCTTTGCACCGCGTGCCGCCCCGATCTGCTTTTTAGTTATCGCAAACAGGGCAGCGAAAGCGGCCGCATGATGTCAGTGATAGGCATCCGAACAGCGAAATAATTCGTGCATGAGGATTCTGGCGGCGAAGTAATTTTCGGCCAAAGTGAGTCACTCGCGAAGTTCGCCCGCCTTCTACAATGTGATCAAATTTGATCCACCCTTTGCCGCGGGCGTGTCGTTCAGCAGCGCCAGTTGTCCGCACGCAGCCATCACGTCCCGCCCGCGCGAGCGGCGCACAAAAGTCGCAATACCACGATCAATCAAAAGTTCCTGAAACTGGGCGATGGCTTCTTCCGAAGACTCCCGGTAAGGCAAATCCCCGGGATTCCACGGGATCAAATTCACCTTGCACTTCAGTCCCGCCAGCAATTTAACTACTCGCTTCGCGTCGTCGAGGGTGTCGTTGACATCCCCAAGCATCACGTACTCGAACATCAAAAATTCCCAACTGCGCAAAGGATAGTTTCGGCAAGCTCCTAGCAACGCTGCGAGTGGATATTTGCGATTGATGGGCATCAGCGCGTCGCGCTGCGCGTCGGTGGATGCGTTCAGCGAAATCGCCAGCTTGGGCCGCTCGCTTTCCATCGCCAGCCGCTCGATTCCCGGCACGATTCCGCTCGTCGAAATGGTTACCCGTTTCGCCGGTATTCCCACGCCATTTGGGTCCTGCAAAATCCTGCACGCCTTCAGCACCGCGTCATAATTCAGCAGCGGTTCGCCTTGCCCCATGAACACAATATTTGTGTGCGGCACTAGCGTGTCTTTGTTCTCTTCCAGCGCGATCAGTATTTGCGCCAGAATTTCTCCCGGCGACAAGTTGCGAATCAACCCCAGCTGCGCTGTCAAACAAAATTGGCAATTCACCGCGCAGCCTGCTTGCGTCGAAGCGCAAATCGTCTGGCGCCCTTCGCTGGGCATGAATACCGCTTCCACGGAAGCCGCCCGCGCCTTGTCTTTCTCACTCGGTCCCAACTCGAAAAGATAACGGAGGGCCCCATCCGCAGACTGAAACCGTTTTTTCACTTCTGGAAGTCCTAGCCCCGCACCATCGGCCAGCCGCTCGCGCAGCACCGCCGGTAAGTTGGTCACCTGCTCCAGATCAAATTTTCTTTCCGCATACAACGCGCGATAAATCTGCTCACCGCGATAGGCCGGTTCGCCCAGCGACACACAAAGCTCGCGCAATTCCTCCTTGGTCTTGCCGAGCAATTCATTGTTTTGTGACACGGTCACGCGCGGTGAAACTCCAGCATCAAGAATACTCTCCAACAGCCCTCATCGTCTCGCCACCGAACGCCACTGCACGAAAACGGCGTTATAATTGGAGGTGACAAATCTTTAGCAGCATTGCCTTGGAGGGCTCCATGGCTGGCTCAACAACTGGACCCAAAGCCGACGCTATCGCGGCCGAGCAACTCAACATTCAGGACTGGGTTCAAGGTCTCGCGGCCATTCCCACGAAGGACTTCTCTCTCGAAACCGTCCAGAATTACATTCTGCGCCACGCCGTCCGCCCCGAAACCATCGAAAAGTACTGCTACTTCTCAAAAGGTAGTTACACCCGCAACTTGATTTTCAAAAACGACGTGTTCGAGTGCATGACCGTCTGCTGGGAAATTGGCCAGCACAGCCGTGTTCATAACCATCGTGACCAGAATTGCTGGATGTCCGTGCCCCTCGGCCGCTTGCGCGTGCAAAATTACCATGTCGACCATCGTGACTCCTCGCGCGGCACCTGCAAGATCGTTCCCACCGATGCCTACATAATGGACGCTACCCATCCTTGCTACGTCAATCCGCTCGAGCCCGTTCATGAAGTGATCAACGCGCCAGAATTTAATCAGCGCGCCGTAAGCATTCATGTGTATTCCAAGCCATTTGACAGTTGCGAAGTCTACCAGCGCGATAAGGGCACCTATGCGGATGTCCCGCTCTTCTACACCAGCGAATACGGCGAATTAAATCCTGCTGAGAAGCTTCTTTAGTCTCACGCGCACCTCCAAAGGCAATCGCGCGCCATCGCTATCGCCATGCTTCGCCTGCCTGTGTCACAATCAGCTAATGCCCACGGAAACTCGCGATATCAAAAAGCATGCACTACCCAACGGCCTGGTAGTCATTACCGAGACCATGCCGCACGTGCGCTCCGTTTCCATTGGCGTCTGGGTTCGCAGCGGTTCCCGGCGGGAAGCGCCTGACGAAAACGGTTTAGCCCACTTCATCGAGCACATGGTTTTCAAAGGCACCGAGCGCCGCTCCGCCGAAGCCATTGCGCGCGAAATGGATTCTGTCGGCGGCATGCTCGACGCCTTCACCTCCAAGGAACAAATCTGCTTCAACGCCAAAGTTCTCGATGAACATCTGCCCATCGCCTTCGACGTCATCGCCGATCTCGTCCTGCGCCCGAATTTTGATTCCGAAGACGTCACCAAGGAACAGCAAGTCATCCTGGAAGAAATCAAGATGGATATGGACAACCCCGAGTATCTTTTGCACGAAGTTTTCACTCGCGGGTTTTGGCCCGAGCACCCTCTGGGCCGCCCGATTTTGGGAACCCCCGAAACGGTAAAAAACTTTACCCGCCAGGTCTTGAAAACGCGCTTTGCCTCATGGTTTGCTCCGGATCACCTGGTTGTAACCGCCGCCGGCAATGTGGCCCACGAACAAGTCCTGGACCTGGTCACTCGCGAATTTGGGCCTCTCCAACCGAGCGGTCAGCATGCGCCGCATATCGCCCCGCGCACCGAAGCCCCCATTCATCTAGAAAAGAAGCGCGACCTAGAACAAGTGCATCTCTGCGTTGGCGTTCCCTCGGTGCCGCTGGGCCACGAAGATCGCTTCGGCGTGGCCGTCCTAAACAATCTTTTAGGCGGCGGCATGTCTTCGCGTTTATTCCAAAATATTCGCGAAAAGCGTGGCCTCGCCTATGCGGTGTTCAGCGAAATCACTCCGTACTCCGACGCCGGCATGCTCACCGTCTATGCTGGCTCTGCCAAAGAAACTGTTGGCCAGGTGCTGGACCTGATCGTCAGCGAATTCCGCGATCTAAAAAAATCCCTGGTTACCGAGGAAGAACTCACGCGCTCCAAGAATCATCTCAAAGGCTCGTTGATGCTGTCGCTGGAATCCACTAGCGCGCGTATGTCCAACCTCGCGCGCCAGGAATTGTATTTCCGGCATTTCTATTCTTTGGACGAAATCCTAGTCTCCATCGCGGGAGTCACCCGCGAGCAACTGCAGGCTCTGGCGCGGCAATATTTTCGCGCCGAGGATACTGCGGTCACCGTGTTGGGCAATCTCAACGGTTTCGCGCTTGACCGCGCGCGCCTGGCCTGCTAGCGCGCCGGCAATGTTAATGTAGCCACGCGATTTCCTCAGCGACCGCGAACATTCTCGCCATAAATCGTTGACCTTCTCATTACTCTCTGCCATCATGCTCGAAATTCGTCTTCGCTCTTGTTTCGCTGCGGTTTTTGGAGAGTATCGATCGGCTTACGGGTATCCATTCTGGCGTCTGGCAGCTCGGGCAACCTCACCTTACTCGAGACGGCGCGCACCCGACTCCTGATTGACGCTGGTTTAGGTAAGCGCGAAACTCTTGCGCGGCTCGCCGCTATCGAAATGACCGTCGATCACCTCGACGGCATCCTCATCACCCACGAACACGCGGATCATTGCAACGGTTTGCCGCAAATGCTGGCGCTTTGGAAGGCTCCTCTGTATGTTACCGAGCCCACTCTCGATTCTCTGCGCCGCTGCCTCCCCGAAACGTTTGGCAAACGTATCGTCGGCATAGAAACAATTCATGTCGGCCAGCGCTTCCTGGTCGGAGATATCGAAGTGCATGCTTTCGCGATCCCGCACGATGCTGTCGACCCCATTGGTTTCACGTTTCGCTGTCAAGGTGCCAAAATGGCGCTGGTTACCGATCTCGGCTACATGCCGGAACTGGTGAAAGTCCATCTGCGCGATTCCGATTGCTTGCTGCTCGAATCCAACCACGATCTCGACATGTTAAAAGTTGGCCCGTATCCCTGGGTGGTCAAGCAACGGGTACTCAGCCGCACCGGCCATCTTTCGAATCATGCGGTCAGCGAATATCTGTGCGACCCGGAAGGTTTTGACGGCCATGCACGCTATCTTGTCCTGGCTCACGTATCGCAAGAAAACAACAATCCCGACCTGGTGCGACTATCCGCTGAAGAAGCCCTCAATCGCCGCCCGCCAGGTTTTGAATTTCTTGGCCAGTTGCTGGTCGCCTCTCAGCAAGTCCCACTCAAGCCCCTCGACCTCTAACCCAGATCCGATCCGCATTGCTGAATCCGATGTCAACAAAAAGTTCAATAATGCCTCAGTCTCAAATTTAGGGATGAGCCGTCGCAGCAATGGCGCGGAGCCGCGACAGGCTGACGACCCGCTGTCCGTTCTTCCCCATCTTGCCCGCTTTCTCCCATACGGGTTGGCCGGGGCCGTCATAGACGATCTCGGCTTCCTCCGGCGACACCACCCGTGGCTCGACGAGACGGTCACAGGTCGCGTACGTAGCCACCCAAGTTCCGGCGGTCATCTTGATTTGAACATCGCCGTTGGCGTCGTAGGCATCGTGGCCGGGTCGGGACATCGCGTAGAGTGTCAAGCCCAAAGTTTCAGCTGCGATAACTTCTCCAATGGACCCGACGAGGTGATCGTCCGGCGTGAACTTTCTGGTCGGATATAGAGTCTCAAGTGCGGCGGTCGCCTGGTAGATGCGGGCAACTGGTTCCGGCAGCGGAATTCGCTTTGTCATAGGCTCACCCCTGTGGCTCAATCTCCCGTTTTCAGGCTGACACACTACCGAAGGTTTGAATTACGGTCCAGTGTTAGAAAATTAAATTTCTGGAATTTCATCGTTACTTCGTTGCAGGCAATACTGCAGGGGCGTAGGTTGGAGCGGACTTGAGAAATTCGGGGGTGACGTCAAACATCAGACGCACGGATTTGGTGTCCGGGCGATCAATGCGAGAAACCTCGACACTCTTTAGCAAGGCCAGGTAAGACTGCCGCGTGGATGCGCCGAGTTGTTGCTGAGTTCTCGCGTTGCCCAGTCCCGCGCGGGCTAACAGCACGACGCCATTCAGCAAATCGGCAAGTTGCTGAGCGTTTTTATCTTCCAGGCTTTCGGCATCCAGGGCCACATGCAATTTATTGTTATCCGGTTTCCCCGCGACGGTGAGCCACTGCAACTGGGCGAGCAGTGAGGATAGTTGCGGAGAGGACAAGCCTCCGGTAGCTTTTCGCGCCAAAGCTTGCGAGGCGGGATCAGCGCTAAAAGCCTCTCTCAGAGCCTCATTGCGCATCACCGCAAAAACGGGAGAGCCCGCCACGCGCGCGAATCGTTCCCGCCACTCCGCGTCATCCGCACCTTTTGCGCCGTGCAGCCACGATCCAGAGTCCTTGTCGTTCGTAAATGCAAGGCGATCTTTCTTCAAGAACATAAATGAAATACGCGCAGAACTACGCGTGATCGGCAAAGAGAAAATTTCCGCGCCGCCAGAATTTTGTACCGCACCATTTTTTGCCGCATAGGCCTTGATTTTTTTCTTATCAAAATGGCCGGTGCCCACCGCATAAAAAGTCTTTTGCGTGCCTTGTTGTTCAAACGCCACAGCCAACTGATTGAGATCCTTTTCATAATCGAACCCGGTGTCCCGAACGAACTGGCGATATTCCTGATCAGCATCGGGCTTGGGCGCCCAAGCCAGCAAGTCAGCAAAGAACGGCGCCCGGCGAAGCTCGGCCAAGTCGATGAAAAGTACCGCGCCAGCGTCCTCAGGCATCCAAGACAAGAGAGCATCCCGTCCAGGAATCGCCGCGTGGAACCACACAAAATAGGCGAGTAATAATAGGATTGCCAGGCCCGGAGCGGTCGCCAAGGCGATGAATTGGCGCTTATTCCTGGGTACTAAAGGCTTTGCGGGAGGCGTGCCGATGAGGTCCATAGTAACGTTATATAGCAAGTGAAGCTCCGGCGGCGACCCCACGTAGTAGGCCAGTCCGGCTTGGCCGACCGTATTCCCAGGAGCGCCCAAGCAGGTAAGGGGCGAGCCAATAGCGTTGCGGAAGCGTCGTCAGGATTATCCACAGCGGTGGCCCCCAGCGTGCTCGAACGGCGCTTGCAATCTTCCCTGACCTTCTGTTATTCTTACTCGGTTTGAGCGTGCTGGCGTAGCTCAGCTGGTAGAGCATCTGATTTGTAATCAGAGGGTCGGGGGTTCAATTCCCTCCGCCAGCTCCACCAGACGTTGCAGGGGTTTTTCGGGGAATGAGGCGGAGCGAATCCTGGCAGTAAAAATCAACGGGCTGGTGTCTTCTGACACGAGCTCTTTTTGTGTTTTTACTTCACATTGATTTCCGCAAGTTCTGCAGAAGGTAACCCGGCTAACAAAGTAGCTGGAAAATGTTCGTCATAGCGCCCGGCGATAGCAGTAGAAAGTTACGGCCACGCGTGAAATGCCACGATCTTTCCGGACGGGTGGGTGAGTGGCTAAAACCAGCAGACTGTAAATCTGCCGCTCCTTGCGGGCTACGGAGGTTCGAATCCTCCCCCGTCCACCATCATTTGTGGGGAGCGTAGCAATTGCCGTTGTGTGAAACGTAATTCAAAATTGAAGTGCCAGGAATATCGGGGAAAATAAATAGGGCGACGGATTTGGCCTGGGTAGCTCAGATGGTAGAGCGCGTCCTTGGTAAGGACGAGGTCACCGGTTCAATCCCGGTCCCAGGCTCCAGGAATTGAGATTCGGCGGCAACGGTTTGCGGTCCAGGTTTGCAGCGGGGCGGGGGTAACTCAACGGTAGAGTCTCACTCTTCCAAGGTGATGGTTGCGGGTTCAAATCCCGTCCCCCGCTCCAGACTTTAGCGGTCGGGAATAGCGGGCAAAGAAGAGCTTCAGTCAGATTGAATAAAGGATAAAGGAACATGGCGAAGGAGAAATTCGAACGTAATAAGCCACACGTGAACATTGGGACCATTGGTCACATTGATCACGGCAAAACTACTTTGACGGCGGCCATCACCAAGGTGCTGTCGAAGCACAATCCCAAGGTGCAATTCCGCGCGTTTGACACTATCGATAACGCCCCGGAAGAGCGCGAGCGGGGC
>DATHGV010000184.1:0-6740 GCA_035490135.1 Candidatus Methylomirabilota bacterium
GTGGAATCCACGGGACTTTTTACCAAGGGCGCCGATGCCAAGAAACATCTGCGCGGCACGGTCAAGAAAGTGATTATTTCGGCTCCGGCGGATGGTCCAGACGCGACTTTTGTGCTCGGCGTCAACGACAACACCTACGACCCTGCGAAACACAATGTGGTCTCGAATGCTTCCTGCACCACGAATTGTCTGGCACCGGTCGCCAAAGTTTTGCAGGAAACGTTTGGCATTCACAGCGGCACGATGACCACCATTCACTCCTATACCAATGATCAAAAGCTTTTGGATCTGCCGCACAAGGACCTGCGGCGGGCGCGGGCCGCGGCCATCAATATGATCCCTAGTTCAACGGGAGCGGCCAAAGCGTTGCACCTGGTGATCCCGGAGCTAAACGGAAAGCTCGATGGGTACGCCATGCGAGTGCCCACGCCGAACGTGAGCGTCGTGGATCTAACGGTGTTTGTCGACAAGCCGGCTACGGTGGAGTCGGTGAACGCGGCATTGAAGGCTGCGGCGAATGGCGCGATGAAAGGCATTCTTGCGTACACCGAAGAAGAACTGGTCTCCGCGGATTTCAAAGGGAATTCGAATTCGTCGATTGTGGATTCCGGATACACCAAAGTAGTTGGCGATCGCTGCGTGAAAGTGCTCGCGTGGTACGACAACGAATGGGGCTATTCCTGCCGCTGCCGCGACCTGATTAAATTCATGGCCGCAAAATTTTAATTTTCTTTGCGGATTTCAAAATATGAGCAAACTAACGATCAAGGACCTTGATCTACATGGGAAGCGCGTGTTTCTGCGGGTGGATTTTAACGTGCCGCTGAAAGATGCGGTGGTTACGGACGACACGCGCATTCGGGAGACCCTTCCCACTTTGCGGCTGGCTATTGAGAAAGGCGCGCGGCTTGTTTTGGCGTCACACCTGGGGCGTCCAAAAGGGACGCGCAATGAAAAATATTCCCTGAAGCCCGCGGCGAAGAAGCTAGAAGAGCTTTTGGGGAAGCGTATTGCATTTTCCGACGATTGCGTTGGCGCGGATGCGGAAGCAAAGAGCAAGGCGCTCAAAGATGGCGACGTGTTATTGCTTGAAAATGTGCGTTTTCATGCCGAAGAAGAGAAAAACGATCAGGGTTTTTCGAAGCAGCTCGCTGCGTTATGCGATGGGCTGTTTGTTTGTGACGCTTTCGGTTCCGCGCACCGCGCGCATGCGTCTGTGGTGGGCATAACCCATTTCGTGAAGCAATCCGCTGCGGGGCTGCTGATGGAAAAAGAGCTCGCGTACCTCGGGAAAGCCATCAGTAAACCGGAGCGGCCGTTCGTGGCGATTCTTGGCGGCGCGAAAGTGAGCGACAAGATCGAAGTGGTCGAAAATTTGATGAAGATTGCCGACGCTCTGCTGATTGGTGGGGGGATGGCGTACACATTTCTGAAAGCGCAAGGCAAGGCCATCGGAAAATCCCTGGTGGAAAACGAAAAACTGGATTTAGCTAAGAAAATTCTCGACGACGCGCGTGCCCGGAATTTCAAATTTCTGCTGCCGGTCGATAATGTGATCGCGCCGGAGTTCAAACCGGATGCGCCGGCGAAAGTGGTAGATGTGGAAGCTATTCCCAGCGATCACCTGGGACTAGATATTGGCCCGCGCACCATTGCGTTGTACAGAGCGGAAATTGCCAAAGCGAAAACGATTGTGTGGAACGGCCCGATGGGCGTTTTCGAAATGCCGGCGTTTGCGAAAGGTACCCTGGCCATCGCTGAAGCTGTGGCGAGCGCTACAGATGGCGGGGCAACCTCCATCGTGGGTGGAGGGGACTCGGTTGCTGCCGTACACCAGTCCGGCGTGGCTGATAAGATTTCGCATATTTCTACCGGTGGCGGAGCTTCGCTCGAATTTCTTGCTGGGCGCAAGCTTCCCGGCGTCGAAGCGCTCAGTGAGAAATAAAAGGGATCCATGGGCAAGGGGATAATTTGATGAGGCGTCGGGTGATCGCCGGCAATTGGAAAATGTACAAGACCATTGCCGACACACGCGCATTTTTTGCGGCGTTTGCTCCGCTGGTCGCGGACGCCAATCATTGTGACATCGTGGTGGCGCCTCCTTTCCCATCCATACCGGCGGCCGTTGAATCGACGAGGAACACTAAAATCAGCGTGGCCGGTCAAAACATGTACTGGGAAAAGGAAGGCGCGTTCACGGGAGAAGTTTCCCCGGCCATGCTCCAGGAAGCTGGATGCCGCTACGTCATCATTGGGCACTCCGAGCGGCGCCAAATTTTTGGCGAGACAGACGAGATGGTGGCAAAAAAGACTAAAGCCGCGCTAGCAGCCGGGCTGACACCAATTGTTTGCGTTGGTGAAACGCTCGCCGAACGCGAAGCCGGTCACACCGAGCGGATTTGCGAAGCTCAACTGAGGAACGGGCCCGGCTCGTTGACCGCTGAAGAATTCTCCCGTATTCTGATGGCATACGAGCCAGTGTGGGCCATCGGAACCGGCCGCACGGCTACTCCTGAAATTGCGGCTGCCTCGCACCGTTACCTGCGTCAGTGTGTAGCGAAGCGATTTTCGCCGGAACATGCTGCAGCCTTGCGCATCCTTTATGGCGGCAGCGTTAAACCGGATAACATTCAGGGCTTAATGGCGCAGGAAGAATTGGATGGGGCACTGGTTGGCGGGGCGAGTCTGGAGCCTAAATCTTTTGCCGCTATAGTGAAGGGCTCGAAACCTCAATAAACACGGCACGCAAAGGCCCTGAGGCAAAATAATAATCGCTGACGCAACAACATAAGCTAAACGCTGCGCGGCAAGGAAAACCGAATGCCAGTTTGGATGAAATGGACCATAGCGTTGTTAATAGGAATGGGGATCGTCACGATCGGCTTTCGATACGCCGGGTGGCTCCTGACGGGTTTTTTCGTGATCAACTGCATGGTACTTATCGTCGTGGTATTGCTGCAGAGCGGCAAAGCCGCTGACTTGGCGGGCGCGTTTGGTGGGGCTGGCAGCCAAACCGCTTTCGGGCCCCGCGGCGCCGCGAACGTCTTGTCGAAGGCGACGACTTGGTGCGCGATAATGTTTATGGTCTGCGCTCTAGCTTTGGTACTCAGGACCGATAAGGCTGTGGAGCAGGGCGGCTCAGTCCTGCAAAAGGTTTCGCAACCAGCGAAGCCAGCTCCGGCACCAAGGGTGCCACCCACAGTCCCAAGCTCGACTCCAGCCTCGGGGGGCCAACCTCCCATCGCCCAACCGCCTGCTCAAGTGCCCCCGTCAAACCAGCCGGCTCCGGCACCGACGGCACCCAAAAAGCCCTAACCTCCCTATCCAGTGTCGAATTTCGGAGCTATAGAAGCGCGACCTGGGCATGGTCGTGGTCTGACCACTATGCCAACGCATCCCGTAACATCTTTATAAAATCGATTCTTTTGATACTGAATATCAAGGATTTGCTTGACATTCCTTGAGATTGAATGGTATAGCCGCTATACCGTTTCAGGAGGGTGATGTCCTTATGATCTCGAATACTGCAAGAATGAACCGATTTCGGCGAATGTGCGCCTTGATAGGCGCTCGCCCCCTCTTTGCGCTTTTCGTTTTGTTGGTCGCCAGTTTTCAAGTGTGTGGCCAAGGCAGCAACGGGGAGATCCTTGGCGCGGTTACCGACCAATCGGGCGGAAACGTTGTGGGGGCCACGGTGACGGTCACCGACGTAGCGCGAGGAGTCTCAAAAACTTTGACCACCGACCAAGCCGGCGAGTACGTGGCTTCGGGCTTGACGCCTGGTACCTACACGGTGCGGGTGGAGGCCACGGGTTTTAAGGTTTTTGAGCGCCAAAACATCCTGTTGGAGGTCGGGAAGGAAGCGCGAATTGACGCAGCGCTGCAGACGGGATCGCAAAATGAAGTCGTTACGGTGACCGAAGAGGCGCCCTTATTGGACACTACGACGACGACATTGGGCGGGACAATCAGTAATGAAATCATAAATGATCTGCCGCTGAATGGGCGGAATTATCAGAATCTGCTTACGCTGCGCCCTGGCACTTCGATTTACCCGGGAGGGGGACCTTGGACACAGACCACCAACGGCATCCGTCCGGAAGACACGAGCTTCATCGTCGATGGTGTCACCGATGATGAAGCGTTCATGGGTTTTAGCGTGACCAACGCGGCAGCCGTCATCGGCGATGCCGCCACCATTATTCCGATCGACGCCATTCAGGAATTCAACACGCAGGTCAATCCCAAGGCGGAGTTTGGATGGAAGACTGGCGCCATCACCAGCGTCGGCCTGAAATCAGGAACGAACCAGATACACGGCACCGCCTATGCCTTTGGCCGCTCGGATTCTTTTGACGCCCGCAATTTTTTCAACCATTTCAACACTGACGGCACCCCCCAGGCGAAAACGCCCGTGGAACTGGAACAATTCGGCGGCACAGCGGGCGGACATATCATCAGGGACAAGCTCTTTTACTTTGGCGGCTTTGAGGCGCAGCGTTACACCGTCGGCAATTCGCTCATAGGGCAGGCCCCCACCACTGCGTCCGTTTCGGGGGGTGGTGGCAACAAATGCGTGGTGCTTACCACTGGCGACTGCGCCATCAGCGTGGCGGATGCCACCGCAGACCTTGTCGCGCAAAACCCAGGGTTCGTCGTGAATCCGCTCAGCGCGTATTTGCTCTCCTTCTATACCCCCAATTCCAGCCAGGGAACACAGGTGGCCCTCAATTTTCCCAACCAGAACAGCTCCAAGAATGCCATTGGGAAAGTGGACTACCATCTGAACGATCACAATTCCCTTAGTGGGTCCTACTTTTTTGGCAATGACACCATCATCGGCATGGATTCGAATGAACTCCTCTCGCAATTCCGCACCGCGGTCCATTCCCGCGCGCAAACCGTCGCCGCGCACTGGGCTTGGACGCCGAGTTCCACTTGGGCTAACGAAGTACGCGGTGGCTTCACGCATTACGTTCTCCAGATTATCCCCAGCGATATCACTTTTCCCTACAAGATCGACACCGGCCTTACCAATCCGCTCTTGAGCGGCATACCGAATATCAAGCTCTCTCCGTTTACGGAACTGGGCGCCTTCCACAACTTTCCAAAGATCGTCGGGCCCGACAAGGTCTACAGCTTTGTCGACCAGGTCTCCTATTTGCGCGGCAAGCATGCCTTCAAGTTCGGCGGGGAAATTCGCAGGGACTTGATTCATCAAGGGACGTTCCGCGGCGGGCGAGGGCGCATCACCTTTGCGGATCTCGAGGCCTTCCTTCAGGGCACTCCAAAGGCAGCGGGCATTTTGGGTGGAGATCCCATCCGCAACATCTCGCAGTGGCTTTACGCTGGCTACGCCCAGGACGACTGGCGCATTACCAAGCGCGTGACTCTCAATCTCGGGTTGCGCTACGAGCTCCCGGGCGTCCCCACGGAAGACCACAATCTATTCGGAAACTGGGAGCCTTCTGTTGGCTTAGAACAGGTGGGCAAAAACATCAGTTCCATCTACAAGCGTGACGGCAACAACCTCTCCCCGCGTGTGGGCGTCGCCTGGGATGTCACTGGTAAAGGCACCACCATCGTTCGCCTCGGCGGCAGCATCGTCTACGACGTCATCCCCATGAGCACCTTCCTCTCTCAGCAAAACCTGCAAAGCGGGCCGGTACTCTTTGGCATCGGCGTCGTTCCTACTGGCGCAACGATTTTCGACGCCCAGTGCCCGGCGCCGAACGGTTGCCCTGGAGTCGGAAACATTTTCACCACGGCCGTCAACCTCCCGCTGTCCGGTGCGGGTGGCCTAAATTGGGCGAATCAAACCACGCCACTCTACCCAGCCAATTTTGCTTCGCTAGTCACGTGCAGCGCGGCGAACCCTTGCAACACTTTCGCGATGAACCGCAATTTCCGAAGTCCTTACGTAGAGAACTGGACTCTGGGCATCCAGCATTCTTTCTCAGGCCAACTGGCTCTCGACGTCACCTACGTTGGCAATCATGCGGTAAAACTTCCTGGCGTGGTTGATCTCAATCAAGCTCCTCCGACTCCGGGCGCGGACGGCACGCTGCCCTTTGCCACCGATTTCCCCTATCTGGGTCAGATCAACTACCTCTCGAACTTTTACGGTTCGACGTACCACGGGTTGCAAACAACTCTGACCGCCCGCAACTACCATGGCCTCGAGTTTGTGGCGGGCTATACCTATGCGCACGCGCTCGATGACCTGTCCTCAAACTGGGTTGCCTTCCTACCCCAGGACAGCGCCCATCCTCTGCTGGAACATGCCAGCGGCGACGAAGACATTCGCCACCGCTTTACCTTTTCCGTGACCTATTCGCTTCCGGAGAAAAAGACCCGGAGCCAGCTCCTGGAAGGCTGGCAGCTCAATACCGTCATCTCCCTGCAGTCTGGGCAGCCATGGAATGTCAACGATCAGAACAATAACTTCAGCGGAATCAACGAGGGCTCCGACCGCTGGAATTTCTACGGCAATCCATCGGACTTCAAATCGCGGGGACCCCAGGGTCTTCCGTTTTTTCCAGGCACCAGCAACACCACGTGCACGGCGAAAGCCGCCGCTCTCGACGGATCGGATCCAACTCAACCCTATACGACGTCGCTCACCTCTGCCGGCTGCTATGCCGTTGGCGGTTCCATCCTGATTCCAAACGGAATCGGTAAGTTTGGCACCATGGGTCGCAACATCTTCCGCGATACCGGTTTCCACAACGTGGACCTTT
>DATHGV010000185.1:0-12008 GCA_035490135.1 Candidatus Methylomirabilota bacterium
CATTCGGCGTGATCATCTTGAGCCCTTCACTTCGATCACCGGATTTTTGACCGGTGAGGCCTTCGTACGCGCGCTGCGAGACATCTCTGTCGTGGTCATGCCTTCTACCTGGGAGGAAACCGCCGGCCTTGCCGTTATCGAGCAAATGATGCGTGGTCGTTTGGTCATTGCCGCCGACATTGGCGGTTTGACGGAAATACTCGGCGACACGGGCTTAAAATTTGTGCCGGGAAACGCTGCTTCTCTTGCAGATTGTTTGCGCACCGTTATTAAAAATCCTGCGTTGATCGGCTCATTCGGCGAAAAGGCGCGCAGCAGGGCCTTGCAGATGTTTCAACGCTCCAAGATGCTAACTGAACACGCACAGATTTATCGCCAAGCTGAATTGTCGCATGGCAAGAAAGAGCAAGAAGAAATAAACCAGCGATGATGACTGCTACACCTCGCCATCGTATGATAGTCGTAGGACGTTAACCTCCGCGTAAAGGTTTTGAGTAATTACATTTGTGGACAAACTCCAGCAACGCGTTCAAGAACAATACCGGCAATTGTTGTGGTCAGGCGCACCATCCTTGTTGGTAGCGTGGCTTGAGCGCTTTACCCGGCGCATCGTACCTAGACCGGTCAGAAATTGGCTGAGGTCCCCATCAACTTCACTACGATGGATCTGGGATAGCACAAAATTTTCATTCGGGGTGACCAAAAAGTTGCAGTTCACCCCAACTCTGGCTCTCACTTTGCACCCTCGCGTTTATCAATTTGCTATACAGAATCAAATTAATGACCTCGAACAACGGGCGGAATTCGAGTCCTTCGTGTCCCACTGCCATCGCGGGATGTTGCTCTTCGATGTAGGGGCCAGCTATGGTCTGTTCAGTTTGGCCGCTGCCAAATTTGACGGGAACGCCGTCGCCGTGGATCCTTCGCCAATCGCGATTCGCATGATTACCCGGCAGCTCGATTTCAATCAAGCTAGAGAAAATATTCACCTCGTAAAGGCCGCGGTTAGTGACGTGAATGGCTCGCTAAAAATGCTTAGTTCCGGGGTATTCTCCGAGGGTTACCTGCGCTTTGTTACCGGACGGTCACATCGGGAGTTGACTAGCGTCGGTGCGATTACCATCGATAAGTTGGCATCCGAATTCGGCAGCCCCACGCATATAAAAATTGATGTGGAAGGTTACGAGGCAGCGGCGCTCCGTGGAGGACGTGAAACTTTGACGCGCTCTTCACCTTTGCTCTTTCTCGAACTGCACAATCAGCTGGTCACCGCCGATGGCCGCGATCCCAACGAGGCACTGGACGAGCTGCAACGTTTGGGCTATGAAGCGCTAGCGCTGAATGGTTCGCGCCTGGATAGAAGCGCGATTTTGCGGGAACCGATCATCAGGATCGTGGCGCAGCGGTCAGCCCCCGCTGTCGGTCATGATTCGACGGTTCGGCAAAACTAGTCCACGCTCTCGTCGCAACACGCTTTGGTGGGCCGGCGTTTCTCTAACGTTCCTGGAGAACCGTTTTCTTGCTCTTGTGGCCTTTCTGAGACAGTTAGTAAGTACGATACTCGAGGCAAGCGATTGAATTTTCGTTCCACAGCAGCACCCGACTCCTCACGCAAACTCCTCGCGGCATTTGTGTTTGTTCTCATATTTGCCGCCACCGCTTATGAATTTTCCGAGTTGGTCCTCGCTGGAGATTTAATGGGATTTGCTTACGTCGGCCTCCTGGCCGTCGGCAGCGTTTTCGTCATTGCCATTCTCAATAACTGGCGTAATGGCGTTTATTTGTTTTTTTCCTGGCTGTTGTTCGAGGACCTGGCTCGCAAATATCTCGGCAACAACATGGCCATCTATTTTGCAAAGGATGTCCTGGTTGCGGTTGTGTATTTGTCTTTCATTATCGCGGTGCGCCGCAAGAAAACTATCAAAATTGTGCGCCCGCCTTTTTTCGTCGCGGTGATGCTGCTGGTGTGGTTCGGGATCATGCAGATGTTTAACCCTGCGTCTTCCACCATTGTCTACGGCATCCTGGGGGTAAAGCTCTTTTTCTGGTATATCCCGTTATATTTTGTCGGCTACGCGCTGCTTAATTCCGAAGCGGACCTTCGCCGGTTTTTTCGGTTCAATGCTTGGCTCGCACTGATCATCACTGGCCTGGGCGTCGCCCAGTCAATTATTGGGCCCTCGTTCCTGAATCCCGCTAGGCCCGCGGAAGAGATCCGTGAATTGAGCACGTTATATCGCGTTTCACCAATTACCGGCCTAAGTTCCTACCGTGCGCCTTCAGTGTTTGTCAGCGCCGGACGTTATACCAATTATCTACTGATTGCGTGGGTCCTAATGCTGGCTTTCACCGGTTATCTTTTGTTGCGCCACCGGCGGGGGCGCAATATTGCTTTTATTTCCCTGGCGGTCGTCTATGCCGCGGTTCTGCTGTCAGGTTCTCGCGGAGTCTTTTTGTGGACCGCGGGAGAGGCGCTCTTCATCGTAGCTGCCTACCTGTGGGGAGCACCTTGGCGCCAGCGAGAGGTTATTCGCGTTTTTCGTACTGTGCAGCGCGCCGCGCTGGCCATCGGTCTCGCCGTAGTAGCGTTGTTTTTTGTTTTTCCCGATGCCCTGTTCGCTCGCTTGGCAATTTACTCCGAAACTCTTACGCCCGGCAGTTCCGCAAGCGAATTACAGAGCCGCACGTGGGACTATCCACTGCGTAATTTTTTGGGGGCCTTCAACTATGATCGTTGGCCCTACGGTTTCGGTATTGGAACCAGCTCTCTGGGAGTTCAGTACGTGGCTAAAATTTTTCATGGCGCGCCCATGGGCGTTGGCGTGGAAAGCGGTTTCGGCGCGCTGGTTGTAGAAATGGGAATTGGCGGCCTTATTCTTTGGCTGGTCATGAGTATTGCCATCCTTGTTTCCGCCTGGAAAATCGTTAAAAAATTGAAAGGCACGCCCTGGTTTCCCATCGCCTTCGCCATTTTTTTGTACGCCTTCGTATTGTTGTTGCCGATCACCTTCACCTCCATGGTGGCTTACGAAGATTTCGTGATTAATGCCTATTTTTGGACGCTGCTGGGCATTTTATTCCGCTTGCCCAGTCTTGCTCTTTCCACGCAATTTGCTAACGTACCCGCCCCGGCGGCGAACCCGCGTCTCCGGCCACGCTAGTGCGCCTTGCGGTAATTTCTCCCTTTCTGGACCGCCGCCACGGTACCGAGCGATGCATCGTCGAACAATTGGAGAGATTCGCTCTCGATCCCGTTGCCGAAATTCATATTTACGCCCAGCGAATTCAAGACTTGCGCGGCGTTACGCCTTACAAACATGAGGCCGCGACAAAAAAATCGGATCATACTGGGGAGACTCAAACAGCCAA
Source organism: Candidatus Methylomirabilota bacterium (assembly GCA_035490135.1). Lineage (GTDB taxonomy): Bacteria > Acidobacteriota > Terriglobia > Acidiferrales > UBA7541 > Acidiferrum. The sequence goes on from DATHGV010000185.1 coordinate 3,370, forward strand.
TCGCCTGTTTTGGCACAAGGTGCCCGCCATCCCCGGCCCACATCTGTTGCAATACATTTTCTGGTTTTTCGCTAATCGGATATGCCGCTGGTGGGATGCCGCATTCCACCATACGCAATACGATCTCTTATATTCCGCTGGTATTAACGCTACCGATGCGGATGCTATTAGCGTCCATGTGGTATTCCATGAATTCTACCGCCAGGTTTTGCCGCAATTAAATTTTCGTAGCACTTCTCTCGCCGCATGGGCGCGCCTGGCACATCGCCGCGCCTACTACCGTTTGATCATGACACTCGAAAACCGAATTTATCGCCGCGCCACAGTTTCCTTAGCCGCCATATCAGCGTCGGCCGCCGCGTTACTGGAAAAGTATTTTCACCCCACCGCTACCCGAGTAATACGTTATGGAGTCGACGTGCAAGCGTTCTCTGTCCCTCGGAAGCTCGCGGAACGCGCGACCGCGCGCAAACTCTTCCAACTATCTATGGAAGACTTCGCACTGCTGCTGATTGGAAATGATTGGAGAACGAAGGGCCTCGCCGCCCTGCTGCAATCCTTATCGTTTATCCGCGAATTGCCATGGAAACTTCTCGTGGTCGGTAGAGATGTTCGCGATCCCTACGACAAAATGATTCGCGATTACGGAATCGCGAATCGCGTGATTTTTTTGCCTCCGTCCCCCAACGTCATGCAGTTCTACGCCGCGGCAGACGCCTACGTGGGCCCGTCGCTTGAAGACGCCTACGGCTTACCCATCATCGAGGCCATGGCCTGTGGCTTACCAGTGGTCGCCAGTTCGCGAGCAGGAGCGCATGAAATCATTACCAATGGTTCGGACGGTATCATTCTGCGCGATCCACAAAATGTTGAGGAACTTGCCGCAGCACTGCGCTCTTTGATTACCAACCCAAGCCTGTGCGCGCAATTAGGAGAGCGCGCAACCCGCACGGCGCAAACTCACACCTGGGATCGCAACGCACAACGCACGTGGGAGTGGTTAAACGAAGTTGCAAGCAACAAAAAAGCCCGCCACACCAACTCCTAAGTCCTGCCGGATTTCATCGACGCCGAATTTTAAAATTTTCTAGGTCGGTTCGGACGAGGCCTTGTCCGGGAAACAGGAAGCAGGGTTGAAACCCGCAAACAGCCCCTCCGGGCCTTAACCGCGTAGGTAAACATTCGAGGGAGGATGCCAGAAAGAGACTGGCGGGTTGGGTAGCTCGCACACGACCCCTTGCGGAGCCGCTGTCCCCGCGCGGCCCCCAACCCGTTCTTAGTAAGTTACAGACCTGGCCTGTTCGCCTCAATGGACCACCCGACCCACCGGCCGCAGTACCCACCAGCTAGTACTACTCTGAGGGACTGAAAGCCGTTGAAACGACTGCTCTGCAATCGACAGATTACAAATGACTTAAATTGCATCTTGAATCGTTCTTGGATCTCTCTCGATAGTACTTCGGCCAGACTGCGTACGTATGCCCTTATCGACCAGGAACGACCACCGAAGATTTTGCCGCCTCCGCGCCGTCCGTCAAACGCAATTTGACGGTTTTCACCTCACCCGACCGCACCATCACGTTTTTCTCCCAGATCGAAAACAAGCCATGCGAGGAAGCGCGCAAATCGTAGTTGTCCCGGCGCAGCTTAACGATCGTAAATCGCCCTGCCGCGTCCGTATGCACCACGTGAGCGGTATGTCCACCGCCCGATTGATAAGTCACCACAGCCCCAGCCACCGGTTCCCCGGTGGGACTGAGAACCTCACCGGTAAGCTCGGCGCTATGTCCTCGCTGGGGACCGCCATATACGCAAGGGCCGCCAAAGGTCAACCCTAAAACCAATGCCAGGAAGCTAAACGCCAAAAAGTCAAAAGTATGTCTCATGTTCCATCGCTCCATGGATTCCCACATGAGTGTAGTACCATCCGACCAGCAACCTGATTCGCGTTACAAATCGTGTGTTGCGGCAACTAACTGTCTATCGGTACAGGTGGATGAGGCGTCTAATATGCCTGTCTAACCTGCGTCCGATGCGTGAATTTCAAACTTCTTCGGGAGCGCTGATGCCACTTTATTTAAGCCAGCATACGCTGGCCTGCCTTACACGCCAGGGCGCCGAAGCGCTGCTGCGGCGCATGCAAGCGGGTCAGGTGGCCAAAGCCGAACGGGTCCTCGTGAATATGCTCGAAGGAAAAATGTTCGCGGAGTTTCGCGCCGATTCCAGAGAAAGTTTGGAGGCCTGGCTCAAAACCGAAGGTATGCACTTCGATTGGCTGGTGCGCATCGAATGGGAATCGCGACAGGGCCAGCTTGTTCAAGTCCTCTAACATTGAACCGCTGGGCAACGAATACCGGGCCGCGCAAAAAAAGAGATGCTTCACAGCCCGCTCTGCGTTACGCTTTTTGATTCTAAATCCAGGAAGGAACCGAACAATGTCTGACTATGCTCATCCAGAAGTCTTAGTTACTACCGATTGGGTTGCAGCCCACGCCAAAGATCAGGGAATTCGCCTCGTAGAAGTGGACGTTGATACCACCGCCTACGACCAGGGCCACATCGACGGAGCGATTTCCTGGAACTGGCAAACCGAATTGCAGGACGCCATCCGTCGCGATCTCACCGACCCCAAAGCCTTCGAAACTCTCCTCGGTAAAGCTGGAATTTCTCCCGAAACCACCATCGTGCTTTACGGCGACAATAATAATTGGTTTGCCGCCTGGGCTTTCTGGCAACTCAAATACTACGGACACGACAAAGTTTTGATCATGAATGGCGGCCGTAAAAAGTGGGTGGAAGAAAAGCGCCCGCTCACTACCGCCAAGCCCACCGTCACCGCCGCGGGCTACAAGGTCAAGACTCCCAACGCCTCCATCCGTGCGAAACGTGACGATGTTTTCGCCGCCGTGGAGAATAAGTCCGGCGCTCAGTTGGTGGACGTCCGCTCCCCGGACGAATTTTCCGGCAAGATTATTGCCCCGCCGGGCATGACCGAAACCGCGCAACGCGCCGGTCACATTCCTGGTGCCGCAAGTATCCCCTGGTCGCAAGCCGTCAACGAAGACGGAACTTTCAAGAGCGTTGACGCCTTGAGGCAGCTCTACGGCTCCAAGGGTATTACCGGCGACAAGGAAGTCATCGCCTACTGCCGCATCGGTGAGCGCAGCTCCCACACCTGGTTCGTGCTGAAGTATCTTCTCGGAATTAAAGACGTGCGCAATTACGACGGCTCCTGGACCGAGTGGGGAAACCTCATTGGCGCTCCCATCGAGAAAGAAGCTTCCGCAGCCACTGCCTAAGAACACTTAAGCGAGGGGAAGCCCGAATTTGCTTCCCCTCACCTTCAGATTGTTGTCCCTGAGATCGCGCAGCCTTCATCCTCTTTAAGCATCGCAATAACTTCGTGATGGATTTGGCCCTTGCGTTTGGGTCTGTTCCGGTTCTTGCCATTACGTTGGTGAGTCCGTGGTTGGATCGTCCACGAGCGAATGTCAGGATGTTGGCGGCATGACTTTCAGCAGTTGCGGACGGCATTGAAGTCAGGGCGAATTCCAGATTGATACCCGCCTTCTTGGGCCCGCCGTTCCCAATCCAAGAGCAGCGATTCAACGATTTCTCTCCCGTCGGGATCGCGAACCGCTTGCATCGTTGTCCGGTCACCGAGAATTGGAATCTTCTGATAAGCCCAAGCCTCGACTTGCTTCTGGATTTTTTCTCGAAATTGTTTTCTTATCTCTGGATCACGAAGGATATCGTCAACGATTTCCTCATCAACCTTCGCCCGCGCGCTGTTCCGTTTCGGCAACTCAGCAACCATTTCGTCTGCCGTTTGAGCGACAGTCCTCAGGTGAATCGCATTAGCACCGAGCCGTTTTTCAATCTCCATTCGAAGCCGCTTCGCGCGCTCTCGGAATTCACTCAGCATGTAGAGAACCCACCGAAACCTTGATACTGCCGAGGATGGTGTTGTCCCACCTTGGCATTCTTGAGTTGCCCTTCTTGAGCCAGTCGAACGACACACCGCGGAGCTTTCCTCGATCATCAAACGCCACAGTTTCCAAAAGCTCTTCCTTGGAGCGCCCCGTGGCCAGCGGAGCTAGGGCCTCAAAAGCACTTTCCGCTGATTCGATTTGAAACGTAAGAGAATGAAATACGAGCGGGTCACCGTCGGTGTTGCAGAGTCGCGGTGGCGTATTGAACGAATCCCGTATGAGCAGGTATGTCGCCCGAATTTCGTCGGCATGTAGGTAGCAGATTGCTGCTCCAGGCAGCACCGTTTGTATTTCTTGCCGCTGCCACAAGGGCAAGCGTCATTCCTACCGATCCTCTCGTTGGCAGGAAGGGGCATAATCCATGCGACATTACCGCGCGAAATTCGAGAAGACAAGTAACTGAGAGAACTCCCGGCAGGAGCGGACGTTCATACTAGGTGGACTTCTCTGTGAAAAAGCGAGTGATGGAGTTCCTTCGCGGCCTACGAAGCAACTTACGTGGCGCTTGTCCTCGTTAACAGCAGGTCTTCGGCAGGCATGGTAGTTAAGGCGCCACATAAATTCCACCGCCATCTAAGTGACCGGTTTCGCGGTAGGAAATCCCAGAAGCGGTCAAATCCCGTGGAACAGCAATAACAGTCCGGCCAAATTGTGCCTTGTTTTGTGTATCTTCCACCGCCACCTTGGGTGGGCAGGAAACTGCCATTCATACAAGGGTATGAACACCACCGAAAACGCGGGGGCCAACGTGAGCGCTTCCACCGATTTGCAAAACTGGCATTCTCGTTCCGCGCTGCTGCGCAGCGCGCGCGCCGGCGATCGTCAGGCGCTCGCAGAACTGGTTATGCCTTATGCCACTGGCCTATACCGCTCAAGCCTGAGGTTGACCGGCAATGTTCACGACGCGGAAGACGTCCAGCAGGAAACCTTGCTCAAGACCGTGACCCGCCTCGACCAGTTTGTCGGCGCGCAAACCGGTCCGCGAGACGGTATGCACGCCTGGGTCTCACGCATCGCCAGGAACGCTTCCATCGATGTGATCCGGCGCCGCCGCGAAGGAAAAATCTTTTCCCTGGACCAATCCACTAATTCCACTAATTGTTCCGATGAGTCTTGGGCCGCACAAATCCCTTCGGCAACAGCCAATCCGGAGCAAGGCTTCCTGCGCCGGGAATCTCGTCGGCTCTTGGCGTCCGCTATCTCGCAACTACCGCCCGACCTGCGCCAAGTCTGTTTGCTCATGGATGTTTTGAACTACTCGACTCAAGAAGCCGCTGACCACCTGGGCATTTCCAATGTGGCCGTTCGTTTGCGCCTCTTCCGCGCCCACCGAAAACTTCGCGATAAATTGCATCAGAAATTTCCTCAGGCTCGCCGACGCACTGTGCGCGTCAGGGCGCAAAGCTCGCAAAGTTGGCCGAAAAGAAACAACCGGGCGCCGGCCCGCCAATTCATTGGATTTGCCTGCGGCGCAGATTGATAGGCGAACGTTTGAAGCGGCGATCCGTCAAAAATTGCGGTTAAATCACCGCTATGCTTTGGAAGGCACAATTTTTAGGGAATGTCCGGGAGTTGCTACCTCTCCCTGCTAGCGCAATTGCCCCGGCTCAATCCCGTTCTTCCGCGCCTGGTCCTCGACCGCTTCGATCTGCGCCTGAATTTGTTTCTTTTTCTCTTCCAGCTGTTTCACTTGGTCTTCCACCGGCGTCATGTAATAACCATGATGCATATCTATGCCGCCTGATGGGCTGGCGTTATCGGCCTTGAAATTTCGTAGCTGAGAAATTTTCTTGTCGATGGTTTCCAGTTGGTTGTTTAGTTGATGAAGGCGATCGCGGTACGTGGCGGCGTGCTGGTCCCTCGCGGCCGAGCCGGGCGCAGTTTTCTGGAAGTTGTTTGATGACGGATTCGAATCCCCGCCGCCCGCTTTGCCGACCACGGAAATGGCCCCGTCGCCGCCCACACCGGCAATCTCCTCATTGGTCCAAACTCTCTTCGGCTTGGTTTTGGCCTGATCCGTTGTGGTATCCGCTGAATTGCTAGACGATTGCGCCACGGGTTTTGCTGCGTCTGCAGTGTTCTGGCTGCCCGAATTGGCCGATTGTCCCGCACAAAGAGACATGCCGCAAGACAGAAGAAGTGCTGCCATCACGACGAGGATTTTCATTTCTCCCCCTTATCTACAGCCAGATGAAATTGTAGGCTTGTCTTTCTTAGGGAGAGTTAATGCTGAGGGCCCGGTTGTTGAAACGGCCATCATTCGCGGAAGTTCCCTGCTCTGTTTCAGCATAATCTAAGATGGTAATGGGCACCCCAATTTCGTTCTAGTGCCTCAATGGGCCAATCATCCGGCCGGACCCATACCCACTGCGGTGCTTCCAGTCGAACTCTTGGCATTGGCCCTTGCGGAACAATCTTTCTAGCCCCAAAGATAATTAGAACCATGGACCAAATGATAAAGATGACACCATTCGTGGTGTCCGCAGGACTGTGATAATTTTGCGAATCTGAGGTGTAAAAGCGCGCGTTCCCCCAAAAGAAAAGTTTCAGTCACCACAGGATCACAAATAGGTAAAACAGGAATCCAAGTACCGGGATTCGCCAACGATATGGGGGAGCGCCGGACACGAACCGATCGATTTGTCGCCCGACATAATACCAGAGGAGCGCCACACCTAATAAATACAGGACCGTATCAAGGAGAAAAGCTAATCCGTGTGATATCCCTTTTATTGGCGAGATGAGTATTTCGGCGTAGCGAAAGACAAGGCCCGGCCCATTGAGCGCCAGGCAAAGATACTTCACGCTTCCGACGTGTGAGTTTAATAGGCCGAACCGCAGTTGGGTTGCTTCGCCCCAGTTGGTCAGAACAACGGTAAGCAGGACCTGCACGATGGGGAGCAGAATAGCCAGTTTAGTTTTTCCCAAATTAGAGCGGCCTTGCTTCAAAAGCGGCTTGACTGCTGGAATTGGAGGATTGCCGCGCACAGAGAGCTACCCCTCCGAACAGAGGAGAAGTGCTGTGACGACGAGGAATTTCATAGCGCTTCTTTTTCTGCGGCCAGTCTAAATTGTAGTCCGGTACTTCTCAGGAAGGTTCGTGGTTCAGGGCGCGGTTGCTGAAACGCCATCCATCTTTTAGCTATTCAAAATTTGGCACTCACAAATCCTATCGACTGGCCACTCCGCCAGGTCTCATCTCTTTCAATTCCGCGCGCACCAACTCCAATGCCTCGTTGGGACTGCCCACTCGCCGGTAACGCGAATAAAATGTTCGCTCATGCAGTGAAAAGCTGGACAGAAATTTACGGCCATCGAAGTCGTATTGCGAAAAAGAAGGCAGCCACACCCCCGGCACCATTTCATAGCGCTCCTGCATAAAACGGCTTCCTTTGTACACTCTGGCTAGAAATAGGCCCAGCGAAATATCCTCGGTTACCTCTCCTTCAATGCGCGCTAGCTCCCCGTTGGCTTCGTCAACCCAAACCGTTCCTCGAACCCGCGGGTAAACAGAGGTTGCACGCGAAGTCGGTTTGAACGCTGGATTCGGGTTCATGCTGTATTTCAGCAGTACCCGACCATCCCGTTGCTCGCTGCCGATTAAAGTGAATAAAAAAGCCGCTCGCGCCGCTCCGATAAGCTCGTCGCGCTCTCTCCTCTTCTTCGCAATTTTCTCGTATGCATCGCGTTGCGTTCGGCCGCTTTCCGCCGCCCACACCAGTGCCTTCTCGAGTTTTTCAAGTTCCGCGCGATAAGCATTCTGGTCAGCGACCTTGCCGTCTGGCCCAACCGGAAGGTGCGCAGCTCCCGTACCCGCTGGAACGACCCGGGAAACCTTCACCTCCGTCGACTGGTTTTCTCCGTTTACTTTATGAATCTCCACGCGCTCCAGCCGTTCATACAGATCCATGGCCGCATCGCTCTTTTTCTGGTTTTCTACAACGCGGTCAAACAGCGCATGATCGCTAGGTTTGTCCGCGGCACGGACAGCCACCGCTTCTTGGGTAGTTTCACTGGACCCGGCGAACAGGAAAAGAACGCTGGCAAGCAGAAAGACGGCAATATGCATGGCTTAGTGGCGGACTAGGTCGAGCATATAGGATTCGCTTCTTCGCTCAATTGTTGCACGAGTTTTTCGTTCCACGCCGTAGCTATCCCGCACGCCTTTGCGGAAAGTGGCAATGATCACCGCGCCGTCACAAAGAACCTCTATACCTCTCCAAAAAGCGCTAAAATAGCTTAGACAGGTAATAAAACCGCGCTTCACACGTCTAATAGATAAGGCTTTGCGGGAACGTTTTGGCGTCCCTCCACGTAGTAAGTAACAATCGGAGGCCATGTTTGGGTGTAGCTCCTATTGATCGTCTGACCGGTTTGCCCTCGGTAGCCGTTTCGGTACGCAAGCGCCGCGGCCGGATCGCTGCCGCCGCCGTTACCGTCATGGAGACCTTTCGCCTGGCGCTGGATGCCCTGCGCGCCCACAAGCTGCGTAGTTTCCTGACTCTCCTGGGCGTAATCCTAGCCGTAGCCACCCTGGTAGCGGTCATGAGCGTCGTCGCGGGACTGAACTTCTATGTCGCCGACCGCGTGGCCAATCTTGGCGCAAACGTTTATCTAGTCGACCGCTTCGGCATCATCACCAGTCAG
>DATHGV010000186.1:0-11111 GCA_035490135.1 Candidatus Methylomirabilota bacterium
GTGGTAGCCTCTGAAAACTGTCAGGCTCGCCATCGTTGACCACGTTCCGGTTGCCGGATCCCACAGCTCGCATGCGTATGCTGGATCGCTCGATGGAACTTGCGGACTCTCACTTCCTCTGCTTCCGCCGGTCACCAGCACTTTGCCGTCCGGAAGCAATGTAGCATTGTGGAGCTTGCGTCCTCCCGTCACCATCGACCGAGTGTACTCCCAAGCAGGCGTCGGATTGTTCAGGTCGATTATCTCTGCGGTTTCCGTTGGGTAAGTGGTGCAATTGGTAGCGTAAAATCCGCATGGGCTTCCGCCCATGAGCAGTATCTTGCCGTCGTCGTACATCACTGATGATCCCCAATTACGAGTCCCATAGTTGCTATTCGCTACTGAGCTCCAAGCACCAGTGCCAGTAACATCAAGGTACCGGGTTGTTTGGCTGGGCCCGGCACAGAAGACCTTTCCGTTGGGCGCAACAAACATGAATGGATAGAAGGGCAGAGCCAGATGCGCTGTGGTCAGGTTGCGCCAGGATCCCGTTGCACTCTGCCACACCTGAGGCTCGACATTGACACCCACGCTCGCATTGATCCAGCCACTAATCACAAGCATATCTCCGTTCGGCAGCGTGGTGTTCGTCGGGTACCATCGACCGTTGTTCATATCAGGCAATCGCGTCCAGGTGTTATTCAAGGGGTTATACGTGTAGGCGTTGGGCAGGCCGACCCAGCTGCCTATGTGCCCACCGGCTACGAAGAGCTGTCCATTGCTCAGAAAGGCATGGCCTGAACAGAAAATGTTTGCTCCTGCATGCGTAACCGGAGTGTTCGTGTTTGTTGATGGATCCCAGAGCGTGGGGTTGTCGCCGTCGCTGAACGAGGGCCACCATAACACCTTGCCCGTCGGGAGCATATGAGCATGGACTGCCCTGTACGGCCAAACCGTCACCGATGAAAACTGCCCGACCGTAGCAGGGTCCTGGGCGCTCGCAGACGAGACTGCAATCAAGTGCGTGACCACAAAGCAACGCAATGCAATTAATCGGAGTTTGAACCGCTCGGAAGAGCACGAGCAAGGCTTCAGTCGACGATGAACAGGTAGTGACTCCCCGCCGATCAGAGGTTGCATCTATACATCCAAAGCATCCAAAGCCGAGACTGAGAATCTGAGTGCCTGAAGTCAAGAACATTTTTTTAACTTTTTTTGCCCCGTTCTTCCGCCACGAGATAAAACCCCTCGAGCCAGTGGAACCCGAGGAATATCCAGCCACATGGCCGTATTTATTTATCGCGAGCGCCTGCCCGCAGTTGTCGCCAGGCAGCAGCGGAATCCGCCGAAGGCCGCCTGTCGGCGTCCGGACAAATGGAACGATCGACTTAGCGGTATTCGCAGCTCCTGCGACCTCTCCTGCGTCGTTGATACCCGAAGCGGAACGGGATTCGCCCCGTCCAAGGTTACCCAAATTCGTTGGCCGTAAGCTGCCGTGATTCCAGATGGTAGCTCGAATCTCTCCCGAGGGAGAATCACCTGCTTTCCCAACAACATCGCCCAAGTTATTGAGCCGGCAGGGAACCCCCGCAGCAGAAAGCTCCAAAATTGTGTACGCGGTTGTCTCCCCAAATGTCTGCCGGAAAGTCACTACTCCTGCCGTCGCGGCGAAGCTCGGTGCGCACGAAAAAAGCAAAAACGTGATCGCGAATTTCATCTGGCCGTAACGGTGATTGTTGTCGTGGCACAAGAGCTGACATATCCCGCAGGAAGACTTTGCGACGTGATCTGATGCCCGCCGGGGCCGACGGTGGTGACCCTGGTCGCGAATCCCGCGTTGCTCCAAATCGACTGGGCCTGATTTAATCGAGCACCAATAAAATTAGGAACAGTGCATTGAGAAATCGGCGTCGGTGTAGGAGTCGCGGCCGGGGTCGGGGTTGGCGTTGGTGTAGAACTTGGAGTTGGGGTAGGGGTCGGCGTCTGAGTCGGTGCTGGCGTTGGGGTCGGGGTGTCAGTCGGAGTTGGGGTTGGAGTCGGTGTTGGCGTTGGGGTGTTAGTTGGGGTTGGAGTCGGAGTCGATGTTGGCGTTGCAGTTGGTGTCGGCGTTGGTGTAGGACTTGGTGTTGGAGTTGGAGTCGGAGGCGGGGTCGGCGTTGGTGTAGGAGTTGGCGTTGGGGTGCCAATTGGAGTTGGTGTAGGACTTGGAGTTGGGCTCGGAGTTGGGGTTGGGATCGGAGTCGGCGTTGCGGTTGGAGTCGGTGTAGGTGTAGGTGTAGGTGCGGTACCACCAATTTGGACGATCTTTGCCACTGAAGGGACGCCGTTGGAATTTAGGATGAACAGCATGTAGTAGCCCGGAGGAGTGGTGTTGGGGTTTGAAGGCGACGTCACGTTCAGGCCGCCTGTGGCTTGCGAGAACATAGGCCGGCTGATGCGCTGGCTCATATTAAAGCCGTGCGTCACCGAAGGCAGCGCGATTAGTGTGACCTTTGAAATGCTCGCTGCGTCGGGCGTGCCCACAAAAAATGACTGGCCGTACCCAACGCTTGCAGGTGCGGACGTGATAGTTGGACGAGAACCGTGGAAGAGATAAGGAGGCGAATATATTTCTGCTGAGGCTCCTTGAAACTGTCCGAACTCTCCTCCTGCCGACAAAACGCGCCCGTCGGCCAACAGCAGGGCAGTGGAGTGATAGGTTCGAACCGTGGTCAGGCTCGCCATCGTTGTCCACGTGCCGGTTTCCGGATCCCACATCTCGCATACGTATGCTGGATCGCTCGGTTGAATTTGCGGACTCTCAGTTCCTCTGCTTCCGCCGGTTACCAGGACTTTGCCGTCTGCGAGCAATGTAGCGTTGTGGAGTTTGCGCCCTCCCGTCACCATCGATCCAGTGGAGGTCCAAGTGGGATTTGGACTGTTCAGGTCGATGACCTCCGCCGTCGCCGTTGGATAAGTGGTGCAATCGGTCTTGTAAAATCCGCATGGGCTTCCGCCCATGAGCAGTACTTTGCCGTCGTCGTACATCACTGACGATCCCCAATTACGAGTCCCGTAGTTGCTATTCGCTACCGTGCTCCAAGCACCAGTGCCAGTAACATCAAGGTACCGGGTCGTCTGGCTGGGCCCGGCGCAGAACACTTTGCCGTTAGGTGCAACAAACATGAATGGGTAGAAAGGCAGAGCCAGATGCGCTGTGCTCAGGTTGCGCCAGGATCCCGTTGCACTCTGCCACACCTGAGGCTCGACATTGACACCCACGCTCGCATTGATCCAGCCACTAATCACAAGCATATTTCCGTTCGGCAGCGTGGTGTTCGTCGGGTACCATCGACCGTTGTTCATATCAGGCAATCGCGTCCAGGTGTTGTCCAATGGGTTATACGTGTAAGCGTTGGGTAACCCAACCCAGGAGTCTAAGTGCCCACCGGCCACCAAGAGTTGTCCATTAGGCAAAAAGGCATGGCCTGAACAGAAAATGTTTGCTCCTGCATGCGTAACCGGAGTGTTCGTGTTTGTTGATGGATCCCAGAGCGTGGGGTTGTCGCCGTCGCTGAACGAGGGCCACCACAGCACTCTGCCTGTGGGGAGGAGGTGAGCGTGGACTGCTTTGTACGGCCAAGTCATCACCGATGAAAACTGCCCCACCGTAGCAGGGTCCTGGGCGCTCGCAGATGAGACTGCAACGACTTGTGCTGCTGCAAAGCAATGCAATGCAACTAGTCCAGCTTTCAGCCGCTCCGAAAAAGTCGGGCGAGATTTCGGAGTCTGCTGAGAAGCGGATGAATCCCGATCCGTCAACCGTTCCATTTGTCGATGAGTAGCCGCCGCGAAAGACTCGATGAGCAAACGAAATGCCAGCTTTCACGGGGATACGGTAAATGCCCGCCACAGATGAGGTTGTGATTTTCTTTGTCACTTCGAGTGAATCGAAACGCGTAAGAATTTCCGACGCCAGTTTTTGTCCAAGTGCATGTATCTGACTGAACACGAGTGAAATAGCAGCGTATTTTGAAAAAATTAAGATTCCCGACGTTCTGACAGAATGCATCAAGTTAGGTTAGCCGGTGCCGACCAACAGATCGCCGGTTCGTTTTGATCCAGCAGGTGCGTGCGCTATTCAACAGCGCGTCTGCAGCGATAAATTGATCCTGGCAGCTACAAACACGCCTCTTCCACTGTGTTTTCTTTTACTTTGACTCTCGAATCCTCGCTTCAACTGCGCCGCGTGAATAGCGCGGTGTCGCTGCGCGAGGCCGCGTCTGATCCAGGACTATTTTCAAGAATCGCTTGCAAGGCTTTTCGGTCGTATTTGCCGTTCGCATTTAGCGGAAACCGATCTAGAACCAGAATATCTCGAGGCAGCATGTACACCGGAAGCTTTTCCTTGAGTTGCATCGCCAGCACTTTTGTGTCGAATCCGTCGGTCTCCAGGAAAACTTCAATTCGATTGGCCCCGCTTTCTGTCGTGGGCCACCCGATGGCGACGACTCCTTCCAGTCCGGATAGCTGCCTTATAGCGGCTTCTATCTCACCTAGCTCGACCCGGTGACCGAGCACTTTGATCTGCTTATCAAGTCGTCCCAAATAAACCAGCGGCTTATTCACGGCAGGCCGACGAACGCGATCACCCGTTCTATAGTAGGTGCCGTTCTTCCCAGCAATGTCGACAAATGCCCGTCGAGTCTTCGCTTCATCTTGCCAGTAACCCAGACTTACCTGCGGACCAGTCATGAGTAGCTCGCCATCACTTCCTTGTTCCACTTCGCGCAACTGCTCATCGACGATCAACGCCTGCATGCCATCAAATGGTTCCCCGATCGGCACAATTCCTTGCTCGCATTCGTCAGGCGACTTTGCACTGTCCCACCGGTAGGCCGTGCAGCCGATGGTTAGCTCCATGGGTCCATAAATGTTCTCAATCACGGAATTGGGTGCTGCGAGCGCCCAGTGACGTACCATGTCCACAGGTAATGCCTCGCCACAAAACAAACTCAATCGCAATCCCGGATACATCCCCGGTTGGAGAACTCCAAATCGGCGCATGAACGCTGCCGTGGATGGTACGGAAAACCAGACCGTCAAGCGCGCATCATTTATAAAATCGCCCGGCTTGACGGATTGTTTCTGAGTTGGGCAACACAGGCAAGCCCCAGTCTGCCACGCGACGAACATGTCGTGTGCCGACAAGTCAAATGTAAGGTCGAATGTTTGCGACAGGCGATCGTTGCTCGTGAAGCCGTAGCGGCCGCTCGTGACGTAGTCTACATAATGAAGCACGTTGGCGTGTGACACCATGACACCTTTCGGTTGGCCCGTGCTGCCGGAAGTGAAGAGCAGATAAGCAAACGAATTGGCGGCGACTTCGACTGAAGACCATTGCTCGGCGTCAGCCAGTTCACGCGCTCCTATAAACCGATGCGCAGGAAATTTGCCTGCTAATTCCGTCACATCGGCGCGATCCGGGCAGATGATGACCAATGGCGTGGCGACGCTGCATAACAATCTCTCCAACTGCGACTCGGAGCCGGCATCGACAATCACCGAGCGACACATGGATTTCTCCAGCATCAACCGCGTTCGATCTATTGGGAACGTCCGGTTCAGGGGCACGTATCCATGGCCGGCCATCAAAGCTCCGAGAACAGCAGCATACGCCGTCTCAGAACGGTAAACGAACACTCCCGTCAGCGGAACTGCGCCGGGCACGGCGGTGTTCTGAAGGGTAGCCGCCAGACGCTTCGCACGGTAACCTAGTTGCTGGTAAGTGACCTCCCGGCCAGCGACGTCGATTGCTCCGCGCGTGGGAAATCTTTCACACGACTGCAGAAATCCACTCCACAGCAAACGAGGCGAGCCTGTCGCGTCAGTCATTTGGCGAAATTTGACCTGATGCTTAACAGAGCGGCTTGGAAGGGGATGTTTGCCGCACGAGATCTCTATGCTTTCCAAACTTTGCCAGGACGTACGTCTGTCCCCGACATTGCGTTTCGCGTGTCCACGATGCACTGGGCCCAATCAGCCAACTGCTGATAGTTCACACAGCTGTGATTTGTTGCGATAAGCACAAGATCAAAGCTCTCAATAGTCGCGCGATCCCACTCCACGGATTTCTTGCCGGCCCAATGCGAATGCTCACGGGTCGGCTTAATCATTGGGACGTAGGGATCGTAGTACTCCAGTTCGGCGCCGCGCTCGCTGAGAAGATCCATTAAAACGTAACTCGGTGATTCGCGCTCGTCATCAACGTTTGGTTTATAGGCAAGCCCTAAAATTAGCACTCGACTGCCCTTGACCGCTTTATTTCGGCTGTTTAACGCGTCGGCAACGCGATGGACCACATTTTCCGGCATTGCTGTGTTTATCTCGCCCGCCAGCTCAATGAAGCGAGTGTGCTTGCCATACTCCCGCGCTTTCCACGTCAGGTAGAAGGGATCGATCGGGATGCAATGCCCGCCAAGCCCAGGGCCGGGATAAAACGGCATAAACCCGAATGGCTTCGTCTTGGCCGCTTCAATCACTTCCCAAATATCGATGCCCATGGCGCTGTAAACGAGCTTCAGTTCATTGACCAGCGCGATATTCACACTCCGAAAAATGTTCTCTAGGAGCTTGGTCGCCTCAGCGACGCGACACGACGAGACCGGCACAAGTGTATCGATCGCTTTGCCATAAAGCGCCATGGCGCGATCGAGGCAGGCAGGAGTGTAACCCCCGACGACTTTCGGGATTAGCTTCACCTTGCTCTCTTCATTGGCGGGATCCTCCCGTTCCGGTGAAAAGGCCAGGTGAAAATCCGAACCTGCTTTCATTCCCGATCCTTCCTCCAAAACGGCGCGCAACTCCTCGTCGGTCGTTCCTGGATAGGTCGTCGACTCCAGGACCACCAATGCGCCTTTGGAGAGATACGGCGCGATCGTCCGGCCTGTTTCAAGAACAAACGAGATATCCGGTTCGCGGTTCTTGTTAAGCGGTGTTGGCACACAAATGATCACCGCTTCCATCTCTTTTATCCGGCTAAACTCTGTGGATGCCGAGAATTTACCGGACCTGACTAACTCGGCAATCGTCAATGGCTCGATGTGCTTTATATAACTCTGACCGTCATTAAGAAATTGAACTTTCCTAGCGTCAACATCTAATCCCAACACGCTCACACACGAGCGAGCAAATTGAAGCGACAGCGGCAGCCCAACGTAACCAAGGCCAACAACGGCTATCTTCATTGTTGCGTGTTAACGGGACGTTGAGAGACATCCACCATCTTTTTATCACGTGGCGATGCCGACGGATAAAAGAGAAATCTCGCGTACATGTAGGCAATACTCTCGCTTATTACTTCTCGAACACCTTCACTATAATGCCACCAATATTTGGGATTATAATCGGGATTTGGAACTGCGATAATCCCCACTGGAACGTTCTCACCGAATACCTTCTGAAATAGAAGCTGCGTTCGGCGCGCATGGCAGTCCTCCGTTAGAACGTTCATACTCTGAACGGGCACGTTGTGTTCGTAAAACCAGTCTCGCAATGCAACGGCTGAGCTGTATGTTCTCTCGCGGCCAATTACCCGTGATGGAGCCATCTGAATCACGTCCTCCGGAATTCCGAACCTTTTCAGCGCCTCCGCGCCCACACTGGCCGAGGTTTGGTAATCGTTAACGTACCCGCCGCTGCCATTCTCGGGTCCGCCTGTCGTAAAGATATGCTCATAGGAACCGCTGTTGAACTCTTTCACCGCCCCGCGGAACGCATATCGTTGTATCCATCCCTCCACCACAAGATTGTTTGTATCGACGCGACGCGTTACCGCCAGAAACGGATGTACATTCACGAAGAGCAGAGATGCGGATGCCAGACCAAGCAGAGTTAGAAGCAGCCAACCGCGCCATGATAATCCCCACCTTTCTTTCCACTTGAGCAGACCCCAGAACTTCTGAGATGACTGGTCGGATGAGTGCATTCGATCTCAAGTAAGTGCCAATCGTGAAGTGAAAGGACCGAATCGAATTTAGGGCACGGAGATCAAATCCGCAGCCCTCGCGCGATAATATTACGCTGAATCTCCGAGGTGCCGGAGTACAGCGTGCTCCCCACCGAGTCGCGCAGTTCGCGTTCGAGTTCGAGCTCGGTCAAAAAACCTGCGCCGCCGTGTACCTGAATCGCGTCGAGGCATGATTTCACGAAAGATTCGGAGACATACAACTTGGCCATCGCGGCGTCCATATCGGCCGATTTATTCCCCTGCATCAGCCAGCCCACCTTGTACGTCATCAGTCGGGCTGTTTCGTAGCGCAGCTTCATATCAACGATGCGGTTGGCCACTGACTGGAACTTGCCGATCGGCTGGCCGAATTGCTTGCGCCTCCGAGCGTGCTCGACGCAGCGTTCGAGCTGGCGCCGCATTGTTCCGAGACAGGTCGCCAGGATACAGGCTCGCTCCCAGGCCATCGAGCAGTTGAAGACCTCAGCCCCGCGACCTTCCCGCCCGAGCAGGGCTGTTCCTGGCACGTGGCAGTCCTCAAGCAAGAGCTCGGCCATGAGTGCTGTGCGCAACCCCATCTTGTCTTTCTTTTTTCCAACGCCAAGTCCCCGCGTTCCTTTCTCGACGATGAACCCGCAGATACCGGCGGCGCCAAGCTTGGGATCGAGAGTTGCGTAAATGGTAAATAGATCCGCGACCGGAGCGTTCGTCACAAAAATTTTCCTGCCGTTCAAAACGTAGTCACTGCCATCTTTGCTGACGCGGGTCTGCATCGAAAAAATATCCGAACCGGAGTTTGGTTCGCTGGCGCCGTTAGCGCCGATGAGACTTCCGTCGCACAGTCCCGGAAGATATTTCTTCTTCTGTTCCGTCGTGCCGTATTTGAGTAGTGGGATCGAATTGGTCCACATGTGAGCATTAATGGAGAATAGCAATCCTTGATCGGAGCCGCCGTAACCCAGGCCTTCCATCATGGCTACGGTTGTAACCGGATCGGCGCCGCGACCACCGTAATCGTTGGGGATCGGCATTCCCTGCACGCCGAAGGAAGCGCATTTTTCCCAGCCATCACGCGAGAAGACCTGCTGGGCATCCCGCTCAATCATATTATTGTTCAGCTCCTTGCGAGCGAATTCAATCGCCGCACTCTGCAAGGTCTGTTGTTCAGGCGTCAGTTCAAAATCCATGGCCGAGTGACCGCGCTCTCATTTCATAGTCTTGAGCTTCTGGTAATCGATCTTGTCCGTCGACGTTTTCGGCAACGACTCAAGCGAGCAGAAGAGGTCTGGAACCATATAGAGCGGCAGATTCTCGGAACAGAATTTCTTTAACTCGATGATCGACAACTTCGATCCGTTGCGTGTACTGGTGAAAGCCCTGATCGGCACACCATCGTCATCGGGAAACGCTAATACCGCAGCCTCTTTGATCGCCGGGTGCCGATACAACGCCACCTCGATCTCACCCAATTCAATCCGATATCCGCGCTTCTTGATCATGCGGTCGCGTCGCCCTAGGAATTTGTAGTTGCCATCTGGAAGTTCGACAACGATGTCGCCCGTCCGATACCAGCGGGTGCCGCGCCGCGGCAGGAACGCCTTGGCGGTATTTTCTGGTAGGTTCCAATATCCTTCCAATACACTAGGTCCAGCAATGCATAACTCTCCCTCGGCTCCGCGCGCAACGTCGGTACCGACTTCAGTGACCACGAGCGGCTCGCAGTGCGGACATGCTTTGCCGATGGGAACCGGCTCAGTTTGAGACTCAGGAATCAGGTGTGGCACCTCGTAAAATGTACAGACGTTGGTCTCCGTTGGACCGTACAAGTTGAAATAGCGAGGATGCAGCCACAAAGACTTCAATAGTTTCAGGTATTTGATCGGAAAGACCTCGCCGGCGAACAACACGAGTCTAAGCGAAGAATAATTGTGCTGGTCCAGTTTTCCGAACTGTGCCAGCAGGCTAAGGATCGATGGAGCCGAGTACCAGACTGTGAGTCTCTTCTCGGCAATCCACGGAGCCAGTCGCCCAGGTTCTTTACCCAGTTGTTCCTCGACCAGCACCAGTGTAGCGCCGTGTTTGAGCGAGACATAAATGTCGAGAATCGACAGATCGAAATGAAAAGGAGCATGGGAGGAAAACCGATCATGTTCGTTCGGTTGAAATACGTCAGAGCACCAGTCGATAAAGCAGGCGGCGTTACCGTGCGAGAGCATAACACCTTTCGGCCGGCCGGTTGAACCTGAAGTGTAGAGGATGTATGCCAGACGATCTGGATGCGGAGCCGCGCTGGGCATCGACGCCGCTGGATTGTCCAAGTCGAGCTGATCGAGAGCTTTGATGAGCGGGACTCCGGCTCCGGTTCCCTCGAGGAGAACGATTTCCGGAGCAAAGCCGACCTTGCTGAACTCTAAACGGATCGCCTCCGCCAACCGTTCCTCGACGATGAGGACCTTGACTGCACAATTATGGAAAATGAATGCGTTGCGCGAGGCCGGTGCTGTTGGATCTGCGGGGACGTACGCGGCACCCGCTTTCATGATCCCGAATATTGAAGCGACTGCATCGCCCGATTTTCGCATGCAGATGCCCACCCGATCCCCAGGCTCAACCCGCAGCTGGAGCAAGCGGTCCCGCACTCGATCCGACAGGCGGGCCAGCTCACGATAGCGGATACTACCGCTTTCGGCTTCCTCGACCGCGACCTTATCTGGAAACCGTGAAGCGGAAACATCGAGAAGCTGGTGCAATGCTCTGGTATCCATCATTGTTATCTTGCCGTTATAAAAGTTGCTCGCTAAATACGCTAACGTACATCAGAGGTCCCGAGAGAGGCTGATTCACCCGATTGGGTTTTCGCCTCATTCCGCGTGTTTCGCAGGTCTCTAGTGAAAACAAAGGTCGGCGTGCGGCCTGTGGCATCGGCGGATCAAGCTTTCTTTGACATCACAAATCGCTCGATGTCCGAAATTGTATTGAGGTTCTCGACTACGGCCTCGTGTGGCTCGATCGTGATATGAAACTGGTCTTCCAGGAACGTCACAACCTTGAGCACAGCGATGGAATCAAGGATTCCCGTCGTCATTAGTGGGGTGGTATCGGTTAACGCCGCCGGATCTTCTCCTGGGAGGTATTCGCTAAGAAT
>DATHGV010000187.1:0-11022 GCA_035490135.1 Candidatus Methylomirabilota bacterium
GCGTGCGCCCTGCTCGCCAACGAATCAATTATCAACTTCCCATGAAATCTACCGTTCTCGATAAATATCTCGCTCGTATGCCGGCCACCGATCACCACGCCAGCCAGAAAAATCCCCGGCACGTTACTCTCCAGCGTCTCAGGATTCAATTCCGGCTTAAGCGTCTTGTCATCCAGCCGCACTCCCAGGCTCTTGATAAACGTATAGTCCGGGTGATATCCCGTCAGCGCGAACGACTGTTTCGCAGGCAATCGCGCCTCACCGCTTTGATTTTCAACCACCACGTATTCTTCCGTAAATTCCTTCACCCGCGTATTAAACAGCCCGGTAATCTGGTTCGCCTTGATCCGATTCTCAATATCCGGCCGCACCCAATATTTGATCGTCGACCCCAACTCGGCATCGCGATGCACAAGCGTTACCCGCGCGCCGTTGCGATATAAATCCAGCGCCGCCTCCGCCGCCGAATTCTTTCCCCCAACTACCACCACATCCTGCCTCCAATATGGATGAGGCTCGGTATAGTAATGCGACACGTTCGGCAAATCCTCGCCCGGCACGCCAAGCATGTTTGGCAAGTCGTAATACCCCGTCGCCACCGCGATTTTTTTTCCGCGATATTTCTGCCGCGTCCCGTCCTGCGCCCGAATATTGACTGTAAAATTCCCGTCGTTGCCTTCCAGCCCCTCGATCAACTCAAACAGCCGCAGCTCCAGTTCAAAATGCTCCGCGCACTTCCGGTAATATTTCAGCGCCTCCACCCGTGTCGGTTTTTCCGCGGCGCAAACCAGCGGCAAATCCCCAATCTCCAGCAGTTCCGGCGTCGTAAAAAACACCATGTTCACCGGATAATTAAAAATCGAATTGCACAACGTGCCCTTATCAATCACCAGCGAACGCATCCCCGCTCGCCGTGCCTCAATCGCGGTCGCCAGCCCCGTCGGCCCAGCACCAAAACAAATAATGTCGTAGGTTTCCATGAATTTCAGTTTGCAGTCTCCCCGGCTCAATTGCAAACCGCCATGTAGTGCGCCCCGCGATCAAAGCACGGCAGGGTTTTCTCCGCCTTTGAAGTTGGTTTCTCTTTTGAACTTGGGTGGTCCATCCTTGCGGTTTTTGCAAGGGTGGGGCTTTTTCCGAGGCTTTACAGCCGGTTAGAAATCGCAGCGAAACAGAAACGCATTACGTTGGCGCCGGCAATTCGAGAATCTCCATCAATTCTCGCCGAAACGCCGCCAACTCTTCCAGTCGCTCCGGAGTCGCAGCAATCTCCGACTTCTTCCAGACAAACACTTCCTCACTTCCGCGTTTGAGCCGCACACCAAAATTTCCATCCACCAAATACGAAGCCGGCGCCAGCACTTTCAATCCACCATTCGGCACCGGAGCCAGCACCACCGCGCACTCCCCTTTGCGCATGCACAGCGCGCTTTCATGCGGCGGAATCGCAATCGGACGAAATCCCTCCGCCACCAATCGCTCTAACGTACCTATCTGACGCGGCGATAGCTCCAAAGCCATAATTCACCACTCAATTTGGAATTTTAGTTTTTCAAGAGCGGTAAAAAAACCGGACACCGTGAGGTCCAAGCCACCTCAAACTCGTCGTTTCCACAACTACCCGAGTTACGCCGCGGTAGAATTCGACTTTGATGACGAATTCGAGGAATCACCCTCCAACTGCGAAAGTATCTTCCGCAAGGTGCTGATCAATTCGTCGCGCGTAACATGGCTCTTCTTAAACTGAATCCGAAACTTGAACTCCTCATCTTCCGGCTCAAATTGAAACAAAAACGGCTGTGGCCTCTGCGGCCCCGTAACATGCTCCTGGCGTTCCCTGCGCGCCTCGTCGCGCGTCAACCCGCCCTGCATGATGCGCTGAATTGTCTCCATCATCTTTTTTTCAGTCGGCTGTCGCGCAATTTGCAGCAGCAGCGACTTGGTCAGAATCCCCTGCTCCGCGCACTTCTTGCGCAGCGCCTCCGGAATATGCAGCAACGAAAGCGTCTCCGTAACAGACGTCCGCGCCCGCCCAATCTTCCGGGCAATGTCATCATGGGTATATTCAAACTGGGTGCCCAGCCGATCTAAGCCTTCGGCTTCCTCAAAGGCTGTCAAATCTTTCCGCTGCAAATTCTCAATCAGTCCAATTTCCAGCGTCTCGGCATCGTCCGCAGTTTTTTCAATGCATGGCACTTCTCGCAATCCAGCCGCTCGCGAAGCGTGATACCTTCGCTCCCCCGAAATAATGTAAAAACAATCCTCGCGCGCAATAAACCGCACCAGCAGCGGCTCCAGCACGCCTTTCTCGCGGATCGAGTCCGTCAGTTCGCGCAAATCTCCCAAAGCCTTCCGCGGCTGGTCCGGGTTCGGACGGATCTGCTCCACCGGGATCATTCTTCCTACTGCCGCGCCGCTGTAGCTCGTTAACGATTCGACGTAGTGCGCGTCATGCCGCATCTTCAGCGTGGCTGGCAAGCCGATTCTCTTCAACACGTTGAATAACCTCCCCGGCCAATTTCTTATACTCCACCGCCCCCGGTGACTTGGGAGCGAAGGTCAAAATGGTTTCCTTGTACGCGGGACTTTCTTCCAGCCGCACATTCTTGCTGATCTTTGTCTTGAACAATACTTCGCCAAACACGGTGCGAATCTGTTCGTGTGTGTCGCGCGAAATATTCGTGCGCTTATCAAATAGAGTAATCACCACGCCCAGCATTTTCAAACCCGGGTTCGGCCGCGCGCGAATTCTCTCGTACGTTTCCAGCAAATCGTCCGTGCCTTCAATCGCAAAATACGCCGCCTGTATCGGCACCAGTAAATGCGTCGATGCCACCAGCGCATTCACTGTCAAAATTCCCAGCGAAGGCGGCGTGTCCAGCACAATGTAGTCGTAGTCTTTTTGCATCGGCGCCAGCGCGTCCTTCAATTTAAATGGCGCGTCGAATTGTCCCGCGAGCACCTGCTCCAGCTTCGCCAGCGACAACCGTCCCGGCCCCACAAACAGCATGGGGTCTTTCGTGGCCTTCACCACCGTGGTCATTTCCGCGCGGCGATCGCTCAACACGTCAAACATCGACGTAGCTATTTCTCCGGAATCATAAAACGCGATTGTGGAATTTGCTTGAGGGTCTAAATCGATGAGCAGCGTGCGCTTTCCGCGATGCGCCAGCGATGCTGCCAGATTGATCGCCGTGGTGGTTTTTCCGACGCCGCCTTTTTGATTTGCAACCGTGATGATGGCAGTCATATCTTTTCTGCCCCCGCCCGCGCGCTCAAATTTTGGCCGTCGCGATCCGGCAAACCGAATCCCAGATATGGGTGTTGTCCGTGGAAAACCCCCTAGAGCTAGCTAACTTTACGTTCCTAGCCCATATAATGGCAAGCGAAAAGTAACTATAACGCAGAAAATTATCAGTGGAAATCCCAGGTAGCCTTAAGGTTAAGGGGCCCTGTTCACCCTTTCTTCGGCTCACTGTGGTGGTTCAGCAGACTAGTCCGTCGTCACGGACGCCGAGACCTTCGCCCACGAAAGACCCCAGCCATCCCCCTCCCTTTGCACCACAAGTTCATTTCCATGCGCACCCCAAAGATAGAAGAAAGTGCCGTCCGGAACGATTTCATTGGGATCATACTTCGTGACGGTCCCTTCGACCGGTACGAGAGCGGCAATTGAACTTCCGCTGTTGGTTTTCAACTCGTACAATCCGGTCGTCCTCTTTTTATCCTGATCACAACAATTGCCGAGACCCACGAAACTTCTCCCTTCCTCAGTCACCGCAAATCCGCTCGCTCTTCCGCCAACCCCCGAGGAAACCGCGACTGTCCAACGCGTGAGTTTTTCACTAGCAGCATCCACCTCGATGTACTGCGCAGCAGACCAGAAAAGAACCGAAACACGATCCTTGCCACAGCTTAGAAAGCTTTTCCTGGAAGAAGAAACATGCAAACTCGCGTCCCTAAACTTGGAGATGGAATCGAGTGATACAAAACTCCCGAGCAATCCCTTTTCGAAACTGTAGTGCCGCAGAACATTCTTATCCACCTCGGCCGCAACATGATCGTTCGACTCATATCCGAGGACCCAGACCGTACCGTCCGTCACCTCGCAAACCTGACGTGGATAAAAGTCGCCGATCCTGGCCGATTGCATGACGCGTCCCGTAGCGTCGCTCTTGACGATGAATCTTTGGCTGGAACCATCGCGCATGATGCCTCCGCCAATCGCAACAATCCCTCCGGTCCGCGTTGCTCCTGCAGAACCGATAGAAACTTTGGCAGCATCAGGCGGCTCCATGCGTGCCTCAAGCACTTTCTTTCCATTCTTGTCATACATCGTGACCGCTGCAGGGTCTCTATCAATCTCCACATGGAGCAAATACCCGTGGTCCCAAATAGGCACGATACAGCCCACACACATCACTTCCGGATACAGAGCCGCATGTACCGGCGTAGAAAGTGTCGGCAACTCCTGCTCAGATAGGTCCTGCGCGCTAGTTATCCCGCCAAAGCACGCGAACACCAGCGCCAATTCGATTGCTTTCAGAAATTGGGTTCGGATTTTCATCGCAGCGGACCTCCTGCGTCTTCAGGGAATCCAAGCTTAGCATTATCTTGTTAACGAAGCATTAAATTGACATGGACCTCAAACGGCCAGCCTCGCAACGCACCGGGTATTCATGCAGTCACGAGCAACCTGTTCCCTGAGCAATCAACTCCGCTTCCGGTAGTGGGCTGTTTTGAATCAAAACAGCCCACTACCCCGCTTCCATCCCAATTGTTATTGCTAATTCATTAGGGTAGGCTCGGTCGGCCTATGAACACCCGTCTTTCTCCGTCGCGCATTACTTTTTCTATCGCGACGCTCGCCCTAATCTTGACGGCGTACGCACTTTTCTGTTCCCTCGAGGCCAAAGCTCAGGACCCACCTGCCTCGCCCGCTCCGGAGCCCCACCAACAACAGACTGCAAATCAAAATCCCCCCGCAAATTCCGGAACCACTCTCAGGCTCAAAGTGAATTTAGTTCCAGTCCCCGTCGTCGTCCGTGACTCAGCCGGTCACGCAGTCGGCAATCTGCAAAAAGAAAATTTTCAACTTTTTGATGATCGTAAGCAGCAGCAAATCACCCAATTCACATTAGAAGAATCTGAGCGCCCCGGCACCGGTCCTACTGCCATCGCCACAGCCGGAACCGCAAAACATTTCGTCATCCCTCGCACATTCACGGCCCTGCTCTTCGACGACGTGCATTCCAACTTTGAAAATCTCCCTCAACTCCAGGCCGCTGCCTTACGCTTCATCTCGATCGCACTCGCCCGCGCGGAACGTCTCGGCATCTTCACCACTTCTGGCAAAGTCACCGTGGACTTCACCGATGACCGCACCAAGCTTGAAGATGCTGTCCGCCGCCTCAAGCCTAATTCCCTTCCCGGCACGCAACCCTCGAGCTGCCCGTCAATGACCTACTACGCCGCCAATCAGATTGTGAACCGTCATGACATGGCTGCTCGCGGGGAGGCCCTGGCTGAGGTCTCCGGAATGTGCGGCGTCAAGGATCCCAAGGTCGCCGAAGAATTGGTCACGCAAGCCTCCGAGCGCGTCCTGCGCATGGGCGATATGCAAACCGCCCTCGTGCTGAAAACCCTCTCTGACGTAGTCAATCGTCTCTCCTCCCTGCCCGGCCAGCGCAACATCATTCTTGCCTCTCCGAGTTTCCTCGTGAGCGACCGCGAACATCGCGAATACCAAGTCGTGGATCGCGCCGTCCGCGCTCACGTTGTCATCAGTGCCTTGGATACGCGAGGAGTGTACACCGACGAAAACGACCAGATCGCAGACTCCAATGTGCTTTCGGAATTTACGGATGCAACCGGTGGCACCTTTTTTCATAACAACAATGATTTGACCGAAGGCCTCTACCGCATCGCTTCCCCGCCGGAATTTGTTTACCAACTCGGTTTTTCTCCGCAAGATCTGCAGGAAAACGGCAAGTATCATCAGCTGAGCGTAAAAATCGTCGGTGTCAACAAGCTCTCTGTCAGCGCGCGAAGGGGTTATTTCGCGCCGAACCACCTCGCTGATCCGAAGCAAATCGAGACCACCGAATTAGACGATGCGCTTTATTCGCAAGCCGAAATTCATGACTTGCCCATTCAGATCCAGACGCAAACCATCCACGGCGACAAGCCCACGACCAAATTGAATGTCTTGACTCTGGTCGATCTCGACGCTTTGCCCCATCGCCAGGCCGATGGAAAAAACACCAACGAACTGAGAATCGTCGCCGCCATCTTTGATCGTAACGGTAAATACTTGGGCGCCATCAATCGAAAAGTCGCCGTGCATTGGTCCGACGATGATGCCGGGGTGCAAACCGCCACAACCTTCTCTTTTCTTCTGGATCCCGGACCCTACCTGGTAAGGATGGTCGTCCGCGATTCGGAATCGCAGCATCTCTCGGCCCAGGCCGCCATCGTCGAAATTCCCTGACTAAGCAGATACATTTCGCCACCAACGAAATCTTCGCTCAACGCTTTGCCAGTTGGTCCGTCTAATTCCATGGTACATTTCGGCAAAACTCTGCCTTTCCCCGGAGGTCTCAATGCTCCGATTTTCCGGCGTAATCCTCTTCCTCGTAGCAAGTGGTTTCCTGTACGAATCAAATCCCGGGCCCGCACGCACAATTGCCAGCGGTGCCTCCCTCTCAGGCTCCCTGAGGTCAGCCTCACCTATGCTTGAACCGCGTTCGGGTCACACCGCGACACTATTACCCGACGGCAAAGTCCTCATCGTCGGCGGCATGCGCCGCAATCAGGATTTTTACCGCTCCGCCGAACTCTACGATCCCGCCACCGGTAAATTCCAGGCCGCCGCCGGGGACATGGCCATCGCACGCGTCGGTCACGCCGCCGTGTTATTGCACTCTGGCAAAGTCCTCATCGTGGGCGGCTGGATTGGCCACGGCGCAACAGATTCCGCCGAGATTTGCGATCCCGCGACAGGAAAATTTTCGACTCTCGCCAGAATGACCTCCCGGCGCGGAAGGCCCGCAGCTGCGCTGCTCACCAGCGGGGACGTTCTGATCACCGGCGGCGGTGCCAGCGATGGTCCGGGAGGTATTGCCTCCGCCGAAATCTTCCATGCCGCCACGGGCGTATTCGAACCGCTGGGCCCCATGCATTCAGCCCGCATCGCGCAAACCACCACCGTCTTGCGGGATGGCCGCGTGCTCATCGCCGGCGGACGCGCAGATAGCGTCACCGCCAGCGCTGAAATTTTTGATCCGGCCACAAAAAAATTCACCGTCACCGGTAATCTGTTGACCGCCCGCTACAAGCACTCTGCAGGATTGCTCCCCGACGGTCGCGTACTTATCGCCGGTGGTTCTGATGATCGTGACTGGAGCGGCACTCTTAACAGCGCCGAAATTTATGACCCCGCGAAGCAAGCCTTTACCGCCGCGTCTCCATTGAACGAAAGCCGTTTCAAACTTCCGGAAGCCGTCCAGCTCTCGTCCGGACAATTGCTTTTCGCCGGTGGAAGTAAAACCGTGGAAGTGTACGACCCCGTCAGCCGCAAATTCTTGATCGTCTCTGGCGAAATGGACACCGCGCGCCATTTCATGACCGCCACGAAGCTTAACGACGGCAGCGTCCTTTTAGCCGGCGGCTATCCCGGCAACGACCACTCTGCGACCGCAACCTGGATTTTTCATCCCTAGCACTTGACCTCTAAACCGAAGCAGCCCCCACCCGTAGGTCTCTGCTCGTGAAGCCACATTGGCATCACCTTCCCCTTCGGTAGTGGGTCAGTTTGAATCGCGTATGATACCGGAAGATGAAACCTGATAATGGGTGGTGGCGATCGTAACGGACCAGAGTGGGCCTGGTGGCTGTTGGTGTGGCTATTTCCGATTCCATGGAGCCCTTGGTGGCTCTGTATTATATTTATTGGGATTTTTTTCTTTTTGACGTTTGGACTATTACGAAACGACGAAAATTCCAACTGACCCACTACCTCCATGTCTGCGCAACCTCCATGTCTGCGAGTTTGCCTGTTCGCGCGCCTCCGCTTAAACTTCATCGCACAACCGTCCCATGATTCGCATAAAAACTCTTCGCCAGGAACTTCCTCCCACGGTGCGCCTCGCCCTCCCGCTGGTACTCGCTGAGCTTGGCTGGATGAGCATGGCCATCGTGGACACGGTCATGGTCGGCCATCTCCCGGATAGCGCCACCGCGATGGGTGCGGTCAGCCTCGGCTCCAATATCTTCATTGTCCTCGCTCTGTTCGGCGCAGGACTTCTGATGGGCCTCGACACTGTAGTCTCTCAAGCTTTCGGCGCCGGCCAGCGCGAAGATTGCCACCGCTCTCTGATCAACAGTATTTATCTCAGCATCGCGCTCACTCCCATCCTCACCGCTCCCGTATGGCTTCTGCCCAATCTGCTTCGCAGCATGCACATCGACGCCGCCATCCTCGCGCTGGCCATTCCCTACACCAACGCTCTAGCGGTCGGTCTTTTCCCGTTGCTGCTGTATTTCGCGGTGCGCCGCTGCCTCCAGGCCATGAACATGGTTCGCATAGTGGCCTTCGCCCTCATCACCGCCAACATCGTCAACGCCGTCGGCAACTGGGTGCTCATCTACGGCAAGTGGGGCGCGCCGGCAATGGGCGCCGTCGGCTCCGGATGGTCCACCACGCTCGCGCGCTTGTACATGGCCGCCGTGCTCATCATCTATCTCTTGTGGTACGACCACCGCCATCGTACCGATCTGCTCAAAACTCCCGTCGACATCGATCTCCCGCGCATTCGCCGCCTGCTCACTCTCGGTTACCCCGCCGCGCTTCAATTCACTCTCGAGAGCGGGGTCTTCGCGCTCGTCACCGCCTTAATCGCGCGCCTCGGCCCCGTGCCGCTCGCCAGCCACCAAATCGCCCTCAACACCGTGGCCTTCACCTATATGGTGCCGCTCGGAATCTCTTCCGCCGCCGCCGTCCGTGTCGGCCAGGCCATCGGCCGCAAAGATCCGCGCGCCGCAGGCGACGCCGGCAACACCGCAATTTTTCTGGGAGCCGCTTTCATGACTTGCGCTAGCGCCGCTTTGCTGATTTTCCCGCACAACATCGCGCGCATGTACACACCCGCGACCGACGTCATCCGCGCCACCACATTTCTTCTCGCCGCGGGAGCCGCCTTCCAGCTTTTCGATGGCATTCAAACCGTGGCCACCGGCGCGTTGCGTGGAGCCGGCGACACCCGCACACCCATGCTCTGCCACCTGATCGCCTATTGGATCATCGGCCTGCCTCTTGGCTACTGGCTCTGCTTCAGTCTCGGCTGGGGAGCCTTCGGCCTCTGGGCCGGCCTAAGCCTCGCATTAATCCTCATCGGCGTAGTCCTCCTCATGACCTGGCGCCGCATGACCCGCCGCCTGGTCACACGCGTGCCTACGGTTTACGTCTCTACCTCTAGTCTCTGATTTGGGTCACATCTGAGAGGAAAATGAAACGTAGATCTCAGGGCTTCGTTGTGAGGAAAACCACATTACATCTTGTAACGGCCCAAATCATCATCCGACAACCCTTCCAGCCACGACCGCAACTGTTCATTCGTAGTCCGCTCATTAATCGCGCTGGACACTTTCGAATTCTTCAGCACCTGGTCGTTCACAAAAATCGGGCAATCCATCCGCAACGCCAGCGCCAACGCATCGCTAGGCCGCGAGTCAATGGTCATCATCTCCCCATCGCGCTCCACGCAAATCAGCGCATAAAACGTATCGTCCTTCAATTCACTCACAATAATTTTCTGCACCCGAACTTCCAGCCCCAGCAAAACATTCTTCAACAAATCGTGCGTCATCGGCCGCGGCGTCTGCACCTTCTCTATCTCCAGCGCAATCGCATTGGCCTCATACACGCCCACCCAGATCGGCAAAATCGCTTGCCCGCCCACGTCCTTCAACACCACAATTGGCATATTCGTCACGGGATCCATCATCAGCCCACGAATCTTCATTTCCACTTCCACGTTGGACCCCCGATCTCGCGCAAAAAGAGCCTTTGGGTGGCCCACCCTTGCGGTTTTTACAAGGGTGGGTCCTTCTCCGTTTTCATCCAACCTCGAACCTCTAAGCTTGAACTTGACTCACGTGAACGCCCGTCAAACTCCCCGTCCCACTACATACGTTAAACCTCGTTCAACTCTTCGCACACGCCACAACATTGTCATTCCGACCGAAGTAAGCCGATGCTTTTTGTACTCCTTCGCTCCTGCGAAGGAGTCGGCTTACGCAGTGGAGGAATCTCTCTTCGAGCTATCCACCCCACTCTCCTGTGGTAATCTCCAGAACATGCGCTCCCACTAAACTCCCCGTTCCACTATCCGTCACCTTCACGCGCACGTAGCTTCCCAGAAGCTCCCGCTCTTGTGAAGAGAAACTTATCACCCGATTCGAAGTCGTATGCCCCGACCACTGATTCTCCCGCCGAGATTTGTTACTCACGAAAACATCCAACTCCTGCCCGAGCATCGCCAAATTCCGCGCCATCTGAATCACCCGCTGTTTTTCCTGAATCATCGCCAACCGCTGGCCCTTCACTTCTTCAGGAATCGGATCATTCAACGCCAGCGAAGGCGTATTCGGACGCGGCGAATACTTAAATCCAAACACCCCGTCGTACTGCGCCTCGTCCAGCATGCTCAACGTCTCTTCAAAATCCGCGTCCGTCTCGCCCGGGAATCCCACAATAATATCCGTGGTAATGCTGATCGGCCGCTTAGCGCCGCGTATCAGCGCGATCTTCTCCAGATAGTCCTCGCGCGTATACGTCCGCGCCATCGCCCGCAAAACCTTCGTCGAGCCCGACTGCACTGGCAAATGAATGTGATCGCAAAGCTTCGGCTCGCGATCAATCGCCTCCACAATGTCCGCCCCAAAATCCCGCGGATGCGAAGTCGTAAATCGCACCCTTCGAATCCCCGCCACCTGCGCCACTTCCAGCAACAAATCCGAAAA
>DATHGV010000188.1:0-28185 GCA_035490135.1 Candidatus Methylomirabilota bacterium
GCTGCCCGGCTTGCCAGGCAAATCAAGACGGCTGGATGAGGCTGGCGAGCACACTCGAACAAAAAGGGGTCCGTGTGCTTTGGGTGAGCCGTGACCCGATCGAAATCACCAGGAACTACTGCGTGAAGTATGGCATCCGTCTGTCCGACACGCTGGCTGACCCGCCCTACAGAACCTTTGCCCAACTTGGGCTCGCGCGGGTCCCCAATACTCTGCTGGTGGGAGCCGAGGGCAGAGTGGAAAAGGTGTGGGCTGGACGTCTGGATCAGGCAGGCTGGAACACGATGTTTGCCTATTTTGGCGAACGGCCGGAGACGGCTTCTCCTCTCCAAAGTCAGGTTGGCGCCAACCCAACCGGCTGTGGGTCGGAGCTGTCCCAAACGTCCGCCAAAAGCGTAAGTAAGACATGGTTCACAAGAAGGAAGGAGAAAGAGAAATGTTAAGGCGAATACCGAAAGTGCTTCTGCTCGTGGCGCTCCTGGCAGGCTTCACGGCCAGCATCGCCCCGGCTTTTGGGAGGGCAGGTGCATGTGGCTGTCATCCCTTAGACGTTAGACACCTTGTTCCTCCGGGAGGGTGTCATTTCGACCGAAAAACCTTGCAGTGTGTCAATGTTAGCTGCAGAGGGGTTTGCTCTTAAACTTGTCATATAAAGCTTGGGCTTACATGGCCTGGGCGGACAATACAGACACATAATTTGCCCGGCCAGTTCAGTTCCGATCGATCGACAATCCGGAAGTTATCGAGACGTTCTGGCAAGTCGCGAGGACACTCGGTTGGCGTCACTAGGGGCCCTTGGAGTACGTGTAGCAACCCACGATCCGGTTTGGCACAGTTCCGTAATTGCAATTACCTCTGAACCCCTCGGTGAGACAACTCGATTGGCACAGTTCTCCCTGGATCCGCTCGGATAAACTAATGGAGCGCTCGGCTAAGTATTTGAAAAGTTTGGTCGGGGCGCCGAGATTCGAACTCGGGACCTCCTGCGCCCAAGGCAGGCGCGCTACCAGGCTGCGCTACGCCCCGACATGAAGTACGTAAAGATTATAAAGGACTTCCCAACAGAACTGTTGCTCCATCTGACTAATTTCGCCTCCGCTGTGCCAAAAGTGTGCCGGAATCCGATCGCTTCATGCCATTGGGATTAGCTGGCTAGGACTATTCAACGCCGTCCAGGCTGCCACGGAGTCCATGTAATCTCTCCAATGCACGATTTTTCTGTTCTCAATTGTGACAACAGAAATGAGTCTGTTGTCAGATGAGATTGCGAACGCTGGCAGCTATTCGTACATCAAGTAAGGATAGGTACGCATGTCGTGGGCGACAGAGAATTCCTGGGAGGGCCAGGGTGGTCGGCGGCGTGCCAGATTACAGCTAGAGATCGATAGCCTTCATTGCGGCTGCGGCGTAACGCTCGCCGGCGATTTCATTTTGTGGAACTGCGGCTTCCAGTTCCGCGACGTCCGCTGGAATCAATTGGATGTCAACGGCGGCCGCATTTTCCTGGAGATATTTTCTGCGTTTAGTTCCTGGTATGGGTATCAGGTCTTCGCCCTTGGCCAACACCCAGGCTAGCGCCAACTGCGCGGGTTTTACGCCCTTGCGTTTCGCGATGGCCTTCACGCGCTGGACCAGCGCCTGATTCTTGTCAAAATTCTCGCCGGCAAACCTCGGCATACGTTGGGTGCGCGCATCACTCTCAATTAAATCGCTAGGTTTTGTAATTGTGCCAGTTAGGAATCCGCGTCCTAAGGGGCTGTACGGCACAAATCCAATGCCCAGCTCGCGAATCGTCGGAAGGATTTCTTTTTCCGGGGTCCGCTCCCACAGGGAATACTCGGTTTGTAATGCCGTAATCGGATGCACCTTGTGCGCTCGTCGAATTGTCGCGGGTGAGGCTTCCGACAATCCCAGATACTTTACCTTTCCTGCTTTCACCAACTCGGCCATCGCGCCCACGGTATCTTCGATAGGCGTATTGGGGTCGACACGATGTTGGTAGTAGAGGTCGATATGATCCACACCCAAGCGCTTTAAAGAAGCGTCGCACGCGGCACGGACATATTCCGGTTTGCCGCTGATAGACCATTGGTTGGGATTTTCTTTGGTGCGGATGTTAGCGAACTTGGTTGCGAGAAAGACTTCGTCGCGGCGAGAGCGGATTGTTTTACCGACCAATTCTTCATTGTCGCCGATTCCGTAGGTGTCCGCGGTATCCAGAAAGGTGATGCCGAGGTCAAGGGCTCGCAGAATGGTCGCGGCGGACTCCGTGTCGTTCCGCTCGCCGTAGAACTCACTCATACCCATGCAACCGAGTCCCATACGGGAAACGACTGCGCCTTGTGAACCGAGTTTTACTTTTTTTATGCTCATCACTGAATAGATGGCTTGAACAGCCGGGTAGATACAAATATTTTTTGTTTTTATGGCGCCGGGCTTCTTGCTGCGGCAGCGGTACACAGAACCTCGTGCGCCTGTCAGTGCTGTGCTGGGTGGATTCCTGCGGCGGACTTTTTTAACGTAAAAGGTCACAATTCGTGCTTCGGACGTGAGGATAAACGGAATCGCGAAATCTCAGCCGATTGCCACCTTTTGATAAAGAATCCAGGGCACTGAATATTATTGTGGAAACTCCAAAGAACGGCCGCATCAAGTACAAGTACAACGAAGAATACGGGATGTTCCACTCAGGTAAATCGAAACGATAGGCTGGTAGCCATCCCACTGCGCGTTAAGACTCAGGAGCCCATGGTTCCAATCAAATTGTTAGATAAGAAATTGACCTCGGACATCACAAACTTCTTCGTTTCTTACAACGAGTGCAAGGCAAGAAATATAAGCCTTTGGACCTTGGCAGCCGTCAGCGCGCTTTGGATTTAGTGGAAGAGGCACGCAAACGTGCACATAAGAGAGGAAAGTAAGCCGCGAGCATCGGCTTATTTTAAGTAGGATTCCGGCAGGCAGGGCGAATCGGGATGCGTGGACATTGTTTTATCCACGCAGTAACACACGGGCTCGAGATAGCAATCGACGCATCGCGGTTTTCGGGCCACGCACACTCGGCGGCCATGCCAGATCAGTTGATGCGAAAATTGAATCCATTTATTTTGAGGAATTACCGCCATCAGCTCCTGTTCGATTTTCGGGGGTTCGCCCTTTCTAGATAAATCCAGACGTCGAGATAACCTGATCACATGAGTATCGACTACGACGCCCACAGCGATACCGTATGCTGTGCCCAGGACCACGTTCGCTGTTTTGCGCGCGACTCCCGGTAGCGTCAGGATTTCTTCCATGGTTCGCGGCACTTGTCCGCCGAATTCTTCCACGATGGCCTTACTCGCGCCCATCACGGATTTTGTTTTATTCCTAAAAAATCCTGTCGGTCGAATTTCCTGCTCCAGTTCGCCTGGCGTGGCGTAAGCGAACGC
Organism: Candidatus Methylomirabilota bacterium; assembly: GCA_035490135.1. Taxonomy (GTDB): domain Bacteria; phylum Acidobacteriota; class Terriglobia; order Acidiferrales; family UBA7541; genus Acidiferrum. The sequence continues at coordinate 3,432 of DATHGV010000188.1, forward strand.
TTCCGGCCTGGGATATTTTTTGTATAGCGATTCGGTCACCTGATTCACGCGCACGTCGGTGCACTGCGCCGAGAGAATCGTAGAGACCAGCAGTTGGAATGGATTTGCATGTTTTAGCTCGCAGGTCGCGTTGGGATACATTTCATCAAGGCCTGCGAGAATGGCGGTAACTCTGCGTGGATCCGTACCCAACACGCATTCTTTTTTGCCGATTTTGCGGGTCTTCCACGGCGATTGGCTGCTCTTGGAAAGCGATAGTGCTTTCTTTTTTCGCGCTGCAATTTTCTTTGCTGGCTTTCTGCTCGGCATGACGCGCCAGAATAACATACGCGCAAATGCAGCGTTCAAAGGATGTTCGCGCGCCTGTATCGAGCCAGCCTCCGGATTACTTCTTAACTAGGGCCGTTTAAAAACGAGAGCACGCGGCGGAAAGCTTTGCCGCGGTGGCTATACACGTTTTTTTCTTGGGCCGTCAGCTCAGCAAATGTCTTGTCCAATTCCGGCAAATAAAATATCGGGTCGTAACCGAAGCCGCCCGTCCCACGCGACGCTTCCAGGATCTCGCCATCTGCACGATTGCTTATCACCGCGATCGGCAGGCCTTGCCTCAGTACGGCGATCACACAGCAAAAATAAGCGCCACGTTCCTTGCGCGGTTTACCTGAGAGTTCCTGCAGTAACTTGTTTATGCGGTCTGCGCTAGTGGCGTCCGGTCCGGCATAACGCGCCGAATGCACGCCCGGTGCACCGCCGAGCGCCGGCACCACCAGACCTGAATCGTCCGCGAATACGATCTCGTCGCTTAGCTGCGAATAATACAGAGCCTTGCCCAGAGCATTTTCGCCAAACGTTGGCGCAAGTTCTTCGAAGGGAGACAAAGATTTGAAACCTGGCAGCATTTCCACGCGGAAAGTCGTTGAAGAAGCTTCCGCCGCGTTGCTGTCCGCAAGTGCGCGAAACTCAGCTAGCTTGCCTGGATTAGACGACGCGAAGTAGATTTTAACGGGCGCGGGCACTGAATTTCATAGGTAGAACGGCGAGCTGATCTTCGGTGAGCCGGCGTATTCCCGCTGCCGCAAGCGCCAGTAAATCTTGCATCTCGCTACCCGTAAACGGACGCCCCTCCGCCGAAGCTTGTATCTCCACGAAGTGGCCCGCTCCCGTCATTACCACATTCATATCTACTTCCGCGCGCGAATCCTCTTCGTAGGCCAGATCCAGTAGCGCGCGGTCATCGACAATTCCAACGCTGGTAGCGGCTACGGTATCTATCAGGGGAGAGCTCTTCAAAATTCCCGCTGCCACCAGTCGTTCGAACGCCAACGCCAGCGCGATGAATGCACCGGTGATCGAAGCTGTGCGCGTGCCTCCATCCGCCTGAATCACGTCACAATCAATCCACACGGTGCGTTCGCCTAGTGCCTCCTGGTCGGTCGCCGCGCGCAGCGATCTGCCAATTAACCGTTGAATCTCGAGAGTGCGTCCTGATTGTTTTCCGCGCGCAGCCTCGCGCGGCGTACGCTCTTCCGTGGCGCGTGGGAGCATTCCATATTCGCTGGTCACCCAACCCTTGCCGCTGCCCTTCAGAAATCCCGGCACGCCATCGTCGACCGTGGCGGTGCAAATCACCCGCGTGCCACCAAGCTCAATCAACACGCTACCTTCGGCGGTGGCGATAAAATCAGGAGTAATTTTTAACGGCCGCATCTGGTCTGGATTCCGTCCGTCGCTTCTTTGTCTGCTGGCGATTGACACTTCTGGCTACCTCGAATTTGTTGGTTGTTCTCGCGTTGCTGCGTAAGTCTGCCGGGAGGCGCTCCTGGGTGTCAATGGCGGCTCGAGGCGAATAGAGGATGATGTTAGTAGATCAGGCTGCGCACTGCTCGCAGCTTGTGCCCCTCGAGGACTCACCACAAACGAACCGGTAAGATCCAGATGGCCCGCCAGCGTTTCCACTTCCTGTCCGTGAATTAAGATTTTGAGCCGAGTGACCTGGGGAACATTGGCCGCCAGTGTGCGGGTAATGGAATCCATCGCTCGTTGCTCGCTCTCAATCCCTGAGGGAATGGAACTGGCCATCGCTTCGGAAAAATCCGCGATGCCGGTTCCGTCGGGCAACAGGTAGAACGCCAATAACACCGCGTCAGGCGGCAGCGTACGTAATTCGGGCTCGGCGGGGCCAGCCAACAAGGTATTAAGCACTTGCTTGGCGCGCAACACTGGCTCGTTCGACAACGGTAGCTCAACGGTCGCCGGAACGAGTGAACCGTCATGCGCGTTTGAGGCCCAAAAAAGTTTCGCCTTTACCGGCGCTTCCGTCGGATTGGCCGTCAGTGATTGCGTCAGCTCCCTGCGTGCTTGTTCCTCGGATTGCGGCTGAATTTTGGCGGTTTGCTTCACGCGCTGCTTCAATATCGGGAAATAAAGCCCGGCGATGATCACCGCGCCAAATAATCCTCCCAGCACCATTCCAACCCATCGCGTGTTCAACGTAATCCTCCGGGGATGCCGGCAACCACATAAGACGGGCGGAAATCAGTGACGCCGCGAGCGATGGCGTCGGCTACCCCGGGAGCCATGCGATCCAGATCAAGGCGGTCGTTCACGGACACGCTGGAAATTTCCACAGCAATGGCTGGAGCAGCGGTGGTTCGCAACTGACGGATGGCTGCAGCTTGTGCGCTGCCGGGTGAGCCCCTAAATCGCACCGCCAGATTACCCTGCACAAAATCTCCCAACTTATGGCTGAGAAAGAGAAAGGGCGCTTGTGCGCGATCCCAGGGAATCAGCCCGCCGGCTTCACGCCCGCCCGAACTTGGCGGCAAATCTGAATTCACGTAAACGCGAACTGTCCCCGGCAGGCCCGTGGAGGAAACGTGCAAGCTTATAAATACCGCGCCGACTTGTGCGTTGGCCATGGCTGAGCGGTCATCAAACGAAGGATTTTCGTTGGCCATGCGCGTTTGTATTACTTGAAAACCCTGCGCTTCGAGCGCGCGACGCACCTGCAGTGCGAACTGCAGAACAATTTCACTCTCACGGATTCCGCCGGTGCCGCGCGCTCCTGTGTCTGTGCCGCCGTGCGCAGGATCTAGCACGACGATGTTCAGTCCAGGACGGGGCCGCGGTGAATCGGAAAAAACGATGTTGGGAGTTTGGGGATTAGCACTTTGCGGAGCAGCGGACGCTGGAGGATTCTGAGTCGTCGGAGCTTGCGCCGAGGATTGATCTGAAACGGTAAGAAATATGGCTGCGCAGAAAAAAAGGGCGAAACAAGCGTATCGAATACTGTTATGCCTCATCCTTCGACCTTGCTTGTCGTCGCGATTCCTCACCCTGAGCAGCATACCAAATTAGCCGCCATAGCTAAGGTGGGCGAAACGCAATGCAACGAAAAAGGGACGGCTTGCACCGGCCGCCCCTTTTCTTAATAGCGTTGCCACCCGTTATTTGGATGCTGGCGGTTGTTGTTGCTTGGAATCGCGGTGCTCGCGCATATTTTCTTCAAATTGTTTGCGTTGTTCCGGGGTGAGCACCTTTTTCACCTGCTCGTGCGTATCACGCCGGAGGTCTTGGATTTTTGCTTGTTTTTGGTCCGCCGAGAGCGACGAATCGTTATTCACCGCTTCGACTTTCGATCGCATCCCTTCGTGGATCTGTTTGATTTGCGCTTTCTGGTCATCCGTGAGGTTCAGGTTGGCCATCATAGCGTTGTGGTCTCCGCGCTTTTCGTGCATGGCTTGTCCCTGGGTCGAGTCAGGCGCATTATTTTGCGCATGGCTCAGCGCCGGGAACACGCTTAGCAGCAAGAGGCTGGCGGTTATTGCGAGTTGCTTCGGAATGCGGTTCATGGGGCGTCCTTTTCTTGAGCTGGGTATTATGCGTTCGTCCATATAACCCTGGCCCGCTGGGAATGTCGCGTTGCCGATCGCCGCTGATTATAGTGGTTTTAGATTAGCCTTTTGCAACAGGGAATTTACTCGCGTCCTGTCATGCTGCCAAAGCGCGTCCCAGCGCTCCAGGATGTTTTTTGTTGCGCTATCCCATTTTTCAATCGCCAGCGCGGCGTCCGTGGTAGGAGCGGCATCCGCAGTCTGAACGATGGACAATAATCCTCTCGCTGCGTGCGAGGCCTCACGCAGTGTAACGGTGTCCGTTGCGGGCACCGTCAAGCCGAAGACTCCAAATTCGGGCTCCCCTTGGAGACCCATGAGCTCGGCGGTTTTACGATCAAGAGCGGCGAGCGCTTCGGCGGCCTCGCCACTGGAAGGCATTTCTTTCTTGCGCGTGGCTAAATTCGCTTGAAGCTCCTGCGCGTGTTTCATCGCGGTGGAAAGATCTGCCAGATTTTTCGCGACACGCGACTCCGCCCGAAACATTTTCTCGAGATCAGCTTGCGACGTTTTTACCCGCGGGTCCATTTTCAATTCTAATGGTTGAGAATGGCTTTGCCCGTTCACGGTCAGCTTGACAGTGTACTTGCCGGGCAACGCCAGTGGCGCTGTAGGCCCGTAAAATGAAGAGTGCACGTCAGCGGGAAAAGCGTAATGCAAATCCCAAACAAAGCGGTGCGCTCCGGTTGTTGCCGAGAGGGGCTCTGGATCGTGTACCCAGTACATTGGAAATTGCATGTCTTCGGGTTTTGTTTTTGGAAGCACATCACCACTCGCGTAGCGCCTTACCAATACGCCCGCTGAATCAAAAATCTCCAATTGCACCGCCGTGGACTGTGTGTCCTTGAGGTAGTAATCCAGCACTGCACCATCCGGAGGATTATCCGCGTGCGGCTCATCGAATGGCACAGGAGTACCTTGGTCTGTGCCGGGCCGCACGCGATACGCAGTGCTGGGCTGGAAAAGCCACGACGCGGACTGGGCCATCTCCGCGGTTATTTGCCGCAGCGGCGCAATGTCGTCCAAAATCCAAAATGACCGTCCATGAGTCGCGATCACCAAGTCGTCGCCATGAATCACCAGATCGCGCACCGAAGTGCTGGGCAGATTCATCTGCAGCGCTTGCCAATGATCACCATCGTCAAAGGAAACGAACACGCCTTTTTCGGTGCAGGCGTATAACAGACCTTTTCGTACCGGATCCTCGCGTACGCAATTTAAGAAATATCCTTCCGGAATTCCGTTCGAGATTAATTCCCAATGCTTGCCGAAGTTACGCGTGCGATATAAATATGGGCGCAAATCGTCAAGGCGGTGGCGGTCAACGGCGGCATAGGCCGTCCCTGCATCGGAATGCGATGCTTCAATGTGCGTTACCTTGCTCCACGGTGTAATTTCAGGCGGCGTGACGTTGCTCCAGGTTTTCCCTTCGTCCTGAGTCAATTGGATTAAGCCGTCATCCGTGCCCGCCCAAATTTCGCCTTTACGTTGGTAAGACGGCCCAATGGTGTAGATCACTCCGCGACTTTTTTCTTTGCCAGCATCGGCAATCGTCGGCGGATCAAGATTTGGCGGCGCACCAGGATCTTCGCGCGTCAGATCCGGACTAATCACCTGCCAGGAATTTCCTCCATCCGCGGTGCGAAACAAAACCTGTGAACCGAAATACAGCACATGAGGATCGATGGGAGAGAAAACCAGTGGCAACGTCCAAGTCCTCCGGTAATTGCCGGGATGTGCCAGCGTAGGCGGAGTCTGTTGGATCTGTTCATCGTTCAAATCTTGACGAGTTACAAATCCTCCATAAATCACTCCGGGATTTTCCGGGTCGGGCGCTATGTAGCCGTTCTCGTCACCTGCTGCGATCGGGCGCCAATCGTGAAAATCCAGCGCGCGATAATTTCCCCGGCTGGGCGTCGCAATCGAGCCGCTATCCTGCTGTGCGCCATAAACCCAGTAAGGAAACCGATTGTCGGTGCTCACGTGATACATCTGTCCGGTTGGTTGGTTGTACCAAGAACTCCAGGTTTCGCCGCCGTTGCGCGTGACGATCGTTCCTTGATCACTTCCCAGAATCATTCGTCGCGGTTCATCCGGGTCGATCCACATTTGGTGATAATCGTCGCCGCCAGGAGCGCCTTTGAACGCGGCGAACGTTTTTCCTCCATCGCGTGAGCGATACACCGTTGTATTTGGAAGGTACACGGTATCCGCGTCCTTGGGATCGACGCTGACTTCGCCGAAGTACCAGCCGCGCTCCCGTATGCGCTTGTCTTGCGATATCAGCTGCCAATTTTGGCCGCTGTCGTCGGAGCGATAAAGTCCTCCGGCTTTTGCGTCCACGATCAGATAAATCCGCTTTGGATTGCTCGGCGCAAACGTAATTCCTATGCGGCCAACTTCTTCGGCGGGCAATCCGTGCCCGGTCACGGGTTCCCAATGATCGCCACGGTCACGGGAGCGGTATAACCCGCTGCCAGGGCCCTTTGATGGCGGATAAACATTCCAGGGCGGCCTCCGGGTCTGGAGCAGTGCTGCGTAAATCGTGCCTGAGTTTCCCGGTTCGAATGCCAGGTCGATCGGGCCAGTATTCTCATCGTGAAAAAGAATGCGCTGCCACGTTGCTCCTCCATCTTTGGATCGAAACACGCCCCGCTCGGTGTTAGGACCGTAAGCGTGTCCAAGGGCAGCGACAAATACTCTATTGGGATCCGCGGGATCGACCAGGATACGTGCAATCTGCCGGGAGTCGGTCAGGCCGATATGTGTCCAGGATTTGCCGGCATCCGTCGATTTATACATGCCGTTCCCGTAGCCGATATTCGAACGCATATCGGCTTCGCCCGAGCCAACGTAGATCACATCCGGATTTGAAGGCGCGACGGCAATAGCTCCGATGGAACCAATCGGCTGCGAATCAAAAATAGGATTCCATGTTCGCCCCGCGTCATTGGTTCGCCATACACCGCCATCCACGGAGCCAAAATAAAATACTTCCGGCTGTCCCGGCACACCAGTGACCGCGAGAGAACGCCCCCCGCGATGCGGACCGATGGAGCGCCAGCGCAGCTCCTGGAAAAATTCGTCGTCTAAGCGTTGTAGGGCGCTGCCCGTTTGCGCCGGCGAAATTGGCGCCACTGCGAAGGCGGAAGCAACAATGATGGGCAGACATGTAATCAGCAGTGGCCATTTCAAGCGCGGAATTTTCACGGGCTATTCTCCGGAGCGCAAATCTCATGAACGAGCCGGAAGTATATCTCAGCGGGCCAAGCTCAAAGTTGTGGAGTTTTGAATGGAACCGATTCTAATTTGTGCGAATCAGGAGGCTGGCGTTCGGCGCTGTGGAGCGAACTAATCAAGCCGGTTCGGCGACTTGCGCGGCCACTTCCGTTGCGAGTCGTTTGCGAAGCTTACGCGTCGAGGCATAGAGCACGAACCCCGCCCCCATGATCAGAACACCGAAAAGGAGCCCATTTATTCCCAGTACCGACTGGCTCTCACTTTGCACCAACGCGATCGTGAGTAACGCCAGCGGGAATACACCGGCGAGGATCGCACCAGCTAATCCGCCGGGAACCCGGAATTCGCGCTTCAACTGCGGCTCCCGAACGCGCAGAGCCACCAGAGTCACAAACTCGAGAATTAAAGCCGCGCCGTAGAGCATGATGTCCAGCGTCACCAGTCGTTTGAAACCTAGTCCGAGGCACAGCGCCCAGCACGTGGCGCATGCAATGATGGCCACCCAGGGGGCCTGCGTTCGCGCGCTTGTTTTGGCGAAGACCTTTGGCAACATGCCATCGCGCGCCATCGCCAGAGGTAACCGCGAATAACTCATCACCAAAGCATTGAACATCCCAAAGGCGCTCATCATGCCGCCGAGCACCACCAGGAAGCGCAACCACTCGAATCCCATTACTTTGCCGCCCACCAGGCCGGCGACCGTCGCCCACGAGCCGTCTTCCGCGAAGGCCGTCGCGGGTACACCCATAAAATAAACCGCTGCGAACGGAAGTATGTAGGTGAGCGAAACCAGAATCACCGCGGCAATCATCGCTCTCGGGTAGGTACGTTGCGGCCGTTCCACTTCCTGCGCAATGGTAGAGGCGTTATCCCATCCCATGTAATTCCACATAGCCACTAGCACACCGCCAAGTAAACCGAGGCCGGCGCCCGCTTCCGAGGCCTGTGGCGTGGCAGCAAGCGCACCAGCCCGCACCGGAGCCAGCAGCACAATTACCGCGAATGGAGCCGAAAGCAAAAAGAACAGCCACAGCGAGGTAATACCCACAACGCGAATCCCCGCCAGGTTTAATGCCGCGCAGGTGACCACCACAAACAGACCGGCGAGCACGCCGTGATTTCCGATGCCAAACCAGGGCGACATCTGCTTCAGGTAAAAGACAAATAGGGTTGGATAGATGGCCATGTCGAAGATGCTGGCTACCAACGACAGCCACGCTTCCTGAAATCCCCAAAAATTGCCGAGTCCGCGGCGTACCCACGCGTAGTAGCCGCCCTCTGCGGGCAGCGCGCTCGACAGCTCACCGATCATGAAAGCGGTCGGCAAGCACCACAGTACCGGTAAAAACAGCAATATCAAGATTCCATGGCCATAGCCCGCGCCGCTTACGATTTCTTCAGTTCCGTAAGTGCCGCCGGACACCATGAAAAACGTCGCAGCAACGAGCGGCCAGAGCGTCAGCTTCGCGGCTCGGGTTTTCCTGGTGGAAATGGCTTGTGCAGGGTATTGGGTGGGAAGGGACAGAGAACTCAATTTTTACTTTCCGTCCTCCGAGCGACACTCACTCTCGCGCCGCGGTGAAGTGAGTGCGCATTTCGAAGAATACAAGAGTCGTTTCGGCATGCAAGAAAAATCTGCGCTCCCAGCAAATTATTTTTAACCCTTACAGTGATTTTTGTATGAATTAAGAGGTCTGTTCCCGTTTTTAGAGTCCCGAACATTTCAAAACCTTCCTTGCAAGTACGACTGGCCGTTGCTCTCGTTTACGACTGTCCGATTTTCCTGCTCCTCTGTGATAGACTCCGCCGTTTGCTCGCCATTTATCTCGTTCAGGAGTCTTTGCGAATGCTCAATCGTGTTGTTTCGGCCCTTGTCGCGGCACTGGTCTTTATTTTCTGTTCTGCGTGGCTCGCCTCGTTTGCTGGCGCCCAGCGCCCTATCACCGTCGATGACTATTTCCAAATCCACGAGGTACACGACCCTCAGTTGAGCCCGGATGGCCGTTGGATCGCTTATACGGTTAAGACTCCGCTTCTGAAGAGCGACAAAAACGAGGAACGAATCTGGATGGTCACGGCGTCCGGCGGAGATCCTATCGCACTTACTGCGGCAGGCGTTTCCTCTTCTCACCCGCGATGGAGTCCCGATGGAAAGTACATAGCTTTCCTTTCGGCCCGCAATGGAAGCAAGGAGCAAGTTTGGCTTCTCAATCGCCTTGGCGGCGAAGCAGAACGGCTCACCTACACGCCGCAAGATGTGGACGAGCTTGCCTGGTCTCCGGACGGAAGCCGGCTGGCGCTACTGTTGCGGGACGCGTCGCTGGACGAAAAGGAGGCTTTTAAGGAGCAAGACGAGAGAGACAAAGACTCGGATGCCGGCAAGGACGCCAAAGAGAAAAAACCCAAGACGCAGCGGCCTTGGGTCATTGACCGCCGCCAATTCAAGCAGGACGAGATCGGCTACCTCGACCGTCGCCGCACGCATCTCTACGTTTTTGATCTCGCGAAACGCAACCTGACGCAGATCACTTCCGGCGATTACGACGACGGGGAACTGGCTTGGTCGCCCGCGGGCAAGCAATTGGCCTTTAGCAGCAATCGTTCCACACCGGATCCGGATGCGACGTACAACACAGACATCTGGATAGTTTCCGCGGACCACACCGACAAAGGTGCGCACGTCACGCAGGTAACCACAAGTCCCGGTGAAGACCGGTCGCCAGCCTGGTCGCCAGATGGAAAGTGGATCGCTTACAGTGCGCGGCTTGATCCCTCAGAGTTCGAATATGGCACCAGGCATCTCGCGATCATCTCTGTGGATGGAGGCGAGGCCAAAATTCTCGCTAAATCGTTCGATCGCATGAGCACGCAACCGCGTTTTTCTCCGGATGGACAGTACATTTACTTTATCGCCGATGACGATGGCACTCAGAACCTTTGCCGTATACCCGTTGGGGGCGGAGAAATTACTCGGCCAATCGACGGCCGCTTGATGGTCAACGATTACAACGTCTCAAAAACGGGAGATATTGCCGCGCAAGTGGCCACCATCGACCGTCCTGACGAGATTTTTACCATTCCCGGCGGCAAACTCACCCAAGTTACACACATTAACGACGCGCTCTTCTCACAACTTAAGTTGTCGCATGGGGAATATGTTCATTTCCAAAGTAAGGACGGCACCACGGTGGCCGGTTACCTGTATAAGCCACTCGATTATGTTGCGAGGAAAAGAGTGCCGACGATTCTGCGACCCCACGGCGGGCCGGTGTGGGCGTATTACGCGGAGTTTGCGCACTTGGCGCAGCTGCTGGCGGCGAATGGCTATGCCGTACTTTTTCCCAACCCGCGCGGGTCGACCGGGTACGGCCAAAAATATGCCCAAGCCATCTTTGCCGATTGGGGAAACAAGGATTTCCAGGACGACATGGCCATGGTCGACTACGCCGTCGAACAGGGAATTGCGGACCCGGAGAAATTGGGCGTCGGAGGATGGTCGTATGGCGGCATATCGACGAATTTCATCATTACCCAGACGACCCGTTTCAAAGCCGCCATCTCTGGCGCCGGCGAATTTCTGTACATGACCAATTACGGGCATGACCACTATCAACGCGACTGGGAAACCGAGTTGGGGCGGCCATGGGAAAAGAAAGCTGTCTACGAGAAGCTCTCTCCTTTTTATCGAGTCGCGAGCATCACCACCCCCACCCTCATTATGGGCGGCAATATCGACTGGAATGTTCCCATCATTAATGGCGAGCAAATGTTCCAAGCGCTAAAGAGCCTGGGGCGTACCACTGAGCTGGTCGTTTACCCGGATGAGTATCACGAATTTTCCACACCATCCCATATAAAGGATCGTCTGGAGCGCTACCTTGCCTGGTACAACCACTATGTGAAAGGCGACGCTGCGCCAGCTACGCCGCCCGAACACGCCCCCGTAAAAACGGTCGGCGAATGACGCCGGTCGTTCGACAAACCTTTCTGAAGTTTGGTCCAGGGAGTCGTTCAGTTGCTCAATGGGAATTGCATCATTTCGCGGAGGGACTTTATGCGTAGGTTACAGATTGCCACGGTCTTTGTTTTCGGAGCGTTGCTCGCCTCACTAGGCACTCAGGTCGCGGCTGCTCAAGACACTCGCGCCAGCGATCAAGCCCCGTCGGGCTCAGTGAAATTTCCTGCCGATTTTTTTCATGAGATGCGCTGGCGCTGTATTGGTCCGTTTCGCGGTGGTCGCACGGTGGCGATCAGCGGTGTCGCACACCAATCGAACGTCTTTTATATGGCGGCGGTGGACGGAGGTGTTTGGAAGACCACCGATTTTGGCAATACCTGGACGCCCATTTTTGACGATCAACCCACTGGCTCCGTCGGGGCCCTGGCGGTATCCGAATCCGATCCTAACGTGATTTACGTCGGTAGCGGTGAAGGTCTGCAACGGCCCGATCTGTCCACCGGCGATGGAATTTACAAATCGACGGACGCCGGCAAAACCTGGACGCACCTTGGACTCCGAGATGCCTATCAGATCGCGTCGATCATCATCGATCCGCAAGATTCGAACCGCTTGTTCGTGGCAGCGCTAGGTCATCCCTATGGGCCAAATTCGGAACGCGGCGTTTTTCGTTCCACGGATGGCGGCCAAACGTTTCAGAAGATCCTATATAAGGACGAGAACACCGGCGCAGCCGATTTGGTTCTCGATCCGTCGAATGCGCGCACCCTCTACGCCGTGCTATGGGCGGCGCGCGTGGCCCCGTGGGAAATTCGCAGCGGCGAATCGTTTATCACAGCAGGTAGCGGCTTGTTCAAGTCCACCGATGGTGGAGACAGCTGGCGTCCGCTAACCGCTGGACTGCCGGGGGCTCAGGACGATCTTGGACGCATCGGTGTAGCAGTTTCCACAAGCCAACCGAATCGCCTGTACGCCACGATTGAAGCAAAAAAGGGTCGCGCAGGGATCTACCGTTCAGACGACGCTGGGGAGTCCTGGACGAAAGTAAATGACGACCACCGCATAGGCGGCCGTGGGCCAGGCGCGATGGGAATCGCTGTGGCTCCGGATAATCCCGATATCGTTTATATTGCCAATACCTCGTCATGGAAATCTACGGATGGTGCCAAAACTTTTGTGGGCTTCAAGGGCGCTCCTGGCGGCGATGACTACCAACGTTGGTGGATCAGCAAAGAAAATCCGCAGATCATTGCGCTTACCTCTGATCAGGGCGCGGTTATCAGCGTCAATGGTGGTGCGACGTGGAGCTCGTGGTACAACCAGCCATCTGCCCAGTTTTATCATGTGACCACCGACAATCGCTTTCCCTATTGGGTGTATGGCGCGCAGCAGGAAAGCGGTTCTGCGGGAACGTTAAGCCGCAGCGATTATGGCGAGATCACTTTTCGCGAATGGCATTCCGTCGGTGTTTTTGAATACGGTTACATCGCTGTCGATCCGCTCGACTCCAACATTGTTTACGGAGCGCGCTTGTCGCGCACCAACCAAGAGCTCGGCGAAGTTGCGGATATTGCTCCTGAGCCCGTCCGGCGGGGTGAATACCGCTACGACCGCACCCTGCCGGTGGTGTTTTCTCCGCTCAATCCCCACGAGCTCTTCTTTTCGGCCAATGTTTTGTTTAAAACTGTTAACGCCGGGAAAAGTTGGACCGTGATTAGTCCAGATCTGTCGCGGGAATCCTATGAGACACCGGCGAATCTGGGAGTTTTTGCCGCATCCGACCCTGAGAAGGGGAAACACCGCGGGGTAATTTACGCCGTGGCTCCTTCGTTCAAAGATGCAAGCACGATCTGGGCGGGAACCGACGACGGCTTGATCCACATAACGCGGGACGCCGGCAAAACCTGGCAGAATGTCACGCCGTCGCAACTAACCCCTTGGAGTAAAGTTTCCATCATTGAGGCCGGGCATTACGATGCCGGCACGGCTTACGCGGCCATCAATACTTTCCGTCTCGATGATCTTCGTCCGCATATTTACCGCACGCGCGACTACGGCAAGAACTGGGCGGAAATTACAAGAGGCCTGGCGGACAACGCACCCATCAACGTGGTGCGTGAAGATCCCGCGAGCAAAGGGCTGCTTTTTGCCGGTAGCGAAACTTCTGTATATATTTCTTTCAACGACGGCGATTACTGGCAATCGTTGCAGTTGAATCTTCCGCATACCTCCATGCGCGATCTGGCCATTCATGGAGATGATCTCATCGTTGCCACGCACGGCCGATCCTTCTGGATTCTCGACGACGTTACCCCTCTGCGGCAGTGGTCTTCGCAATCCACGCGTGGGCCTGCGTTGCTATTTGCTCCGCAGACCGCCGTGCGTTTCCGTTGGAATCGCAATTCAGATACGCCGCTTCCGCCGGAGGTCCCCGCCGGACAAAATCCCCCCGACGGGGCGATCATTGACTATTTGGTTGCAGACGGTTCCCGGAGCAAGGTAAGGCTGGAAATCTTCGATGCCCAAAATCATTTGGTGCGCCGCTACTCCAGCAACGACCAGCCCAAACCGATGGAGAAAATCGCCGCGGAAAATCCCATTCCCATGTATTGGGTTCGGCCACAGCAGATACTTTCTTCAGAGGCTGGTTTTCACCGCTTCGTTTGGGATCTACATTATGCGCGGCCCGATTCGCTGAACCACGAATTTCCTATTTCCGCCATCGTCCGCAACACCCCAGAGTTGCCGCTCGGCGCCATGGCCTTACCGGGGCGCTACGTCGTCAAGCTCACCGTGGATGGCAAAAGCCAGGAGCAACCCCTGACGCTGCACATGGATCCGCGAATAAAAACCCCCGCTGCGGAATTACGCGCGCAATTCGCAATGGAGACCGGCGCCGTTCGAGGAATGAATGAAAGTTTCAAATCGTTGGCGCAGGTGCAGTCTGTGCGCGAACAATTAGCAGAGCTTTCCAGCAGTGCTGGCAATTCGCCGCTGTCGGCATCTCTCTCTGCGGTAAAGAAAAAAGTCGCGGAACTTGAGGGTAGCGCTGAAAGCAGTTTCTTTGGTGTGCCTGCGGGTGGCAAGCGTCCAGAGAATTTTTCCACCCTCAACCAGCATTTTGGCAACCTATTGGCCGTCGCTGATAGCGCTGATTCCGCACCCACCGCGCAAGCGCAAAGCGCTTACCACGAGGAAGTGGCGGCGTTGAAAAATTTGCAGACCCAATGGGCGGCGATTCGTGACCACGATATTGCTCAACTGAACTCTGAGTTATTGAAGACCGGGAAGCAGCCAATCGATCCAGATAAGCCAGCGTCGGCGCAAGCCACCCATGAAGGAGATGGAGACGACGAACCATAGGCGCGGGTGGTATCGCACGATCCCCGTGCTTGGTCACCGTTGAGCTGCGATCGAATCGCCGACCCGTGTGGGCTGATTATTTCCCGGTGCCGTTTTTCTGCAAATCGTCGAGTGCGACGAGCACCTCTGCACTGTGCTTTTCCGGTTTCACATCCAGCCATACTTTTTGTACTACCCCGTTGGGATCAATGAGAAAAGTGTGACGCGCGGAAAGCTTAGTCACACCCATATTCATCACTGAATCGTAGGTGCTCGAAACTTGGCTATCGGTGTCAGCCAGCAGCTTGAAGGTAAGTCCTTCCTTGGTGCAAAACTTCTGGTGCGAATCCGGGTCCTGCATGCTGACGCCAACGATCGCAGCATTCTTGGCTTCGTACTGCGCCTGATCGCGCTGGAAATTGTGGGCTTCCACGGTGCAGCCGCTGGTGAAATCCTTGGGATAAAAATAGAGTACTACCCATTTGCCCTTGAAATCGTGAAGGCTTACAGGGTTGTTTTCTTGCGACTTTAAAGTGAAGTCCGGCGCAGTTGATCCCACCGCGGGAGCTTTGTCGCCCGCGTGAACGGCGCGGTATCCAACGGCGGCGACCAAAATAACCGCTATTGCAACAAATACAAAAATCATCGATGCAGTACCCTGAGATGTTTTTGACATTTCGGCTGGCTCCTGAAGAATGTAGCAGAAAACATTATGCTCCAATGTGCGTGCCGCCGAAAGAATTTTCCCTGGCCGAACGGGAGCGATCACCTATCACTTTGGTTGGGTGAATCTTCCAAACCCGAGCCGCACCTGAATGGTATTGATGCCGGGATTCGGCCGAGAAATTCCGGCGTTGGAAATATGCATGTAGCGCACCTCTGCGCTCCAATTATATTTGCTGCGCAAAAAGTGAATGCCGAGTGCGCCGGTGGGAGTGAAATTGACATGTGATGTATCCTCCGGCACTTTCACATTGGTAAAAAGTGTTCCGCCCCCGATATCTACGTAAGGCACGACGCTTCCGTGCGAAACAAAATTCCATTTGAGCGCAAATGGATTGACGTCAAATCCGTATGCCGTATTGGTACTCTGCAGCACGATAAAAAGTGGAACGACGTCCACGGCATATTCGAAGCGGCCGCGCAGAAAGCTCGGCCCATGGGCATCCGTCAAAATCCAGCCATAACGCGCGCCAATATTAAACACGCCGTCGCCAGACTGACTCCCACTTGTTCCATGTCCTCCGCCGGTCCAGATTTGAAGTTCATGGCCGCCCTCCTGCGGCCCATCCTGCGCACGAACGGTGCAGGCGCTGGTTAGGAAAACAACCCACGCCAACGCAGACAATTTGATCATTGTAAAATTTCGTGAGAACACGTGAATTCCTTCCAGGAACACCGTGCGAGTCAAGTTAAGATACCAAAGTGCGAAAAAACGTGGTGCGTTTATATCATCACCGATAGCGGCCCGGTAGTAGACAGACGAAATTAAGCGGCCGTCACGTTCATCAGATGTTCATCGAAATGCTGGTTAAACGGTTAACTTGCATCTCTTACCATCCAGTTTTAAAAGGACGAAACGATTCGATGATACGGAGAGTCGCCTCCGGAGCGGTAATCAGGTTTTGTTTCGGCTCGATAATCGCGGTGGGAACATTTTCATTGCCGGCGATCTCACGCGCACAGGATCCACAGTCTGAGCAAACACCCGCACCGCCGGACGCCGGAACAGCGCCAGCCACAGACCCCGTCCCTGCGATGTTTCCCCATTTGGAAACAGACCGCGTTTGGATTTCAGGCCAGGCCAATATCATCTCGCAATGGCATCCGGCTTTCCGGTCGCCGTACCAAGGCAGGAACAGTCTTTCGCCACAGGCACAGGACGCCACTTCCCGAGTCCTCACCTTGTATACCGGCCTTCGTCTGACGGGTACCGCGGAGCTGCTCTGCGATGTGCAGGAGACCGGGGGCCATGGGATCGGAGAGGCCTTTGGGCTGGCGGGCTTCACCAACCTCGATGTTGTGAGAAATCCAGCGCTCAGCGAAGCGCCTTACATTGCGCGCCTGATGTGGCATCAAATTATTCCCTTGAGTCACGATGAAACCAGTTCAGCACGTTCCGCGTATTCCTTGTTCAGCAAACTACCGGAAAGGCGCCTGGAATTGCGGTTCGGTAAATTCGGAATCGCAGATTTCTTCGACCTGAACAATTACGGCTCCGACAGTAATTTTCAGTTCATGAATTGGACCGTGGACAACAACGGCGCTTACGATTACGCCGCGGATACGCGTGGTTACACATTCGCCGGCATGCTCGAATATCACGACCGGCATGCTTCAGTGCGATTTGCCGAAGCTCTCATGCCTAAAGTCGCGAACGGGATTCATTTGGATGCCGACCTTTCTCGCGCACGCGCCGAAAATATTGAAGTCGAGCTGCGCGGAGCGCTCTTGCCGCAGCACGAGGGTATCCTGCGATTACTTGCGTACGTGAATCACGCCAATATGGGAAGCTATCGCGAAGCTACCGACAATTACCTTGCCGGTCTGACCGCCATTCCGGTAATTACCGCCCATCCCTTGCGCACCTCCGTAAAGTACGGTTTCGGTGCAAACTTTGAACAGCCACTCAACGATTGGTTCGGCATTTTCGGCCGCTGGGGCTGGAACGAGGGCCGCCATGAGTCCTATGCCTACACTGAGGTGGATAGTACCGTGGAGCTGGGTGCGGGAGCATCAGGCCAACGCTGGCACCGGAAATTCGATCGCGCCGGTGTCGTTTTTGTTTCGAACGGCATTTCGCGAGATCACCAGGAATATTTGGCGCTGGGCGGCTACGGGTTTCTGTTGGGCGATGGCCATCTCAATTATGGGCGAGAAACCATTGAGGAAGCCTATTACACGCTGCATCTTTGGCGAGGGTTTTACCCAGCCGCTGGCGTGCAACACATCAACAATCCCGGCTACAACCGTGACCGCGGGCCGGTGATTGTTCCCACCCTGCGCTTGCATGTTGAATTTTAGTGCCGTCGAAACCTTTTATCGCTGCGCAGCGTTGAATGAAGACCCGGGGAAGATGCTCACGAAGGACCCTCATTTTCGTCTTACTGGAAAAGAATTCATCCTTTGTGTAGCTCTGTGTTTGTTATAAGGTCTAGCGCAGTCATCTTCGGAGAAATTCATGAAAATTGAAGGTCAAGTAATGGCGTTGCGGCGACTACTCTGTCCCTTAATCCTGTTGTCGGTTTTCGTGTTGCTGTCGCCATTATCGGTCCTCGCGCAGACCGTGGATGAAATAATCGCCAAGAACATTCAGGCGCACGGTGGCATGGAGAAGCTGAAAGCCGTTCAGAGCATCCGCATCAGCGGGAAATTCAATCAGGGCTCCTTTCGCGCCGCATTTCTTCAAGAAAACAAGCGTCCCGATAAGGTGCGCGAGGAATTTGTGATTCAAGGATTGGCGCAAATTCAGGCTTATGACGGAAAGACTGGCTGGCAGATTTCACCTTTTGGCGGTCGTAAGGATCCCGAACTGATGTCGCAGGACGATGTTAAAAGTTTGCAGATCGACGCCGACATCGATGGCCCGATGGTGAACTACAAAGAGAAAGGTCACCAAGCGGAATTGGTGGGACACGACTCGGTGGAAGGCACGGACTGTTATAAAGTGAAACTCACGCTGAAAAACGGCGACTTGCGTTATTACTTTCTCGACGCCGACTCCTTCCTCGAAATCAAAATGGAGAATCAAAGTAATATTCGCGGGGCGGTGGTCTTTACCGAAAACTTCTACGGAGACTATGAACAGGTGAACGGGTTGTATTTTCCTTTTGCCTTCGAAAGCGGGCAAAAAGGAAGTCAGGAGCGCGCAAAATTTACGGTGGACAAAGTCGAACTTAATGTCCCTCTGGACGACTCGCTGTTCTCCATGCCGGTCATTAAAGCGGAACCTAAACCAAACCCGAAGTGATCCGAAGAAGTTCTCGCTTTAGGAATTCTTGTGTCGACGCACTTTTGCAAAATTACTCTTAAGGACGCCATCGAAATGTTGAATGTGACTCGCGGTTTGGTCCTGGCTGTATCTATTGTGAGCGGCGCGTTTTCCGCGCCGCTTCTACGCGCACAGGATGTGAAATACGATTCCGACTCGATCTCTGGCCTCGGCGCGCGGAACATCGGGTCCGCAACGATGAGTGGACGCATCGCCGCGCTTACCGCCGTCAAAGAGAACGGCCGGATCACGGTGTACGTGGGAGCGGCCAGCGGTGGAGTGTGGAAGTCCGTAAACGGTGGCACCACTTTCAAGCCCATGTTTGATAAGCAAACCGCGCAATCCATCGGTGCCATTGCCATCGATCCGAAAGCACCTAAGACCGTCTGGGCCGGCAGCGGCGAGTCCTGGACTCGCAATAGTGTTTCCATCGGGGACGGAATTTATAAGTCCACGGACGGCGGCGAAAACTGGACCAACATGGGTTTGAAGGAATCCGAGCGCATCGCGAAGATTTTGATCGACCCCAATGACGGGAACATCGTCTACGTCTGCGTCCCCGGAAAATTGTGGAGTGACAGCGAAGACCGTGGCCTTTACAAGACCATGGATGGCGGTACGACTTGGAACAAAATTTTGAAGGGCTCGAATCTTTCCACAGGCTGTTCAATGATTTCCATGGACCCGGCGAATCCGAAGACCATTTACGCAGGTATGTGGGATTTCCGGCGTAAGGGATGGACGTTTCGTTCGGGAGGTGAAAATTCGACCGCACCCAGCGGCAGCGGATTATTCGTTTCTTCCGATGGAGGCGCCACCTGGAAGGATCTAGATGAAAGGAGTTCGCAAGGTTTGCCCGCGAAGCCCTGGGGACGCGTTGCAGTAACGGTCGCTCCCTCCAAGCCGGAGGTTGTGTACGCGCTCATCGAATCTAATCGCAGCGCGTTATTTCGCTCCGACGACGGAGGAAGGACCTGGCAGGAGCGCGACCGCAGCAACTGGATGGTGTGGCGGCCTTTCTATTTCGGCAACCTGATTGTCGATCCCAAGAATGAAAATAAAATTTACAAGCCCGACCTTGTACTGATCATGAGTGAAGATGGCGGCAAAAGTTTCAGCACCATTTCCCAGAGCGCTCACGGCGACTTCCACGACGTGTGGAGCGATCCCGATAATACCGATCATTTGATCGCCGGGGACGATGGCGGCATCTGGTATTCCTACGACGGCGGAAACACGTGGTGGAAAGGCTACAATCTGCCGATTTCCCAGTTTTATCACGTCAGCGTCGATCAGGCCGACCCCTACCATGTTTACGGCGGCCTGCAGGACAACAGCGTCTGGACCGGCGACTCACAATACCCGGGAGGAATTACCAATAGCCGCTGGGAAAATCTTTTGGGTGGGGATGGTTTCTGGGCTTTTGCCGATCCTTCGGATCCCAATTATGTATACGCCGAATCGCAGGGCGGATTCGTTGGGCGTGTGAACCACAGCACGCTGGAAGCGCGCTTCATTAAGCCCGAACCGAATTATGGAGAAGGGAAGTTACGGTTCAATTGGAACACGCCGATTCATTTGAGCCCCAACGAGAAAGGCACCATTTACATTGGCGCGCAATTTTTATTCCGCTCTCGCGATCACGGCCAAACCTGGGATCGCATTTCGCCGGATTTGACGACTAACGATCCTGAAAAACAGAAGCAGGAACAGTCCGGGGGCGTAACTGTTGACAATTCTTATGCTGAGATGCACACCACCATTTATTCCATCAGCGAATCTCCGCGAGAAGCGCAGACGATTTGGGTTGGCACCGACGACGGGAACTTGCAGATCACGCGCGATGCCGGCAAGTCCTGGACAAACGTAGTGGCTAACGTCCCCGACTTGCCTAAAGCCTCATGGGTTTCCTGGGTGGAGGCCAGCTTGTACGATCCCGGCACCGCCTATGCCGCATTTGACCGGCACACTTTCGGCGACATGACCCCGCACGTCTACAAAACCACGGATTACGGCAAAACCTGGACACCGATTGTCAGCGCCGATAACGGTGTGCGCGGCTTTGCCCACGTTATTAAAGAGGATACGGTTTCGCCCAACATGCTTTTTCTCGGCACCGAATTCGGTCTCTGGATATCGTTGGATAGCGGCAAGCAGTGGGCGCAGTATCGTGGGCGCGATTTTCCGCAAGTCCCGGTTTGCGACATTGTTGTGCATACCCGCGAGTCGGATCTCGTAATCGCCACGCACGGCCGCGGCATTTGGATCATTGATGACATCTCTCCACTGCGCAAATTAACTCCGGAAGTCATGGCCAAGGATGCCGGGTTTCTCCCCGGCAAGCCACCCCAACAGCGGTTGAACGCCAACGGCGGGTGGGCTGAAGGAAGCGCAATGTACTCCGGACCGAATCCCCCCGACGCGGCGGTCATCACCTACTATCAAAAGAAGCGCCACATTTTCGGCAGAATGAAGATCGAAATCCTCGACGCGCAGGGCAAATTGGTGGATACACTGCCGCCGAACAACCGCCGAGGCATCAGCAGGGTCGATTGGCCGATGAGATTAAAGGCGCCGCGTGTTCCACCCGCAGCGAGTGCCGCGTTCGAAGCCAGTCAAGGTCCCCGCGTTTTACCCGGTACATACACCGTCAAAATGACACGCGGGAAAGACACCTTTTCTACACAACTTAACGTTGTTCTGGATCCGCGAGCAAAATTCAGCGCCGAAGACCGCCGCCAGGAATTTGAAGCCGCCATGCGCGTTTATAATTTGCTGGGTGACATGAGCTTTGACGTGGATCGCATCAACGGCGTTCACGACGCTCTGTTGGCCCGCGCGGCAGCCTTAAAGGGTGACCCCTCCCTCGCCAAACGGCTTAACGAAACGGCGCAAAAGGTCGAAGCACTCCGCGCGAAAATTGTCGCTACCAAAGAAGGTGGAGCGATCACCGGAGAAGAACGCATCCGCGAGAAGACCACCGCACTGTACGGAGCGATTTTGAATTACGAGGGCCGTCCTGGCGATTATCAGATGGCGCGTATCGATTCATTGAAGAAGGAACTCGATGATGTCAGGACGGAGTTTGAAAGCCTGCTAGCCAAGGATCTCCCGGTCGTCAACAAATCCTTGAAACAGAGAAAGTTACCCTCCATTGAGCCAATCTCGCGAAAGGCATGGGATGCGGCGAACAGTGAATCAGAGACTAGTGCTGCCGTGGCACCATCTGGAAGTCATTGGGAACGCGACTAGATAAATGATTCGAAACTTACCGGTAGATATAGGGTTCTATTACCTGGCGGTGGGGAATGATGTTGTCGGCGCGTTTTTGGCAAAAGCCAGCGTTTAAAATATCCAATCAGAAAGACTACTATAATTAGCATTCGTGTTAACTCGCGTTTCCGCCCAGGAACGTGACGCGCCTTCTTTCCTAAGCCGGGCTTTCCTCCCCGACCGTATGTCGCCGAATCGCGACGCGCAGAAGCGCATTCGCGCAGTGAGGATATCGTGAGCACCTCCGCACCGCAGTTCACTGGTCACACGCAAATCCCTGAAAGACGCTTGCATCCACGGGTTCTCCCCAGAACCTTAATATATGCTGCGTGTGGAGAATCCAATGGCGGAATGGTCCTGAACGTCAGCGATGACGGGATGGCTATCTCCATGGCCATTCCTGTAGGTGACGAAGCATATTCGAACCTGCAAGTCCGCATGAATGGATTGGCGCAGAGCATTGAAGTTCATGGACGCATGGCTTGGACCACCAAATCCAAGAAACGTGCCGGCATTCAATTGGTAGATATTTCCGACGAACAGCGCGGACGTATTCGGGAATGGCTCGCTCAGGAAGGCGTGCGAGACGTCAATCTCCTTCCGCGTGTTCTGGAAACTGCCGGTGCGGTCTTGCCGGCTCTTGCCGACGCTGCAATTACTCCCGCGCTGCTTGAAAAGCCTCGTGATATGTCGCCGGTCGCTGCTTCGGCCCTGCTTAATCCCCCAATTTTAGCGGAGCCACAGGCTTCTTTGCTGGTTGGATTGGGAGGCACCGCGCCAGAATTCCTCGGCCCCGCGCAAGATGAGCCCAGTGAGGATGAGCCCCCTTTTAGTGAAAACACCGGTGCCGAAACGCAAACTTATCAAGGCTCCAACCCCAATTTTGCTGGATTCCGCGAGAATGAATGGGATTTGGCGTCGGTGACCATGGTTCCACGGAAGAGGTCGAAGCCAGAGGGATTATCGGCGTTAGGCTTGCTGTTGTTATGGATCGCCATTCCTAGTTTTGGTATCGGAATTATGGTCGGCCGTCGTCCTTTGCAACAGTGGCTCGCGCGTGGGTTTGCAGTGCGCAGAAATATTTCCCACGTTGACGCGCCTGAATCTCAAATTGCCAGTGCACGTGAAGAATCCCCGGCCGTTACCGGCAGCGACGTCGACGCGACCGGTCCTCAGTCAAATCCGGGGCGCAGTGGCGAGACTCAACCGATCACGAACTCGCAGGATGTTAAAGCCTCTGCCGCTACTAAATCTTTCGTATCTACTCCCGCGTTAGCAGACACCAAACTGCTGAACTCCATGTCCACGCAAGAGCTTCACGCCATTAAGGCGCCAGCTTCCGCCGCACCGACGGAAAATCCAGACGCAAATGAAGCCAAAGTGGATTCGAAGACTGAACCGAATGCCGCCGTTGCAAAAGATTCCTTTTCTTCTGCTGGAGCGGTTGTCAAACCGGTTACACGACCTAGCAATCTAGCTGCGTCCACAAACGCGCTTACCAATACCGGCAATGCGTCAGCGCGACGTGTCGATTCGAACGACAAATCCGCCGTGGCGCCAACTGCTGGCCGGGCCACTCACAGTGTCGCGGTCAAGAATCAAGGTCCGCGCGATCAGGGTTTCTCGAAACAGAGTTCCGGTGCTCCGGTCGCACGAACGGTCTCGGTCGATTCCGGTGCGAATGCTGCCTCTACAAGCCACCCCTATGTCGGCGCCTCAATTGTTCCAGCATCCCGCCCTGCGCCAGTTATGCCGCCAGCAGTCCCACTTATTGCTTCGAGCTCTGCAGCATCAATCTCCCCCGCGCCTGCCACTGGAAATTCGACCACTCATCAAAACGCTTCTGGGTCGATCCAGTCAGTCGGCAACAATGCATCGACCGCAGCGACGCAATCAGTCAATCATTCGGTCACGATAACTTCTGGGGCCGCAGGGAATTCCGTGGCTTCCTCGCCTAGCGATGCCAGCCGCAATAACAATACGGTTTTGACTGCTTCGAAAACTCAACCCACATCGGCATCTTCTCCCGTCGGGGCAACGTACGGTTCTACTTCGCGGAACCCGGAGCCGCGCAGCGCGTCCGACGCAACGCCGCGCATGGCGCCGAATGTGCGACCCAACATGGCGTCCAGCGCATACGCGCCCAACTCCTCGCGATCGGCAGGACCTAGCGCCGTCGCGAATTTGGCGCCAGTAAATGCGCGGCCCCCGCTTCACGGGATAATGCTCGTAGCGAGAAAAAACAACGAATCATTTTTGCTCAGACTGCCGGTAGAGTCGGTAGCCAGTGGACGCTCCGTTTCCATCGAAATGCAGAGATTTGTCATGATGCCGGCTGAGAGTCGCTGGCATCATCACGGGCCCATCGCGAAGTTGGCCGTCGGCGAACTGCTCACGCGAGTCGCGCCGAACCAAGTGGAAATGGCAGGCAATGCCCGCCCTGGAGACGCAGTGACCGTGCGTGCCTTCGTTGACAAAAATGGAAGCGTAGAAGATCTGAAACCCGTGAGCGGCCGTTTCGCCTTGATGCCCCGAGTGATGCACGACGTGCGGGAATGGCAATTTGACCAAACCTTGATCGATGGCAAGCCGGTAGAGTCGGAAGTAAACATCACCGTCGAATTCCGCTCTGCTACTGGCCCGCAATTGAGTCGCAGCGGCCGGGAAATACAAGCGCAAAACTCCTTCAAGCCCTAGTTTCTTGCAATCCCGTTGTGCTGTGGTCCGGCGTTCAACCGTGATTTGTATGATGCATTTACAGTGGCGAATAAAAAGCGAATATGATAGCTTCGTCCTCGTCATGCCAGTCCGCTCCTGCCGCGTCACTATAAAAGACATGGACGGCGTAAAACACACCGTCGAAGTCACCGCGGAAACCCTCTACGAAGCTGTTGCCTTAGGACTTGTGGCCCTGCGCGGAAATGATTGGGTAATGGGCATCGGTCAAGGTCTGAACACCGTGCAAGTCTCCGTCGTGGACATCCCCATCGAGCATTCCGTAAAAATTCAGGACTTCCACGACTGGCTGGAACGCAGTACTGGCGCGCCGCGTGAAAT
>DATHGV010000189.1:0-5507 GCA_035490135.1 Candidatus Methylomirabilota bacterium
GGGCGAGCCGGTCTCGCGCGCGGACGAGCTCCTCACATTTTTTAATCAGACTCGCCAGTCTAAAGAGCAGGCCGCCGCACTCGACCAGATCATTAAGTTCCATCCCGAATTTAAAGATCCGAAAACGCAATTGCAGCCGATCGTGGAAAAAATCGAGAGTACCGCTGCGCAAAATCAAAAATTGCATTCCCCGCTCACCTTCGAGCTTGTCCTGGCACGAGACGATTTGCTGACGCGCGTTCCGGAATTGACGATCACCCGGCCCGACCTCACTCTGGAGCGTTTGATTTTAGAAGAGGAACCGCGTCTGACCGAGATTCTTTCGAAGCTTCCGTCAGCCAAAGAGCGTCGCGTTTTGCAAGCACTGCCGCGGGCGCTCGGCGATGCCTGGACCAGGCGCGTCTGGCGAATGATGGTCTCGAACAATCCGCGGCTCGTCGCACAAATTCCAAAGATTTTCGCCGAGAATGGAAAGATTGACGAGCTGCGCACATTGTTGGAACGCGCCGTGCGCGAACATTCCGCCAGCAGCGAAATGATGGTCTGGCTCTGCCGCGAACGCGCCAATTGGCCGGAGCTGATTACGCCAGAAATTTTGCCGGCCATCTTATCCGCGATCGAACGCGACCAGCATAACGAAGCCTCGCGCTCGTCCCGTTTACGCGATCTGTTGCTCGATGATCGCGAACTAATTGGGGATATTTTCAAGAACTCCGAGGTCGGCGCCGCGCGCGACGTGATGCGCCGCTTATTGCTTACTCCGGTGTTCGACAACCTGACCAAACGCTCACTTATGGCGCGCGTGATCAAGCTGTATCCGGAACTGGAAAGCATGGCGACCGGAGCGCAGCCGGAAGAAAAGACGGAAACGCTTATTGTTTCCTGGAGCAGCCTGCGCAAGAGGCAGGAGGAATACGAAGAGATCGTGAACAAGAAAATTCCCGAGAATTCGAAGGAGATTGGGGTGGCGCGTTCCTATGGCGACTTGCGGGAAAATTTCGAATTCAAAGCAGCCAAGCAAATGCAAGCCGTTCTAATGCGGCGTAAGTCCGAGCTCGAACAAATGTTGCACCGCGCCCGCGGCACTGATTTCTCCAACGCCGACACCTTCCAGGTTTCCATTGGCACGATTGTCACATTGCGCGATGTGGATTCGGCGCAGGAAGAAAGTTATTCCATCCTCGGCGCCTGGGACGGCGACCCTGAGCGTCACATCATCTCCTATCAGACTGCAATCGGGCAGGCTCTCTTAGGCAAAAAGCGCGGTGAACGCGTTACTCTCAACACCGATCACGGCACTGCCACCTATGAAGTGGTCGCGATTAGCGCCGCTCCGCTCGATATTGCGCCGGCCTTAGCCGAAGATCAGGGAGTGGCGTTGGGCGCCGGATAATCAGGCGGCGTTCGTGGCTCCGCCTCGTGGCGATTCAAGGCCGAGAGCAGAACCCAGATCAAACCGAAGGTCACTATGCTGACCGCGAAGATGGCTGCGATCCATTTTGCCTTCAGATTTCGCTGAACTTTTCGCCCAGCCAACATCGCCGCCACGAAGATAAGAACCGCCGCCGCCGCGAAATAAACCGCGCTGTTAATTTTTTGCGCCTCAACCGCGCCGATAACAATGCCGGCTAGCATCGGTGCTTTATAATAGGCTTTCGGTCCTTGGCCAGCGGGAAAATTCAGCCCCCCGATCCACTGTAGCGGCAGCCGTGCCGGCTGCATCGACCAGAATCGAGGAACATGATAACTCAGTTGACCGGAACACAGACTTTCCAGTCTGTGCGCCCACCGGAGTTGCACTCCGCTGAACCCGCTACAGCGGAGAAAATCTCCGCTGGGCACACAAAGCAAAATACATGTTTAGCGTTGCCCTGGTATATCGCATTTCATTAACACCTCGCTTCAGCGAGGTGCAGGGCCGACGCTTCTACCACAACCGCTTTAGCGGTTTTCTTCTTCACCGACAGAAACCGCTGAAGCGGTTGGGGGCTCTCTCAGACGTCGTTAACACCCAGCTAACGCAGGGTGGTAATGAGAGGGTCAGTCAATGCTCAAACGCATACAGGCCAAATGTTCCCCCTTTGCGTCCAACTGACGCCAACCAAATCCGAGCCTGTTTCCCCTCCGCGGCCCAGAAGATCGCCGGATGTGGATTAAAACATCCGGCGATTCAACTAACGAAACTTGGATTCCTACCCCAAAGTTACGACTTCGGCGAAGCGGCCGGGCTCGCTTTTTCCTTCTTGGTTCCTTTCTCGGCCTTGGCTGCCTTCACTTCCACATCTTTTGCCGTCATGGTGTAGCTGATGTGAACTTTGTCGCCGACCTTCACGTCGCCGTTGACCTTGGTGTTGGAATCGCGATCCACTTCCCAGCGGTCCTTGCCCTTTTGCACAACGATCATCGAATCGTTTACTTCAAGGACTGGCCCGGTGACTTCATAAGTCTTGGCTCCGGCAAACGCCATCCCGCTGAGCACCAAACTCGCCGCTGCGATCAAACTAAATGTTTTTGTTTTCATAGGTTGATCGATTAGACGGCTCGGGCGGAATCTATTCAAGGGTTTTTGCGGCAGAAGCTCTTCTGCGCCGGTAGGCTTAAATGCCTCGAAAAATTATGGTTACTATAAAAAATGCGTCGGAAAGGCGGAGCGTAGTTAGAGGTTAGCTTTCTCTCCGAGCTGTCCCCATATTTAGGCCGCTTCAATTCTTCAACGCTCCGCGTCACTCTTTCGGCGGCTCCGGCATCGTCCTAATACCAACACGCGCAAGATACTCATCGGCCTGCAATAAATCCGTCCCAGCGCGTTCGATAATTTTGAGCAGATTATCCATCGAGGAAACTTCTTCGAGTTGTTCGGTCAAAAACCACTGTAGAAAATTGATCGTGATGTAGTCGTTCTGCTTCCGCGCCAATCCCACCAGGCCGTTGATTTGCTGAGTCACGTGAATTTCCTGGTCGAGCGAAAGCTTCACCGCATCGCGTGCAGTTTTGAATTTCGATTTGGGGGCATCGATCGCCGGAATTACCACGCGTCCGCCGGCATCGACCACATATTTGATAAAGCGCAGGGCGTGCCCTTTCTCTTCCTCGGCCTGCTGGAAGAAATGTTGCGATAACTGCGGCAACGCTTCAGTCGCAAAATGCGCGGCAATCGCATAGTACTGCAGCTCCGCGCTGAACTCGTATCCGATCTGTTCGTTGATGGCATCAATAACCTTTTGACTCGTTAACATAACGAGAGCTTACCGCGGATTACCCGCCTTTCCACCGACTACGGCGCAGGCAAACGCAAACTAAAGACCCGTGACTTTGCATCCCGTTCTGGTGCGCTCCATCTCTGTGCTCTTACGATTGCGATTGTCTTCGGATCCCTTTACTTCGGGAAGAGACCGGTCTTTTCTCTGCCATGCCAAAGGTTCCCGCCGCGACTTCGGGGTTTATCCGAAGACCGACCCTCGGGGAATTGCGGTCGGCGACCGGGCTCATCATCGGACTCTATGTCACGATGCATTTGTCGAATCATGCCCTAGGGTTGATCTCGGTTCGCGCACAAGAAGCAGTACGCCCATGGGTGGATGGCGCTGTGGCATTCGCCGCCGGGCCAATTACTTCTCTATGGCAGCTTGGTCACGCACGCGACGATCGCCCTCTATGTGTTAATGCGGCGGCGGCACTATTACATGCCGGCCTGGGAGGGCGTTCAAATTCTCCTTGGCCTAACGATTCCCTACTTGCTGCTGGTCCACATTGTAAACACGCGTGGCACCCGCGTTCTGACTGGAATCGATATCGACTACACCTACGAGATCGCCAACCTGTGGGTCGATCCCTGGACGCGGTTTCGCCAGATCGCGCTCGTATTGCTGGTTTGGGGACATTTTACAATGGGCTTGCATTTTTGGTGGCGTCTATATGGCTGGTACCGGCGAGCGTTTCCGGCAATCCTGGTCGCGTTTGTCCTGGTACCAACGGTTGCGCTCCTGGGCTTTGCCGAAGTTGGAATGACAATGACCGCGCGAGCGCGGAGCGATCCGCACTGGATGCAGGCGATCAAAGCGCGCGGCGTTCCTTCGGATCCGCATCGGGCCAAGTGGCGAGCAGCGTTGAAGGATTGGTCGGGCCTCTCGTGGCTCGGATTGGTCGGCATTTGTTTTTCCATCGCTCAAATCCGTAACTGGCGGCAACGGCACACGCGATTCACGATCACTTATCCGGACAATGTAGGAATCGAAGCGCCAATTGGGATGTCGGTGCTGGAAGTCAGTCGCATGGCGCGGCGGGCGCACGTGTCGGTCTGTGGCGGCCGCGCCCGATGCACAACTTGCCGCGTCCAAATTGTCAGTGCAGCGGGAGATTTGCCTGCCCCAGAGAAAATCGAAGAGGAAGCGTTGGAGCGAATCGGCGCTCCAAATGACGTGCGATTGGCTTGCCAACTACGTTCCGAAGTTGACCTCGTTGTCCAACCGCTCTTGCACCCAAGTCTGGTGGCGCCGACTGACCATGCTCCCGGTCATGAATTTGGCGACGAACGTCGCGTAACAATTTTGTTTGCCGATATTCGTGGTTCTACTTCCCTGGCGGAAACGCGGTTGCCCTACGATGTCGTTTTCTTATTAAACACGTTGTTCCGCGTTCTGGCGGACGTCGTCGAGAAATCCGGAGGATATTATTCCAACTTTACTGGTGACGGTTTGATGGCGCTCTGTGGGTTGGACCAGAATCTCGAACAAGGCGCGCGAGCGGCATTGCGCTGCGCGCGAACGATGTTCGAAGAGTTGCATCGCTTTAATCATCGGCTCGCGATCGAATTGCCAACGCCGCTCGCGGTCGGCATTGGCATTCATACTGGAGAAGCAATCGTTGGTCGAATGGGTCCGCCAAAGACCCCGATTTTATCAGCAGTGGGCGACTCGGTGAACACGACCGCGCGCCTCGAAAGTATGACCAAAGAGCTGGGCGCGCCGTTGGTGGTGTCGGCCGATACTTTGCGCGCCGCGGAAATTATCATTTCGTTTCCACTACAGGCAATTTCTTTGCGAGGTCGCGCCAACCTGCTGGACGTCGCCGCGTTCGACGAAAGTGCGTTGCGCGAAATTTTGTGAGACGGCTTGGAAATAGACCGTCAATGTCTAGAGAAAATTGAGGGTTGATCAGCCCCCGCCCCAGGCTATAGCGCGCCGGACGAGTCCGACGGGTACAAAAAAAAGCCCAGCACTTTGACTAGCAAAGTGCTGGGTCCTGGCGACGTCCTACTGATTCGTTCGCTCCCGCGCACTCACCCGCTACCCTGGCGGGCTTGACCGTCTACCCGCCGGCTTCCCAGCATGGCGTGTTCTCTGCTCGAGTAGGCGTGCCAGAAATGCAAAAACCCCACTGGGATAAACCCAGTGGGGTTTTAGTTCTGGCGACGTCCTACTCTCGCGCGGCCTATCGCCGCACTACCATCGGGGCTGCAGCGTTTCACTGCCGTGTTCGGAATGGGAACGGGTGGTGCCACTGCGCTA
>DATHGV010000190.1:0-11430 GCA_035490135.1 Candidatus Methylomirabilota bacterium
TGATTCAATACGACAAATAATTTGAGCCCTCGCGTCGCGGTGGGCTTCCGAGTACGCCTGCTTTTTCTTCGCAGGCTATTTCGCTTTCGCGCTCCGCTGCCGCAAAGCCTCAAACAAAACTACACCTGCCGCCACCGACACATTCAGCGATTTCACCGGCCCGCTAGTCGGCAGGGAAACCACAAAATCGCACCGCTTGCGTGTCAACTCATGCAAGCCTTTGCCCTCGCCTCCTAAAACAATTCCCACCGGCGATGTGTAATCCACCTGCGTATAACTTTTGTCGGCCGCCTCGTCCAGCCCAATGAGCCAGTAACCCGCTTCCTTCAACTCTTCCATCGCGCGTGCCAAGTTCGTAACCCGCGCAATCGGTAGATGTGCCAGCGCCCCCGCCGACGCGCGTGCCACCGTATCCGTCAAGCCCACCGCTCGTCGTTCCGGTATCACCACGCCCTGCGCACCCGCCGCCAACGCCGTTCGTACGATGGCGCCCAGATTGTGCGGATCTTCCACGCCATCGAGCAAAACAATCAACCCGCCGTGGCCGCCAGCTTTTGCATGCGCAAGAATATCGTCAAGCGATCCCGCAGCCCGCGCTGCGGCCAGCGCCACCACTCCTTGATGATCTTTGGCGTTGGCCAACCGGTCGATTTGGCTGCGATCCTCAAATCGCACCGGAATTCCGCGCCCGCGCGCCAGTTGCACAATTTCTTCCGTGCGCGTGTCCTGCCGCCCGCGCGCAATCACCACGCGATCAATCGCGCTGCCCGCTTGCAGCGCTTCGCGCACCGCGTTAATGCCCGTCAACCGATCAATGAGAGGACTCATGCGAGCAAACAGTGTATAGAAAAACTCCAACAAACTTCACGGCTTGCAATTTTCAATCAAGCGCCGAACAAAACTCCACTATCCGTGCACGCGCAGATTTCACTGCCACAGCAAATGGCAACGCCGCAGCTTCATCAATCAGCAAAATCACACGATCCAGTTGTCCCTCGCCCACCCGTCCAGCCAACGCCAGCCGAATCGGATGAAACAAATCCCGGCTCCGCAAGTCCGAACTTTCTTTCATGATCGTGATTATTTCTTTGAATCGTTCCGAATCCAGCGTCCCACCATCAAGCAACAACAGAGCGATTCGCCGCACCGCTTCTCTGGCTCCAAAGCGCGCCAGCGCCGCGTGGCTTTCCACTCGTTCCAATACTTTCTCCGCGTCATAATGGAAGATCAAATCGAGAAGGTCACTGAGGGCCTCGCGATCGGCAACGTGCGATCCAAGCATCCCCGCCGCGCGTTCGCACCACGATTGCACCTCCGGAGAAAACTCTTCGTTCGCGATCCATCCGCGCTCGCGAAGAATTTCCCCGACATCGGTTCCCGTGAAGAGATTGGCAACCGAATCTCGCGTTCGCCTTTCGGAAGTCACGTGAGAGGAAGTCTACAGCAGAAAATTATTAATCGTGGAAATAGCTATGCCCAGAAATGTTTCCTCAGCAAACAAAAATCGTTAGGTCGTCGTCAGGGTCGCAATCACATACGCGGCAATCGCCTCACCGCGCCCTACCGCGTCAACACCTTCATTCGTCTTGGCCTTTAAATGAATGCGGTCCGCGGTAACGCCAAGCGCCTTCGCCAGCGCCTCGCGCATCTTCGGAAAATGCGCCCCCAATTTAGGTCTCTCCAGAATCACCACTGCATCAACATGCTCAATCGAAAAATCTTTTTCGTCCAGCAGCCGCGCCGCATGCTCCAAAAATTGCATGCTGTCGGCGCCTTTCCACTTTGGATCGGTGTCCGGAAAATGCGTACCGATATCGCCAAGCCCCGCCGCCCCCAAAAGCGCGTCGCAAAGCGCATGCGCCACAACATCGCCGTCAGAATGTCCCACCGGCCCCTTATCAAAAGGCACTTCGAGCCCGCCGATAATTAATTTGCGCCCAGCTTCCAGCCGGTGCAGGTCATAGCCGATGCCACAGCGCACGCTCACTTTTTGTTGCGCTCGCGTTCCAGGTAAAACCGCGCCAGCTCCATATCCGCGGGTCTGGTAATTTTAATGTTTCGCTCCGACCCCAACACCACGTGCACGTCGTGACCAAGCCGTTCCACCAAACCCGCTTCGTCGGAAGCATTCACTCCGTCGGCCTCCGCACGGGCAAACGCTTCCTTCAGCAATTTCGCGGAAAACGCTTGTGGCGTTTGTGCCAGCACCACACGCTCTCGCGGAATCGTCCCAATAATCAGCGCCACATCTTCCGGCAAACTGGCGCGCTTCACTTCCTTCACCGTATCCATCGCCGGAATCCCCAGGATCGCCGCTTTACATTTCCGCGCTTCCTCAATCACCCGCATGATTTGGTCCACGGTAACAAACGGCCGCACCGCATCGTGCACCAATACAATTTCAGTATCCTCAGGCATTTCGCGCAAAGCCTGCGCCACGGAATCCTGCCGCGAATCTCCACCACGCACCATGCGCACAAATTGCGTAAACTTTTCCGCGCGAATCGTAGTTTGCAGCGACTCCAGTACGTCGCCGCGCGTAGCCACAATAATGTCCGTGACCAGCGGGCACGCCGCAATACGCCGCAGGCTATGAATGACAATCGGCGTTCCGTCCAGTTCCAGAAATTGCTTCGGCGTCTCCGCGCCCATGCGCGTACCCAGTCCCGAAGCCGGAAGAATGGCAGTGATTCGTCCCATTTTTATCGTTTGAGAGTCGAGTCCGTTGATTCGATCAACGTTGATCCGATGAACGGATAATTATATACCGAGTGGAAATTTCGGGGTCCTTTGACGCTTTCTGCTAACTGCGCGCTATTCGCCTTCCGTTTGGGGGCTCGTTCCTGAAGAATTCTGATCGCCGCCACCGACGTCGCTCGCGCGATTACTTTCATCTTCTCGCTGCGCACTTGATCCGGCGCTATACGATGCCGTCGAATTGCCAGCAACCCCGCGTCCCGCCACCGCGGCCCGCGCATAAGGACCGACCGGCTCGACGCGCTCATCCACACGGCCAAAAATCATCTTGCCTGCGGTGGTCTGGTGCACGGAAGTCACGATCATATCCACGCTCTTATTGATCATGCGCCGCGCGCCGTCGACTACCACCATGGTGCCGTCGCTCAAATACGCCACGCCCTGCATGGCTTCCTTGCCCTCGCGCTGAATCAGAACACGCATGGTTTCCCCAGGCAGCACTGCCGGCTTCAGAGCATTGGCAAGCTCATTTACGTTAAGCACTGAAAATCCCTGCACCGTGGCAACTTTGTTCAAATTAAAATCATTCGTTACGATTTTCGCGCCCGTGCGCCGCGCCAATTCAATCAATTTATGGTCCACATCGGCGGTATTCGGAAAATCGTCATCGACCACCCGCACTTCCACCTGCGGCATTTTCTGAATTCGCTGCAACACTTCCAGCCCGCGTCGCCCGCGTTGCCGCTTCAACGGGTCGGACGAATCGGCAACCAGCTGCAATTCATGCAGCACAAATTGCGGCACCGCCAGCACCCCGTCCAGAAATTGCGCTTCGCAAATCTCCGCGATGCGCCCGTCGATGAGCACGCTGGTGTCCAGCAATTTCATCAGCTCATTAGTAGCGCTCTCAGTGGTCCCTTTCGCTTTGCGCCGCGGAACTCGCCAATGTTCCCCGCAACGAAAGCCCGTGGTCATCCCCAGATAGCTGAAGGCCAACAGGGAGATAAAATCCAGAAATGATTTGGTGGACGGCGGCTGCGCGGTATACGAGATGATTAACGTAAGCAACAACGCCGCACCCATTCCCGCCAGCGCTCCGAAGGCTCCGCCGATTAATCCGCCCATGCTCGCGTGCGCCAAACGAAACTCCGCAAACACAATAACCAGCGCAAGCAGTACACCAACTCCGGCAGCGCTGCTCCGCAAACCGAACGGCGCGAAAGCGTAACAGAGCACCCCGATCAAGACGGTAAACAAGCTGCGTACAATCCAAAATTCCCAATGCATCGATAGTTTCGTTTTGCTCGGGTGTGATAAATCAGTGGTCACTGCGGAGTCCAATTGCGAGGTGCTGCGGCGCTCAGCGGCGCGCATCGGCGGCGTAGTTGATGAAAGTGACGGACGCGGTCGGTTACCTGGAGTCTTTTGGTTCATGCGAAATAGTTGTGAAGAAACATTACAGCGATTTTGTTACGCCGTAAGCCCTCTTTCGCTGCAAGCTCACAGACTTACTCTGCCGTTGCCTCCGACGGCGACGCCCGTAATGCTTTATATACTCTGTCATTACCGACGGGTCAAGTAGGATGTCGAACCATTGGGAAAGAATTGTCAATCGTCGAGGGAAAGAATTACGAACGAATGGCAACGATCATGACGGAACGGCGAGAAAGACAATTAATGCAAATAAAAACGTGGGACACGCTGACTCACCGCGCACAACAGATCCGAAGTAACCGTGCCGAGACTACGTGCCACCAGGTTCGCGGGATGACTGAATTGCGCATCCGTGCCATAAATCGTCGCCGTATCGCCAATCTCAACACCCGGCACCGCCGTAACATCGCTCATCGTAACGTCCATGGAGACAATTCCGACAATGGGCGCCAGCACTCCACGAATCAGCACCTTACCCCGGTTGCTGAGGCTGCGATGTATTCCGTCTCCATATCCTGCTGCCAGCACTCCGATCCGTGAAGCCTGCTGTGACACGAAACTTGACCCGTAACCAACGCCAGCGCCCGCAGGCACATCGCGCAAACTAATAATCCGCGTGCGCAAACTCATCACCGGCTTTAGCGTCAGCCGTTTCTCAAATTCTGCACGCCGTTCCACCGGATCGTATCCAGGGTGATACCCGTACAGAATCACGCCCGGACGCACCATGTCCGCCCACGTTTCCGGTCGCGTCACGATCGCTCCACTATTCGCCAGATGAATAATGCCCGGATCGATTCCCAGCCCGCGCAATCGCTCCAACGCCGCAAAAAACCGTTCCTCTTGTTCGCGTGTCTGCCGCCCCGCTGCCGTATCGGAAAACGCCTCCGACGAAGCGAAATGCGTCATCACTCCGCCCAATTGCAAGTACCTCGATTTCGCCAGGTGCCGCGCAAAGCAGTCCACGCTCGAAGAAGCAATCCCCAGGCGATTCATCCCCGAATCTATTTTCAGATGAAACGAAACTCTCTTCTTCCCGCGACGCGCAGCCGCCGTCTCCAATTGCGACAATTGCTCGCAGCGATGAATAACTGCGGTCAAATTGTGTTCCAGCAATCGCTTTTCTTCGCCCGGCACAAAACTGGTCAGAATCAAAATTGGTTTGCGCACGCCAGCCTTGCGTAGCGCGATGCCTTCGTCCGTGCAGGTCACCCCAAACCAGTCTGATCCAGCCTTTTCCAGCGCTTTGGTCACCTCCGGCCCGCCGTGGCCGTACGCGTTACCTTTCACGATGCACAACACTTGTCGAGGCGACTGCCGCTTCTCATTTCGCGGGTTCACGTAGGAGCGAATCGATTCAAAGTTATGAATCAGCGCTGGAAGCGAAACATCCGCCCAAACGGGCCGCATATTCAGTGTCGTGGGGTTTTTCGGTGCGCGCGCCATTGTTTATCCCAGGGAAAAATAAGTTTACGTCATCCACGCGGCAGGGGTGGTTTTACGACTGGAAATTGCCGCGTGAATGACAACAGTGGGCAACTGCACCCACCTACAGGGCACGTTACGTGCCGGTTGATCGCAGAAAAAGGAGGCCGGAAGAAATTTAGCTATTGCGAACTGCTCAAAGGACTTGCAGCACAAGCCGGGAAGGGCTGGTCCAATTCTCGCGTCGAAGCCGTGTCCATCAGCGTGGCTAACCGGACGCGCCGTGTCTCTGCCTACATAACAACACTACCTGGCAAAAGCACATAGCACCGCAAAACAACCTACATATCGTCAGCGGCAAACTGCGAAAACGCATCTGGCGCAGCTTCTTCAAAGCGTGTCAACCGGCTGCGAAATACAAATTTCACGCTCTCCGTCGGTCCATTGCGCTGCTTGGCAATCTTGAGCTCTGTGTCTTCCCGCTCTTCCGGCGTAGCTCCCTGTTTAAAAAAGTGCGGCCGGTAGATGAACATCACCACGTCCGCGTCCTGCTCGATGGCACCGGATTCGCGCAAATCCGAAAGCTGCGGCCCGCGATCATCGCGTTCCGGCGCGCGCGTCAACTGGCTAAGCACCAGCACCGGAATCTGCAACTCCTTCGCCAAGCCTTTCAGCGCACGCGAAATGCTGGCCACTTCCTCGTTGCGATTCGAAAATCGTCCTCGCGCGGTAATGAGCTGCAGATAATCCACGATCAATAGCGAAAGCCCCTTGTCCCGCTTTAACCGCCGCGCCTTAGCCCCAATCTCCAGCACGCTGATGGACCCCGCATCGTCAATCCATAGCGGCGCCGCGGAAATTACTCCCAGCGCCTCGGTCATGCGCCGCCAATCTTCTTTGCTCAAATGCCCGGTGCGGAATTTGTGCGCGTCAATCTGCGCCACCGAAGCCACCAGGCGCTGTAGCAGCGACTCCTTGGACATTTCCAGACTGAAGATCGCCGCCGGGTGCCCCGCGCGAATGGAAATATTTTCCGCCAGGTTCAGCGCCAGCGCGGTTTTCCCCTGCGATGGCCGCGCCGCAAGAATCAGCAATTCCGAGGGCTGCAGCCCGGAAGTGAGCTTATCCAGTTCGCCGTATCCGGTAGCCACCCCGGTAATGCTTTTGCCTTCGCGGAAAATTCTTTCGAGGCGCTCGAAATTGTCCCGAACAATGTCCTTCACCGGAATCAACCCGGCTCGTACACGATCTTCCGCCAGCGCAAAAATCGAAGACTCCGCATTATCCAGAATGGCGTCAGCGCCGTCCTCGCCTTCAAACGCGCGCTGCTGAATATTGTGCGTGGCGTGAATCAAATTGCGCAGCATCGCTTTTTCTTTCACGATGCGCGCGTAATGCTCCACATTGGAAACCCGCGGCATGCCGTCCGCCAGCGCGGCGAGATACGGCGCGCCGCCCGAAGCTTCCAGATCCCCCCGCCGATGCAGTTCTTCCGTCAGCGTGACCAGGTCAATGGCCTGCTGGCTCTCGCCTAACGCAATCATCTGCGTGAACACCCGGCGATGCTGTTCCATGAAAAAATCTTCGGGGCGTAAATGCTCGACGGCGGGATTAAGTGCTTTGTTATCAAGTAAAATGGCGCCAAGAACGGAACGTTCGGCATCCAGATTACTGGGTAGCGGTTTTTCTAGGGTGCTATCAACAGCCATAGCTCGGGCGCACCTTGTATTTCGCTTAATCTTCGCCTAGGCGAATTTGTAGCATGTTCCTCGCCCGAGGGCAAGGAAAAGAAATTTTTGAGCTGATGGACGCTTACGACTCGACCGGAGTTGCACCGAACCGAATTAATTTAATGAAGCGCATTGTGTGCTGAACTGAAACCATCGTCAACCAGCAATCGCATTTCAACCTGTGCATCGCGTCGAAAATTTTGTGCAAAACTTTTTTCCAGAAAGAATTTTCTTGCACAAAACTTTTTTCTATTAACAAAAAAGAGGCACATGTTGATGTGCCTCTTCCATCGCGTAAACTAAAAATGAAATTATGCCTGCTGCCCTTCCTTCTGCACCTGCACTTTCACCTCGGCGGTGATATCCCGGAAAACTTTCACCGTCGCGCGGAAATCTCCCAGCGCCTTGATCGGCTCCGCGGTCTGAACCTGCCGCTTGTCGATCTTGAAGCCCTTGGTTTCCAACGCGTCGGCTATATCGCCAGTCGTTACCGAGCCAAATAGCTGGTCGTTCTCGCCGGTCTTGCGCGTAAAGTTCAGCTCCACGCCATTCAGCGCGGCGGCCTGCTTCTGCGCGGCTTCCATTTCCGTGGCCGTCTTTTTCGCCAGCGAACCGCGAATCTTTTCAATGGCCTTCAAGTTCCCGGCGCTGGCCTCCACCGCGAGCTTGCGAGGCAACAAAAAATTTCGTGCGTAGCCGGGCTTTACGGTCACAACGTCCCCGCGATGCCCCAGCTTCTCAATATCTTCCTGAAGAATAATTTGCATATGCTCTTCCTCTTAGCTCCCGTTCCTCGTCCTGCTCTGATCGCGATTATCTTAAATCTTATACGTTGGACACTTCTGGCGGTGCCGTGGCCGCCGGCGTCACCGCAGCTGCCGGCGCCGCCGCATGAGTACCCGCTGAACTCCCCGCTGGCGCTCCAGCCGCTTGCGCTACCACCGCGCGAGGCTGCTGCGTCCCCGCCGCGCTTCCCGCGAACGGCAGCAACGCGATATTCCTGGCGCGCTTGATCGCCACACCCAGCCACCGCTGGTGCCGCGAGCACACCCCGGTCATGCGCCGGGGCAGAATCTTGCCGCGTTCCTGGACAAACTGCGACAGAATGTCCGCCCGCTTATAGTCGATGAAGTCCATCTTCTCCACGCAAAACTTACAGACTTTCTTCTTGCGAAAATATTGCCGCTTCCCACGGCGTGGTCCGCCTGGACCACCAGGCCCGCCCGGCCCGCCGCCTTCACGCCGCGGACCGCCATGACTGCCACCGCTGTGGCCTCCGCCACTATGCCCGCCGCCGCTGTGGCCACCACCGTGACCGCCACCGCCATCTCGCCGTGGAGGTGCGCTCGGTGCTGTTGCCTGTTTCTGTTCCTCTGCCATACCTGCCACCCTTTCATTTGAGCCGCAAAAACAATCTCAACTAAATTTTTTCAGCCGTAACTCAATCCTTAAAAAAGCGCAGCCCGATCAATTCAAAACTAGCTCGTGGGTGCGCTATGCTCCGGTGCGGGCGGCGGCGCCGATGGCGCTGCCGCTACAGGAGGAGCCGTGGCACGGCGTGGACGCCTCGCGGTGCGCTTGTCGCGCCGGTCCACCAGCTTCTTCTGCCGCTTCAAATCTTCATCCAGCCGCACGGTCTGATACTTGATGACCGTATCCTGCACGCGCAAACGCCGCTCCAGCTCCGCGATCAAATCCGGATGCGAGGTGCGAATCTGCTGGTAGTAGTACATGCCTTCGCGATGCTTGGCCACTTTGTACGCCAGCTTGCGGGTGCCCCAGGTCTCCGCCTTCTCCACCTTCCCGCCTTTTTCCGTGCAGGTGTGCTCGATGACCGAAAGCACTTTCTTCACGTCTTCTTCCGCCGTTGCCGGCCGCGCAATAAAAATCAAATCGTATAGCCGCTCTTCCATGTTGCCCTCGTTTCTCTTCTCTCCGGACAGCCGCCCGGCAAACTCATCTACTGTTCTGCTTCCTCTGCCGGCGGTTCCTTTCGCCGGTTGTACTTGTTCATGGCCGCATCGATTCCCTGCGCCACTATCATTTCCACCGCGTCGGCTGCTTCCGCGATCATCTCCGCCGCAATCTCTAACTCGCCCTTGCGCATCGGCCGCAGCACGTACTCTTTGCGGCTGCTCACTTCGTGCTCCGGCGCGCAACCAAGCCGCAATCGCGCAAACACCGGCGTTCCCAACGACTCGATCACCGACTTCGCACCGTTGTGACTGCCCGCGCTGCCCTCGCCGCTGATACGAATCGTGCCCATCGGCAACTGCGCTTCGTCCCACATCACCAGCAAATCGCTCGGACCCAGCTCGTACTTTTCCAGCAGCTCCCGCACCGAAATGCCGCTCAAATTCATGTACGTTTGCGGTTTTGCCAGCAGCACATCTTCTCCTGCCAGCTTTCCCCGCCCGACCAGCGCTTTGCCCTCCGGCCGCGAAACGCGAATCCCGTTACGATTCGCTAGCTCATCTACCGCCATGAATCCCAGATTGTGCGGGGTCCACTGATACTCCGGATCGGGATTGCCAAGTCCAACAATCAGCTGCATACACTCCGCATTCCCCGCAAAGCATTTCGTGAAGCATTTCGTATGTCGATCCGTAGCTCATGTGGACCAGAAGCCCGCAGCGCCACCGC
This sequence comes from Candidatus Methylomirabilota bacterium, assembly GCA_035490135.1. Lineage (GTDB taxonomy): Bacteria > Acidobacteriota > Terriglobia > Acidiferrales > UBA7541 > Acidiferrum. The sequence goes on from DATHGV010000190.1 coordinate 9,930, forward strand.
CGCGTGTTACTTCTTCTTTTCGCCCTTGTCGCTTTTCTCCGCAGCCTTGGGCTTGGCTGCCTCTTCCTCGCCCTCTTCGCCTTCCACTTCCTTCTTGCCCTTCTTGATGACTTCCGGCTCCGCTGGCGCCGCGGCATCCGCAGCCACCGCATCCGCCGGCTTCTCTTCCTCGACGCGCAGCGCCACAACGTGCGCGAGTACGCGTTCCGGATCCGTTAGTAGCTTCATGTTGGAAGGAATGGGCAAATCGCTGGCGCGCAACTGCTGCCCCAGCATCAAGCCGCTGACGTCCGCCTTGAACTCGGTCGGAATTTCCGCCGGTAAACATTCGATTTCCACTTCGCGGGTCACAATTTCAAACACGCCGCCTTGCTGCTTCACGCCTGCAGGCTCGCCAAAGGTGTGCACCGGGACTTTTACGCGCATGCGTACATCCATCGCCACGCGCAGCAGGTCCACATGCAAGAGGTTTCCCGTGACCGGATCCACCAGCCAATCCTTCAAGATCGCCGGTTCGTGCTTGCCGCTCAGGTCCACTTGAAACAAAGTGTTGTGCCCGCTCTCGGAGCGGAAGATCGCGCCCAATTGCTTCGCGTTCAAGGCCAGCGTGACGGCATCACCTTTGCCGCCATACAGCACCGCCGGCACCTTGCCGGTCAGCCGCAATCTGCGGTTTTCATTCTTGCCTCGCTTGGTGCGGGCAGCCCCTTCTACAACGATTTTCTCTTGAGCCATCTTAATTTCCTTCCCTCATGCTGCAAAGCAATCCCGTTTATGAATCGGTTCTGCAAGAAATCTTCTGCAAAAATCAAATAAACAATTCGCTGATGGACGTTTCTTCGTGAATCGAGCGAATCCCGCGTGCCAGTAAATCCGCCACGCTCAGCACTTTCAATTTCGTTAATTTCTTCGCCGCCTCGCTCAGTGGCACCGAATCCGTCGCCACCACTTCTTTAATGCATGACTTTTCGATGCGCTCCACCGCCGGCCCCGAGAGAACCGCATGCGTAGCCGCCGCAAACACCTGCGTTGAGCCTTCCCGCACCAGCGCTTCGGCAGTTTTCACCAGCGTCCCCGCGGTATCGATAATGTCATCCACAATCAACGTGCTTCGCCCGCGAACATCTCCGATGAGGTTCATCACTTCGCTGACGTCCACATCCACGCGCCGTTTATCCACGATCGCCAGCGGCGCACCCAACTTTTTCGCGAAAGATCGCGCGCGCTCCACGCCGCCCGCATCTGGCGAAACCACCGTCAAATCCGGCAAATGCATCTGCCGGAAATATTCCACCAGCACTGGCGAGCCGTATAAATGATCCACCGGCACGTCGAAATAGCCCTGAATCTGCGGCGCGTGCAGATCCAGGGTCAATGCGCGGCTGGCTCCCGCCGTTTCCAACAAATCCGCCACCAGCTTCGCGGAAATCGGCACTCGCGGCTTGTCCTTGCGGTCTTGCCGCGCGTAGCAGTAATACGGCAGCACCGCGGTAATTCTCCA
>DATHGV010000191.1:0-6360 GCA_035490135.1 Candidatus Methylomirabilota bacterium
TTGCGGAATGACGGGGTGATCGGTTTGCGGCAACGAAAACCAATGCAGAGGTTGATCGCCATTGTTACAGGAAGTCGTTCCTATCCCGAGGCCGACGAAATGATTTACGGTGTCATTTCCGTACTGTGCCATCTCGGGCAGTTCACCGACGATGACGTCTGGCCCGGCTACGAGCGTCGGAGTTTCCCCGCCCGCTGCTCCTCGCAATGGAGGCATCACCAGTGATTTCACTTCGCCATTCACCAGTGTTTCGACTTCGATTGGTTGCATCGTCGCGCCGACGGAGATCCTTCCGACGACCGCTCCGGCGTCTGCCGGGCGACCGAGCGCGTGAGCAAACTCATTCGAAATTAGAAGGCGTCCACCTGTAATGCCCAGCAATCTCGCCTTGGCGTCGTAATCGTACTGGTGTCCTTCGACATTGAAAAAGATGAACCCGCTCTTGCCGTCGCGCACGGCAAGATCGAACTGCTCGCCGGAGGGAAGTTTTTCCACGACGAGCTGTTTGAGAGAGCCGCTCAACGCCGCGGGTAAACTGTAGCCGGGGGCGTTCACCCCGGCTGGGATCAATGCCATCGACCCCTGCTCGGGGCCACGCAGGAGATCGTTAAAGACGAGAATGCTGAAGAAGGACTTAGCCGCAACGGCGAATTGTAGTTCGGCAGGTCTTGCCGGCCCGAAGCCGATTTCATTCAAATGGTTGAGATCGAGCTCCATTGTGACGCTTCCGTTTTCGACAATCATCTTCTGAAGCGTTCCGCTCTGCCCCTGGATCTCGGGAGCTTTTTTTGTAGCGCCGAAAACTTGTGGCGAGCTGGCGTCAGGCGAGGCAAAGAGCAGGAACAATGGGAACAAGAAACCGGTGAGCGTTAGTTTTGACATGGTGGTGGATTCCTTTCGTTGCGGTGCACGTAGCTATGAGTGGAAGAAATAATTTCTCTTATGCCCTGGGGGCAAAAGTAAAGAAAATTATTCGAAAAGTTACCGCTGCCCGAACTCAGGCGAAGGTGGGATCGGCTCCCTCTGGGGAGCACAGGGTGGCAGTCCGCCACAGGACGGATTCGCCGTGGCGAACCTGTCCTTTTCGGCAGCCTTGCCGAAAAGTTCCTCGGAAGCTCCGAGCCGAAGTGTCCTTGTAAAGCGGTAGGTGGTGTGGGCGAGCTGCCGCTTCCAAGGAGGGGCGGTTTCCAATCCGCCATTTTGGTCGGCGGACTAGAGACCGCCGCTCCTTGCGTCGGCGCTTCGCGCCTCACTCATGTCTCGCCGCTCATCGCTACACTACGGGCGCGGCGGCGGAGTCGGCCGAGGCCTTGGTGGCGGGCCCGACCTTGGCGTAGGCGTAGGTCGTGGGGTAAGGGTTGGCGTAGGCGTTGCCGTCGGAGCAATTGTGGCCGTTGGGGTGGCTGTAGCCGTGGCTGTCGCCGTTGGCGTTGCAGTAGCTGTGGCTGTAGCGGTAGCGGTTGGCGTAGGCGTGTGAGTAGCTGTTGGTGTAGCCGTGGCTGTAGCTGTGGCAGTGGCTGTAGCCGTTGCAGTAGCCGTCGGCGTCGGCGTAGGCGTACCTGCTCCACGGGTCGTCCAGCCAGTAGGCGGACCACCTGAGCCGTTGCAGAAGTACTGAGTAAAGCAGGTGTTATCTCTCTGCACTCCTGCTGTGGCGCTGAGGTTGCCATTAGTCGCTGTTCCGTAGATCACGTCAAAGCCTGTCTGCCCCTCGTACAACCTCAGCTCGAAGTTGGCAGTGCCGGTCCCCGGGAAGTACTGTGACCGCCACTCGATGTTAAAGATGCGGTTGGGCGTAGTACCACTTATCGAAGTGTAAATTCCGAAGCCCGAGTTTACGGTGTACAAGTCCTCCCAATATGGAAAGATGGTGTAGTTGTGGTCGATCCAAGGCAGGCAACCGTTGGCGAAGCCCGGATCCATGGTCGTGAACTGGGCATTGCCGTTGGATGACAGATTCACCGAGTTGAATGTCTGGTTGTACAAAGTGAAAGGAAAGGGCAGTGATATCGTGGTGATGCAGTCGTCGCAATGGTTGCCGATGTCGGTCGTGCCCGGCACAATCGTACCAGTGATCTGAGTTATGGTGATTTCGCAGGGTGTTACCGTTGGCGTTGGCGTTGGAGTAGGTGTAGGCGTCGGAGATGCAGTTGGCGTCGCTGTCGGCGTCGGTGTCGGCGTCGGACTCGGACTGGCTGTAGGCGTTGGGCTTGGCGTGCCGAAGCCCATTGGCGCCGGGACGTTAACAGTCATAGGCGCTCCTGTCTTGAAGTAGCCGACCGTAGCAAGGGCGTTCTGCGGCGGTCCTAAGGCATCAAACCGGAAGTTATACAAAGTGCCGAAGCGAATCGCGTTTGCATTCTGATTCTGAGCAAAAGTTTCCGTGCTCCATGTGATAGAGCTTGCGTCTTGAGTAACAGTCCACGGGGTGCTGCTATATCCAGCATCTCCCTGGGTGCCATCATGTGCAAAGCCGGGATGCTGAGGCGGCGCATGAAAGTCGATGTTCTCGATGAATGGAACTCCTGGTCCAATAGGCACGCTGAAAGATTGGATGGCGCGATCGAGGTTCTGGTTATAGAGCGCATATTCATAGTGCCAGATTTGCTTCGTCGGGCTGACTTGGAACGCTTTGTAGCCTATGAACCAGATACCATCGTTGCCTGGGTCCGGTTCAATCCGGTTCACCGTCGCGCCGTCCCAAGCCATGATCGCCGGCGCCTCGCGCACGGTGGCGCCTACGCCAGTAAAGGTAAAGGGCTGGTTGACCCCAGTTACGGTGTACTGATGGTACGAGGCGTTGTTATACATGTTGCACTGGCCCGGATGACTTTGGCACCAGGTGTATTCGTGCGGGACTACGTATTGCGCTTCAGCAAAATACGTCGCTCCCGGGTTCAGCGACGTGTTCAAGTCGTTAACGTTAACCAGAATTCGGTGAGACGTTACGTCATGAACGTGGCCGCTGTGATCGTTCGCTGTTGAACCTACGAAACTTCCGGTGAATGGATTGACCCAGGCGCGCGAACCGATGCCGGTTTGACTGCCGTTCAAACCGGCGCCGTATGCATCCGAGCAGCCGGAGCCCAGATGGCTGCCGCTTACACCATTGCATCCAAAGCCGCACGTGTTTGACGATGCCGCTGTGAATGCGTGCTTACCCCAGGACTGGCCGATTTGTTCGAACTCCATAGTGTTGAAGTCCCCGTAAATGCCGGCACTCATTCGGTAGAGATTTTGCGGAATGAACGGGTGGTCGTTGTTCGGCAAGGCAAACCAATCCACGTCTATCGTGCCTTTGTTGCAGGCATCGGTACCCAAAGCGAGGCCCACGCGGCCCCCGACGGAACCAGTCTGGGATTGCACCAAGCCAATCAGCTCGCCGATGATGACGTCGGGGCCGGGGATTGTCCCAGGAAGAGGTACGTCCAGCGGCGGTAACGAGGCAGATTTTACGTTACCGTTTTCGTCGAGATGGTTGATCTCGATCGTTTCCATGGTTGCACCGATGGAGATTTCGCCAGCAACTGCCCCGGCGTCCGACGGGCGGCCAAGGGACTTCGCGAATTCCTTCGAAACCAGCAGGCGTCCATCGGTGATGCTGAGCAACTTCGCGTTTGCGTCATAGTCGTACTGGTCCCCTTCGACATTGAAAAAGATGAACCCGCTCTTGCCGTCCCGGACCGCAAGATCAAATCCCGCGTCGGAAGGAAGTTTTTCGATTACGAGCTGGTTGAGCGACCCAGAAAAAGACACAGGAAGACTGTAGCCGGGAGCGTTGACCCCGGCCGCTGGAGAGGCTTGCGGGATGAGTGCCATCGACCCCGAATCAGGTCCGCGCAGAAGATCGTTAAAAACCAGAATGTTGAAGAAGGAATTAGCCGCAACGGTGAATTGCAGTGTGGCTGGTCTTGCGAGCGCCAAGCTGATTCCATTCAACCGGTTGAGATCGAGATCCATTGTGACGCTTCCGTTTTCGACAATCATCCTCTGAAGCGTCCCGGTCTGCCCCTGGCCTTGGAGAGTTTTCTTTGCGGCTCCGAATGCCTTTGGCGCGCTCGCATAAGGCGAGGCAAAGAGCAGGAACAAGGGGAGCGCGAGACCGATGAGTTTTAACTTTGACATTGTAATGAATTCCTGTGATTGCGGTGAATGTGGCTAAGGCCGAGAGAGCTAGGTTCTCTCACGCGCTCATGGCGGAAGTAAAGAAGATTTTTCATCTTCGCGGCGCCTGAAATGAGGCGAAATTGAATCGGCAATGTTTCATCCGCGCGCCAAGATAAATCGGCTCGCTCTGGGGAACACAGGCTGCTAGCCGTGGTTCGCCGGCAGGCTGCCGCTTCCAAGGAGGGGCGGTTTCCAATCCGCCCTTTTGGTCGGCGGACTAGAGACCGCCGCTCCTTGCGTCGGCGCTTCGCGCCCTCACTCACCTCTCGCTAGTCACCGCCAGGGCTACGGCCGCGGCGGCGGAGTGGGACGCGGCCTTGGGCTGCCAGAACCTCTTGGGGTAGGTGTCGGTCTGGGTGTCACCGTAGTTGTCGGAGTCGGTGTAGGAGTTGGCGTGAATGTAGCCGTTGCCGTCGCTGTGGCGGTGGCTGTCGCCGTCGGCGTGAATGTGGCCGTAGCAGTGGCAGTTGCAGTGGGTGTCGGAGTTGGTGCGCCGTTGCCGGAAGGTCCCTCGATCGCAACTGTCTCGGGCGACCCCGTCTTGAAGTAGCCGACCGTCGCATTTGCTTTTTCTGGCGGCTGATCGGCGTCAAACCGGAAATTATAAAGTGTGCCCCAGCGAATCGCGTTTGCGTTTTGATTCTGCGCAAATGTTTCACTATTCCAAGTTATGGAATCGGCCGCCTGCGTCACAGTCCAGGGAGCACTGCTGTAACCCTGATTGTTAAACGTGCCGTCATTTGGCCAGCCGGGCTCCTGAGGCGGCGCATGAAAGCCGATGTTAGTGATGTTGACGCCTGGCCCCAATGGCACACTAAACGATTGGATAGCTCGGTCCAGGTTCTCGTTATACAAGGCATACTCATAGTGCCAGACGCCGGCAGCTGGATTGGTCACTTTGTGAGCTATAAACCAGAGTCCATCATTGCCCGGATCAGGTTCGAGCTGGTTCAGTGCCGCGCCTGTCCATGCCATGAAAGCCGGTCGCCTCCAGACCGTGGAGCCAAGAGGAGAAAATGTGAAGCTCGTTGTGCCGGTGACGCTGAACTGGCGATAAGAAACGTTGTTGTACATATTGCATTCCCCGGGATGCGCCTGGCACCATGTGTACTCGTGGGGAGTGACATACTGCGCTTCGGCGAAGTACGTCGCGCCTGGATTCAGGTTTTGGTTCAGATCATCGGCTTCAACCCTCACCCGATGCGATACACCGTCGTGCGAATGGCTGCTGTGGTTGTTCGCGGTCGATGGAAAAGCGCCGGTGAAGGGATTGACCCAGGCGCGCGAACCGATGCCGCTTTGGGTTCCATTTAAACTGGCAGAGTACGGATCTGAACACCCGGAGCCAAGATGAGACCCGCCTACGCCGTTACAGCCAAAGCCACAGACGTTCTGGGTCAATGCAGTGAACGCATGTTTAAGCCAGGACTGGCCAATTTGTTCGAACCGCTCGGTGTTATCGTCGCCACCGCTCATCCGATACAGATTTTGCGGAATGACGGGATGATCGGTGTTTGGCAATGCAAACCAATCCAGATCGATGGTTCCCGCGTTACAGGAAGTTGTTGCGACCGCAACACCCACCTGCGTACCGGCACTGCCAAACTGCTGCACGGCGGGCAAATCGCCCACGATAACGTCGGGACCAGGGGTCGTTCCGGGCAACGGCACATGCGGCACATGCAGCGCCGGCATGACCATCGACTTGGGTTCACCATTGATGAGTTGCGTGACCTCGATTGGTTGCATCTTTGCGCTAATAGAAATTTTTCCAACCCGGGAACCGACATTTGAAGGCCGTCCGAGCGCATTGGCAAAGTCTTGCGAGATCAGAAGCCGCCCATTCTGGACATTTAGCAACTGCCCGTTCGCATCGTAACCGTATTGGTGCCCTTCGATGTTGAAGAACGTGAAGCCTGTTTTTGCATCCCGGATGGCGAGGTCGGCCTTCTCGGATGAAGGAAGTTTTTCCACGACGAGCTGGTTGATGGACGCCGTGAGCCTCGAGGGCAGCTCTGTGGAGTATTGCGGGACAAGCGCCATGGACCCCTGCTCCGGGCCACGCAGAAGATCGTTAAACACAAGAATGTTGAAGAAGGAGTTGGCCGCTACAGCAAAACGCAACTGGACTACTTTTGCAGCTAGCGAGCCGTCTGCGTTGAGCCGATCCAGATCGAGATCCAGTGTGACCAT
>DATHGV010000192.1:0-31097 GCA_035490135.1 Candidatus Methylomirabilota bacterium
AATCGCTCAAGCTGATGTTCAATGACCCGCTCCATGATTCACGCACGCCAGACATCCTGCTAGTTCCTCGATTAGGCGGGCTCTATATGGAGGCGGACACCAAATTTCTGGCGGAGCATGGCGGATTCCACAAGCAAGACATCAACGTCGCGCTGCTTTTGGCGGGTCCAGGCTCGCGACCGCAAGTAATCAAGACTCCGGTACAGACCACCCAAATTGCTCCGACAATTCTGCGCGCTTTGGGGCTCAATCCGCAGGCATTGCAAGCGGTACAAAAAGAGAAAACGCGGGAATTGCCGGAATAACTTTTGTCGATCTTTTTTGCGGTAGATGTAAATTACGGCCTTCAGGAGTACATGAGTTATTCGTGACCGATTTGACATCCACCGGCGTGCGTTGGCGGATTGTCCTTGTGTTGGCAATCGTCGCTGGCGTCACCTACATCGACCGGTTAAATCTTGGGATCGTCGCAAAGTTCATTCTCGACGAATATAAGTTCAGCACCCAGAGCATGGGTTGGATACTCGGCGCGTTCAGTTTGGGATACGCCGTGTTTCACGTGCCGGGCGGATGGCTTGCAGACCGCTACGGTCCGGGTCGGGTCTTAGCCGCAGCTATTCTTTGGTTTTCCGTCTTTACCGCGCTCACAGCCATCGCCCCAAGGTTGCCAATTTTAAATTTTCTGGGACCAGTGTGGGCGTTTGCTATCGTACGCTTCACGATGGGTCTGGGTGAAGCTGCGGCGTTGCCAGTAGGCAATAAATTGATGGCCTACTGGCTGGCCGAGAAGGAACTCGCATTTGGCACCAGCATTTTTCTGGCAGGAGTCGGAGTAGGCGGAGTCGTCGCACCATTTTTTATTTCCTGGTTGATAAGACGCTGGAGTTGGCGAGCATCTTTTTTTGTATCGGGTGCGGTAGGGACGGCGTTGGCGATTGTTTGCTACACGTACGTAACTAGCCGCCCGGAAGATCATCCACGCGTGAACGCCGCAGAGCTTGCTCTCATTCACGGGCCCGGCAAAATTGAGAGAGACGGCGCATCACTAACTACGAAAGTCAGGGTAGTCCCATGGAGAGCAATCCTGTCCACCCGTTCAATCTGGGCGCTGATGATCAGCCATTTCTGTCTGGTGTACCCGGTATATATTTTCTTTACGTGGTTTTTTGTTTATCTGATGAAGGCCCGTGGCATCACCATCAGCAAAGCGAGTTTTTGGGCTTCCGCTCCATTTGTAGCCAATGTGTTTATGGTTCCGCTGTGGGGCTGGTTGTCGGACCGCACGGTAGAAAGACTAGGCAAGCGTATGGGCCGGCGCAGTTCGGCGTGGCTGGCGATCGCGGGTTCCGCGCTGCTGTTATGGTCGGGCAGCCAAACTGCGAATAATACTTTGGCGCTTGTGCAGTTGGCGGTTGCCGCGGGGTTTAATTTCGCGGCGTCCGCGGTTTTGTGGACTACATGTAATGATATTTCCGCAAAGTTCTCGGGTTCCATCTCAGGTAGCATGTCGACGTTTGGGAGCCTGGGAGGTTGGGTTTCACCGGTTTTAACCGGCTACGTCGCTGCGAAATTTGGTTGGACTCCCGCTCTCAATCTGGCAGCGGCTATTACCGTAGTCAGTGGACTGGCTTGGTTTTTTGTCGATGCCGACCAACCGATCACTTCTGGCGAGCCGCTCGCGTCCTGACGATCTCAAAGATTCAAGACACGTGTAGCTATTACGGCGCGCGTCTTTCTTTCATCGCCAGTTGCAATACTTCGGCTAAATGCAGCGCGTTTCGTCCCGTCGCATGCTTGATTTGTTCGCGGCAACTGAAACCATCGGCAACGATCAGCGTTTCTGCTGACTCTTGACGTATTGCCGGCAGCAACACCCGCTCTCCGATAGCCTGTGAAACCTCGAACTTATCTTTCTCAAATCCAAACGCGCCAGCCATCCCACAGCAGCCCGCATCCGGCGAGCGCACTTCCGCTCCCATTTTTTGCAGCAATGAAAGTTCATCGGTCATTTTCATTAAGGCTTTATGGTGACAGTGGCCGTGAACTAGAATGCGGCGCACCAGCTGATGGGCTTTATAAGCAGTAGCCCGCTGCTCCAGAAATTCACTAAGCAGGAAAGTCTGTGCGCGCAGCTTTTTAGCGCGTTCGTCATTCGGCAATAAATTAACCAGTTCATCTCGAAAAACGGACGCGCAGCTTGGCTCCAGCACAACCACGGGCAATCCTGCGTCGATTTGGGAGCCCATGGCTTGCAAAATGCGGACAAGATAGTTTTTCGCCTCATCGAGCATTCCGAAATCATATAGCGGGCGTCCACAACACAAATGTTGTCGTGGTGTCGTGACTCGAAATCCGGCGTCCTCCAACACCGCGAGAGCCGCGCGGCTCGTTTCCGGATGGAAATAATTGTTGAAGGTATCGGCCCACAGAATGACTTCCGGGTGTTCTGCGGTCGCCGAAGATGTTTTCTCAATTGGGTCTATCGTGGGCTGACGATTTTGCATCCAGCGCTGAAAACTAACAGCGGCAAACTGAGGAATTTCGCGCTTGGTGGCCAATCCAAGCAATTGATTCACGATTGGTCGCAGCATGCGACTGCTGTTCACAAAGTTAATGAGGCCAGAAATGGGCGACACCATTCGCGCCCATCGATCAATTTTGCCAAACGCGTGCGCGTATAAGGGTCGCGCCTTACCTTCGTAGTAATGCGATAGAAACTCTGCGCGATAGGTGGCCAGATCCACATTCGCGGGACATTCCGATTTGCATGCTTTGCATGACAGGCACAGATCCAAAGCCTTCTTAACGTGCTCGTCTCGCCAGCCTTCCCGGATAACTTCTCCCTGCAACATCTCAAAAAGCAGATGGGCCCGGCCGCGAGTGCTGTGCTCTTCTTCCAGGGTCACCATGTAACTTGGACACATCGTGCCACCATCTTGCTTACGGCAGGCTCCCAGTCCGATGCATCGCAACGTGGCCTTCGCCAAGGAGCCGTCATCGGCCGCAAAGGCGAAATGGGTTTTGGGCTCCAGAGGCTTGTAGTCCGCGCCCAGTCGCAAATTCTCCGTTGGCAAATACGCATGTACCACTTTGTGCGGATTCAGCTTATTGTCAGGGTCCCAGGTGGCCTTGAATTCCTTGAAGGCCTGCATCAGCTCAGGGCCGAACATTTTTGGAAGCAGTGCGCCACGCGACTGTCCGTCGCCATGTTCCCCAGAAAGCGATCCGCCATAGCTGATTACCAGATCTGCGGCACGATCAATGAACTCACCATACTTTCGAATCCCGTTCTCACTTTGCAGATCGAAGCTCACTCGCATGTGAATGCAACCATGCCCGAAGTGCCCATAAAACGAACCGCGATAGTTGAACTCGCTCATCAATTTTCTGATGTCGCGCAAATAGCCGCCCAACTTTTCTGGCGCGACCGCGGCGTCATCCCATCCTTCCCACTCCGCCACTGCCCCAGGAGCAAACGCGGCAGCGCGCGGCCCCGCTTCGCGCAAGTGCCATACATGTTTTGCTTCACGCTTTGTGTAAATCCGCACAGCGGGAGTTGCATCTGAAGATTTCAAGCGCTTGACCAAGCTGTTTGCAACGGTCTCAGTTTGAGCGGGATCATCGGAACCGAATTCCACCAGCAAAATTCCGCGGCCTTCAGGGAGGAGATCGATATGTGCCGCTCCCTTACTTTTGAGCCCGTCCACAATACTTCCTTCAAAACCTTCGAGACCGATAGGCTGAAACTCCAGAATTTCGGGCACATGATCCGCAGCCACGAAAGCGTCTTCGTAACCGATACCAACGAGAGTTCTGTGTTGGGGGCTGTGAATTAATTTCAACTTAGCTTCCAAAACAATCGCACAGGTGCCCTCGGTTCCAACTAAAGCTCGAGCGACGTGGAACCCACGTTCCGGCAGCAGTTCATCGAGGTTGTAGCCGGACACGCGACGAGGAATTTGCGGAAAGCGCGCGCGTATCAGGGAGCTATAGCGATCGCGGATCAGCCGAAGCTTGGTATAGATGTCAGACTCACGCCCACCGTCACTTATCTTTGTCTCTAGGTCTTTATCGCCGGTCGCCGCAACCGTTAATTGCGTCCCATCGTAGAGCAGAATCCTCAGTTCATCTACGTTGTCGACAGTTTTCCCCCCCAGCAACGAGTGTGTGCCACAAGAATTGTTGCCGATCATTCCGCCGATGGTGCAGCGATTATGAGTTGAGGGATCGGGCGCGAAAGTCAGCAGATGCTTCTCCGCCTGGTTGCGCAGAGTATCTAGAACGACGCCCGGCTGCACGCGCGCAAATCCTTGCTCAATATTTATTTCGATAATCTTATTCATATACTTCGTGAAATCGAGGATCACGGCGACGTTGCAGCACTGCCCTGCCAAACTCGTGCCCGCTCCCCTGGCCAATACCGGCGCGCCGTACTTTCGGCAAGCCGTCACTGTGGCGATTACGTCTGCATCATCACGCGGAACTACAAGCCCGATGGGAATTTGGCGGTAATTTGAGCCGTCGGTGGCATAAAGCGCGCGACTGCCACGATCAAAGCGAACCTCTCCCTTTAACGTGCGCTTCAATTCCGTTTCCAATACAGCCGCTTGGTCAAATACATCGATTGGCTTGGCGTGAGAGCTTAGCGGCAGTGGAGAGAGCGGTCGCACGATTAGGTTAGTGGGATACAGTGAAAATAACTTCGGCGATTGGATTGCCGCTAAGAGTCAACACTTGACCACCGCACTTTTAGGCACGTAGTCCAGCAACTCCGCCCCGCAAAGGGATTCCTCGGGCTTCATCCAGAAGGCTAGAATAGCTCCCAAAAGCAGCAGTCCAATACTCCCGATAAAGGGAAAATCCCAGTTGCCCGTTTTGTCGATCACGAATCCGAATACTAAAGGAGAAATGATGGCGGCGAATGCGGTCCCAGTATTCATGAGTCCGCTGGCAGAGCCTGCGAACCTGGGCGCGATATCCATGGGAATGGCCCATAGCGGCCCGATGGTGAACTCTGAGAAGAAAAACGCCAGGCTCAGACAAATTGCCGCCCAAGTTAAGTTCTGCGAGAACAGCAGAGGCAGCATGAAAGCTAGCGAGCAAAGGAAACCAAACACCACTAGGTTTCTACGAGCTTTATTGCGGCTTCCGGTGCGGGTTAATATGCGGTCGCTGACGACTCCGCCCAATGTGTTGCCAACAACGCCCGCAAAAAATACGCCAGCCGAGAAAAGCGCCGAGTTCTGCAGCTTCAGGCCATAACTATGAAGAAAATACGATGGAATCCATGCCAGATATAGCCACAAGGTCCACGCGTAGCAAAAATAAACCCCTGTGACGGGCAACATTCGCCACATCAGACTCATCCACGGCACAGACTTGCTTAAGCTTCTTTGTTTTGCGGAATAGTCGGGAAGTCTTTCCAATTCGCGGCTAGTGATAGCGGGGTGACACGCCGGATCGTCGCGAAAATACAGTCCAAACGCGAGAGCCCACGCTAGACTGACAATTCCCAAAATAATAAACGATCCTCTCCACGTGACAGATGCGATTAACCAGGCCACGATGGGCGGAGTGAGAGCATTGCCGAGCCTCGCGCTTGCATGCGTAACGCCCTGGCCAAATCCGCGTTTTTCCACTGGCAGCCAATCGCTCATAACCCGCGTCGCTGTTGGAAATGTTGCGCCTTCACCAAAGCCCAGGAGGAGTCGAGCGCACACCAAAGCAGTTAACCCGTTGGCTTTGCCGGTTAACAGTGTCGCTGCGCCCCAGATAATGGCGGAAACCGTTAGAGCCATCCGCGCACCGAAGCGGTCGCTGACCCAACCGCCAACAATTTGAAAAATCAGATACGGATAAGCAAACGCGGAAAAAACCAGGCCCACCTGGGTATTCGTAAGATGCAAGTCTTCTTTGAAAACAAATGACGCGGTGCTGACATTATTACGGTCGATGTACGTTAGTGCGTACATAATGCACAGTAGACTCAAAACATTTGTCGTTGCCGAGAAAATTTTTGGGCGCGAGTAAGCTTCGCTCACTTGCGAACCAGGCCAGAGTATCGCGGCAGCGTCATAACTATACCCGCACGACGACTGGCTTGGACTTGGGCGCCAAAGAGTCGAGTGCTGCCATGATTCCGCCCTCGCTGTGAGGTATACCGCTAAGGCGAAGCCCCATCTCCACTCCGGCGAGCGTACCGGCCAGCATCAAATCGTTAAAGTGTCCAAGATGCCCGATCCGAAAAACTTGATTTGCCAGCTTCGATAGACCGGCCCCTAAAGACATATCGAAGTTGTCAAGAATAGTTGCTCTTAATGCATCGGCGCTGTGCCCCGCCGGCGCGAAAACGGCTGTAACGGTGTTGGAATATTCTGTGGGGTCTTCGCAAACAAGTTCGAGGTCCCAGGCGCGCACGGCGGCGCGAGTAGCGTTTCCATGACGCTGGTGCCGCGAAAAAACATTGGGTAAGCCTTCTTCTAATAGCATTTGAACTGCTTCACGCAACCCGAAAATCAAGTTGATGGACGGGGTGTATGGGAAAAAGCCATTTCTACTCAACTCCAGGAGCTCTTGCCAGTCCCAATACGATCGCGGCAGTTTCGCCGCCTTGTTGGCAGCCATCGCTTTTTCAGAAATCGCGTTGAATGCAAGACCGGGAGGCAGCATCAAGCCTTTTTGTGACGACGCAATCATGACGTCGACTTCCCACTCATCGTGGCGATACTCAATCGAGCCCAGGGAAGAAACTGAATCGACCATCAATAGAGCCGGATGTCCTAGGCGGTTCATCATTCGGCGGATTTCAAAAATCTTGCTGGTTGTTCCGGTGGAGGTTTCATTGTGTACCACCATCACAGCCTTATATTCGTAGTTCTTGTCGTCAGACAATTTTGCTTCGATATCTGCAGTTACCGCGCCTGTGCGCCACGTGCCAGGGAGATAATCAACGCGAATTCCAAATCGCTCGGCAACCTGCCGCCACAGCCTCGAAAAATGTCCCGTCTCAAACATCAGCACTCGGTCGCCCGTCGAGAGGGTGTTTACGATGGCCGCTTCCCAGGCCCCGGATCCTGAAGCTGGATACATCGCTATGAGACCGCGGGTTTGGACAATTTTCCGCATGCCCTCCAAAGATTCTTTCACGATGGAGGCAAATTCAGTTCCGCGATGATCCATCACCGGGCGATCGATGGCGCGCAGCACACGATCCGGTATGTTGCTGGGACCGGGTATCTGAAGAAAATGGCGGCCTGTATGAATGGCGACCTCCGAAATTTTACTTTTGCACAAAAATGTTACGGTTTATCAATTGTATGAAACGGCCAACAGCCGGCTGATGTAGCGAGCCAAGCCTATTTCTTTCGGAGAGCATACTTCACGACGCGCCCCCCGAACTTAAAACCCATATTAATTTATGTTTAGTATCAAGAATCTCATGAGGCTTCATCGATGAGCAGGCGAACCAGCGGACCATGGAATTGACCGCCATACACATCGGTATCGGCGACATCGCCCGAAAATACTTTACGGGGAATGGAAAACTTGACGGTCAAAATTTGCTCAATATTAAAAAGTCGAATTTCTTCCAATTTCACGCCATAGATTTTGGCTATCGATTCCGCTGACAACACGCCACTCTTTAGAACCAGGTCATAACCGGCGCGATCTTTAAACATGATGTCAAAAGTCAATTCAAAGGGCCCGGCGTTCTTGCTTCGGATCAATCTCGTGAATTGCCAGAGCTCTCGCATGAGTCTTTCCTAAAAAGTTTCCCACGTAGTACGAAACGGGGCGCAAGGTTCACAGAGCTCCCACACATGGTTGGCACAGAATCGATACACCGGCCCCACGTCAACTCCGGGCGGCGAAAATGGAAACGCGAAATTGCTGATAAGTCCCTGATATTCGGGAATGGGATGGTGCAGTCCGGAATGCCACACCAGCGGCAAAATGTCCGAGGCCAACTCTTGTGAGGATGCGACCACGTCGATAATCAGTCCGATTTCGTGGCCTTCCAGTTTGGGATTGGGCTCACGTGGACCCAGTGTCCCGTCCCGGCCATATACTCGAAAATTTAAGCTGTACGCTCCCGGCGGCGGTGACAAATTGTCGGCAATCTTTCGTTCCACTGCCGAATGCAAGCTTGATAAAAAGGGATCAAGCTGCCCGAGGATCAGCGGGTCTCTGATTCCTGCTATCACAATGGAGCGATAACCAGCCAGCGCGGCACCTTCGATCCGGACCGTATATTTAGCGGGGACAAACTGGCCACCCTCCACGCGGACGGCTCGGTCGCTGACTGCTTCATATGTGGCTGCAGTGGTATCCAAACGTCCTCCCGGTTCAACCAACATATAAGGATCGGCATTTTCATAAAGAGTGTGCGCCGCAACGCTCTGCGGTGTGCATCGCAATTCGGGATTTGGGGGCTCCACGGTGAAACCGTTTTCATCCAGTTCAGCGGCCATGCAATCAGCGTACAAGCGCTGCGCCACGCTAGCCGCTCCACACTCCAGAATTTTTCCTGCGTGAAACGCTACGTGTTTAGGAATTCCCTGCATCACCGGCAAAGCCGCGTAAATCGCTACATCGCTGCATCGTCCTGCAATCACCAGTTGCGCGCCGGATGCCAACGCGGATTGAATCGGTTCAATGCCCATCATGGCCACGAATCGCTGGCCTTGCCGAATCACTTCTTCATCAAAGCGAGGCGCCGGCGAAAGCGGCTTGATCTGGCCTTTGCGGAATGCATCCACAAGCGTCTCAGGATCGATCTCGCTGTCAATCGCTGCGAGTTTGAAATGCCATCCATTTTCTCGCGCCAGTTCACGCACAATCTCAACAACCCACTGCAAATGCGGCCGCCCGCCCGCGTGTCCAGCGGTACCGATGATCGCGGGAATACCGGCGCGCAAAGTTTCGCGCAAAATGAGCCCAAGATTTCGTTTTACTCCTTGCCGTGGTCCCCGTGGGTTTCCGGAGCCCAGATAATATGGGCCCGAATCCGTACTACCCCCATCGCAGCCTACAAAGTGCGCTCCCTGTTGCACCGCGCGGGCGAGGCTCTCCTCCCGAAATCCGGTACTAAGATTTCCGGTGGCGGCAACCGCTTTGATCTTTTTTCCCAATTAGTTTTAACGGCATTTCATGTTCGTGATTGCCGCCGTCAGTGTAGACCGACCTTTCCTACCGCACTACAACATAACTAAAACTTAATTTAAGATTTATCACTAATCGCAGTACGATTGCGCCGCGTTACTTCTGAATTGCTCCGGGCGACATGAAACTCACTGCTATTGTGCGCACTGCACGGATTGACTGAACGATGCAAATATATAATTCCCAGAGATTTAAGGCCCTGTTGCTGTGTATTGCCGGATGCACGGCTGTATTTGCCGCCGCTTCTACGCCATTGGTTATAGGCGCCGACGAAAAATCATCAGCGCCAGCACAAAACCAACAATCTGATTCGCGCACATCCTCATCTCTGAACTTTAAAACCTATCGCGCGCAGATCGAGCCTGTCTTCCTGAAGATGCGCCAAGGTAACGTGCGCTGTTACGACTGCCACTCGGTAATGAACACACGTCTCCGATTGCAACCACTAACGGCTGGAGACTCAACATGGAGCGAGGAGCAATCGCGCCAGAACTTCGAGGTAGTGTCCCGATTGGTTACGCCCAACGAGCCAATGAAGAGCCGCCTGCTTTTGCATCCGCTGGCGCCGGAAGCTGGCGGAGATCCGACGCATACCGGCGGAAAATTCTGGGCCTCGCAGAATGATCCGGAATGGCAAATGATCGCGGCATGGGTCGGAAATGCAGGCAGCTCTGCAACGGCGCCGCGGCAGAAAACTAAAGACGGCGGTGATCGAGCGGGCTTCGAATCTTTCAGAGCCAACCTCGAACCTATCTTTTTGAAAGAACGTCCGGGACATGCGCGATGCTATGGTTGCCACTCAGAAGGCAACCGGGCTTTTCACCTCGTCAAATTATCAGCCGGCAGTGCGGTCTGGACAGAAGAACAATCGCGACTGAACTTTCAGAACGTATTGCAATTGGTCACACCCGGCGATCCTACGTCGAGCAGATTGCTGATGCATCCGCTCGCGCCTGAATCAGGTGGAGAATCATTTCACTCCGGCGGCCGACAATTTGCGTCACAGAATGATCCAGACTTTCTAAAAATTGCGGAATGGGTGAAGGGCCTCAACCGCTCAGACGCTACGCTCGCCAATCGGTCCAAAGTACGCATTTACGTCACCAATAGCGCGGGGAATACCGTGGATGTGATCGATCCGGCGACCAACAAAACGGTCCAAACTATTGATGGCATCGAGCTTCCGCATGGTGTGGTCTTCAGCCCCGACGGGTCCCGCGTTTACATTAGTAACGAATCCGAAAGTATCCTTGATGTGGTAGATGGAAGTACCGGACGTATTCTAGAAAAAGTGCCACTCGGCGGTCATCCGAACAATCTCACCATCACCAAAGATGGCAAGCGCGTGCTGGTTGGAATTCGCGAGAATTCGGGCTGGCTTGAAGTCATCGACAGCGCAACGTTGAAGAAAACCAAGAGCATTCCGGTGAGTGGTCCAGTCCACAACGTCTATGTCACCCCGGATGGCAAATACGCCGTGGCGGGTTCCATCGATGCGAAGAACTTAACCGTAGTGGATTTGCAATCGGAACAAGCCGTCTGGAATCTGGATTTGGGTAGCGGCGTGCGCCCCATGGCCTTTGAGGCCAATCCTGACGGTTCGACTAAACGGATTTTTGCCCAGCTATCAGGCTTCCATGGGTTCGCGGTAGTGGACTTCGCAAAACACGTCGAAGTCGAACGAATTAAGTTGCCTGATCAGCCCGGCGGTTATGGCATTGCAGAAGGCAGAACCGGCACGCCGTCTCACGGCATCGGCGTGGCTCCGGATGGCAAGTCACTTTGGATAGCCAGCACCGCAGCCAACGCAGTTTTTCAATACGAGCTGCCTTCTCTGAAGCTCCTCGGGCATGTTGAACTGCCACATGTTTACCCGCAAGGACAGAAACCAAGCGGCTCCGTTCCCGAGTGGATCACCTTCACGCCAGACGGAAAAGTTCTATACGTTTCAAATTCAGGAGATCGCTCAGTCTCGGCCATAGACACCGAAAAAGGCCAACTCCTGGCAATCATACCCGCGGGAGAAGTGCCCAAGCGGATAAACACTATGGTGGTTCGCTGAAGCTTATTTTGTGAAAACTTTGCAGTCGTAGAGTGCCGAGTTTAGTTAAACGCGAAAATGGAGCCTGGGCATTAATCTGCGTACTATACATGGCAAATTTTCACGCCGACATTCGTGATTCTTACCACGTAAAGGCTGCGATGCGTGGTCCTCGACTGGTTTTCAACAATACATCGCGGGAGTGAAGTTCTTCGAGCGCGACCGCCCCTGGCGGCCCCTCAAGAATGACGTCGAGGCGATTCAAGCTTTTTCTCGCAACATCGCGGACAGCAGAAAGCATCAAAGGATCCGGCGGCACCTGACACCGGATCAAAACATCAACGTCACTTTCGCCGGTTGTCACTGGTAAGCCCGTCGCGAGCTGATATCCAACACTGCCCACCGGCCCCCATACAAATTTCTGTCTGACGCTGAGCTCGTTAAATAACGTCAAAGCTTCTCGCAGGCGTGGCGGAATTGCGGCAAGGTTCTCATGCCACCCGCGTTCTGATGCTAATGATTCCGGCGTTTGAAGATTCTTGACATGCCTCAACTTCACGAACGCTGCAAATCGCAGTTCTCGTCTCGGGCCCCTGATGCCGACAGCAGCGAACCCTGGCGGTGCCTCCACCCGCCGCACTACGACAACTGGCATTCGGCTCAAAGCGTCACGCGCCCAGGCTGGCTGAAGCTCCCGGCATAATTCCGCATCATCCGCGATCCAGAGAAGATCGTGCGGTCTCACAATTCCATCGACCATTGAGATTCCAACATTCTCCGTACTTCGCGCGACATGGTTCGCGATGCAAGTGCTGCGGGGGAATCCAAACGCGCCGGCGGACTTTTCGCACCGGCGCGAGCTCTTCGAATCGCTTGCAATATTTCACTGCGCACTTCTTCAACGGATTGCGGACTGGGTTCATCAGCATCATCTGCCTTCAAGAGACGACTCACACCTCCAAGGGAGGCGAAGGAGTGCACGTCGCGCGCCGTCGAAGGAGCGATCTGCGCCAGCGCCGCGACTTCCCGCAGGCTGCGGCGAGTTACCCGCGACACCGATGCTTCCGACATCACGTGTATCTCCACACCGGCGTCGTCTAGCGCAAGAATTTCGCTGGCTTGTAGTCCATGCGCGAGAAAAGCTCCTGAAATTGCTTTCCCGACTATGAGAGCCACGACTGGATGATCAAATTCTCTGGCAGTGATGTACGCATCCACGGCAGCAGCCAAAGCGAGGTGGATTCCCAGTTGTTCTTCATGCAATCCAAAAGCTTGTCCCGGGACATCAACGATGGCGACAATCGCATGCTTGATTTTCCCGGGTTCGTTATCGCTATCAATCGCCTCCCAGATCGCGCGAGCAATTCCCCACCCTTCCTCAACTCCCATTTGTCCCTGGCGGGCGCGGGGAAATCGGGCCAGCGGGTTTGGGACCACACTGATCGCACGGATCGTCTCCGTCCCCCATTGTGCGTCGCCAACGAGAAGTGATTTCCCCTCCGCATGTTCAGCCGCATTCTCCATGAGCGCGTTGTACCATCGCCGCCCGCGTCCAGAAGAAAACGTCTTTTCGGCGTCAGGTTCCAAATCCGGCGTCGCGTGATCCTGGATTTTTTGTGTTTGCACCGCGATTTCACGTGTCCTTAGGACAATTCCGCGCTGTTTCTCCGCCGCGCCAATATTTATCCGCGTGACGATAGCCTCTTTTATGGCCTGAACTGAATCGTCGACCAATAAATCAACTTGTCCCATCGCGAGTCTTCGACGACAGCCCAAAGTCTCCCAGATCAGCACTCGATCGTGTGCGTCAAACTCGTCCGTTCCGGCCTCCTGCTCAATCACTTCAGGCCCATTAAGTCCCAATCTCCCCACCTCGTTCCCGATGAGGAACGTGCACAGCGCGGCCGCGATTGCCATCCCACCAAAACAGCCAACACGCCCAGCGATAACCCCAATCACCGGAACGAATTCACGCAACGCCACGATGGCAGAGTGAATTTCGCTGATCGCCAACAATCCGAGGTTCGCTTCTTGCAAGCGAATTCCCCCAGTATCGAGAATCAGCACGGGAAAAATGAGCTTCCCCGCGCGAGCATCCCTCAGCGCTAACTCCAGTGCGCCGGCGATCTTCGCCCCGTTAACTTCGCCGACCGACCCACCCTGAAATCCCCCTTCCAGGGAAAGCACCAGCGCGTTTTTGTCGCCGAACTTTCCTCGCGCAATGACTACGCCATCGTCGCTTTGGGGAACTATTTCTTGCACCGGCAAATGCGGAGATTCGAGGCGAACAAACGGATCGAGCAACTCGCGAAAAGTGTCTGCATCCAGTAGCGAACGTGCGCGATCCCGCGCCGTTTTCTCCGCAAAGCTGTCAATGTTCATTTTCGCGATTCTTCCAGCGCTTGTTCCAGGCGCAGCAGCACGATGGGTGGTGAAGCGCCTCCGTCATTAATTTCGATCGCCGCGGCGACATCGTGGCGTTCAAAAAAAGTCCGCAGAATGGCCGTCCACTCTTCCCGGTACCCATCCACGCTGGTGCGCACACGAACTTTCGACACTGCCGAAAATTCCGGTTCGAGCAGCACCTCGAGATTTCCCGAGGCCACCACTCCGACTTGCACTCTGCGTTGGATAAACTGTCGCCCGGCGCGAAATTCAAAATGTAATATTTCCAATTTGTTCTCTCTGCGAATCGAAACTACGTTCGATAAAATCGAGGAAAAGTACTCCTGCCAACAAATCTGCGCCACCGCCGGGAGATGCGTTCATATGCAGCAACCTGCGATCGAGATTGCATAACGCGCGAAAACCATCGGCCGTCGAAGTTCCCCCAGATTGCAAAATTGTCTTTGCGCCCGCCTTCGCCGAGGCCAAAGCGGTAAGCCCTCCGCGATGTAACAAGCAGGTATCATCCAGGTTCGCCATGATCGCGACTAAAGCGTTCAGTCTCGCAAATTCTTCCCTGGGGCCTTGTGATCTCGAGCTCTTCAGCATGGGCAAACCGATTTCTGTGATGTGACGGAAGCCGCTCTCGGCCTCCCCGCGGGCGCCGCGCACTCCAAACTGTTGAGAGGCTTCCTGTCCGTGAGATTTGGTCCGTGATGTATAGGAATCAGGGAGACATGCGATTCGGGACGCTTGCGCGCATATATTCTCCGCAGAGTTTCGTTCTCCCGGCAACATGGCAGCGCCGGCGCATAACAATCCCAGCGTCCATATCGCACCGCGGTGGGTATTCACGCCACGCGTCGTACGCAGCATGTTTCGTTCACCTTCGCGACCCAAGCGCGAAAGCCTCTCTCGCAGAGAGATGCTTTCGCGAGCCTGCCAAGCTTCATCGGCAATGCTCACGAAGGTCGGCCACAGAGAATGAGCAGAACGATGGAGCATCTCGAGATTCATGTCGAGGTGAGCACCACAACCGCGCGCATCCACAAGTGCCGGCTTCGGCGTAAGATTCGCCTCTTCGATCAAAGACCATATAGCACCGTCAGCCAGATACTCTGCTGATGAGCGGCGTACGCAATTTCCAGCATGCGGAGTGTCGACCTGCACGCAAGGGGTCATCACCAACTCCGAAATTTCACAGGTGGACTGTATAGGCCACCCGACCACTCGACGAGTTCCTTGACGTTGTGCGCAGCGAGCAGCGAACGGCGAGCATCTGACCGGCGGATTCCCAGATCCTCTGGCAACGCTACAATTCCTCGACTCCTCAAGTCGTTCCTGGCTTCATGCGAACTTTCCGCGCCCAGGGCCGTCACTCCTGCTATCGCGGACAGCGCTGCACGACGCTCCTTCAAACTGTTAACTCGATACAAGTACGCGATGCCTTCTTCGGTCACGACGTGTGTCACGTCGTCGCCATAAATCATGATCGGCGGGACGGCTAACCCGGCGTCTCGGCCGACGGCGATGGCATCGAGAGTTTCCACAAATGAAGGCAGCATTCCTTCGCGGAACGTTTGCACCAGTTGCACGACAATTTTCCGTCCGCGAACCTGCTCACCACTTCCGGAACTCATTTCCAGCCAGGCAGGTGTGGCGTGGCGGCGCCCTCGCGAGTCACTGCCCAAGTTGGGCGCTCCGCCAAAACCCGCTATTCTCCCGGAAGTCGCGGTGGACGAGTTGGCTTCACCATCCATTTGCAATGTCGACCCGATGAACAAATCCGTCGCATACAAGCCCGCCATCTGGCTGAATGCCCGGTTAGAGCGCAGTGAGCCATCGGCGCCGGTGAAAAAAATATCAGGTCGCGCTGCTACGTAGCGCTCCATGCCGACTTCGCCTCCAAAGCAATGCACGCTCTCCACCCAGCCGCTTTCGATTGCGGGAATGAGCGTCGGATGAGGATTGAGAATCCAGTTCGTGCAGATCTTTCCGCGCAGTCCCAGCGACTCTCCATATGTCGGTAGCAACAACTCGATGGCGGCAGTATCGAAACCGATGCCATGATTCAGGCGGCGTACACCATGCCGCTCATAAACTCCGCGGATCACCAGCATGGCCATCAATATTTGAACATCGGTAATCAACGCGGGGTCGCGGGTGAATAAGGGCTCGATGGCATATGGCCGGTCCGCGACCACTATCAGGTCTATCCATGAACTGGGTATATCGACTCGCGGCAGGTGCTCGCGAATTTCGTTCACCTGCGCCACCACAACCCCGTCCCTGAAGGCTGTGGCCTCCGCGATCACGGGCGTCTCTTCCGTGTTCGCACCGGTGTAAAGATTCCCCTCTTTATCCGCGCACTCGGCGGCGATAAACGAAACGTCAGGAGTCAGATCAATAAAGTAACGCCCATAAAGTTCGAGGTAGGTGTGGATCCCGCCGATATGAATTTGTGATTTGGCGACCATCTCGGCCAGCCGGGAAGCTTGAGGACCGGAAAACGAAAAGTCCACGCGGTTCGCGATTCCGCGATCAAACAAATCCATATGTTCCGGGCGGCTCAGCACCGAGATTAAAAGATGCAGGCCATGTATTCGCTCAGGGTCGACTTGCGCCAACTTGCGGGATAGAAAATCCGCTTGCTTCTGATTGTTGCCCTCCAGGCAAATCCGGTCGCCCGGTTCAACCAGCTCTTCCATGGCCTCGATGATTTTCCCGCTGTCTAACACGCGATCGCTGCAGTACCTGGCGAGTCGCTGCAACCTTCTGTTCTTGCGTTCCCTTCGCGTCGTCCAGGATTTTTGGGTGGAAACCTCCACGCTGTTCATGGGAAGTTCACGGCTCCGGGTTCAAACTTCGATCGTGTTCATCGCTTGGATAAATTCCTGAATTGCGCAGTAAAAGTCGGAAAGACTTTAGTTCGGTAAAACTTGCCCGCGCGTCTCTTGCGCAAAAGGGATGATCAAAAGACCCAGTCCAAAAGCTATCGCCGTGTATGCCACCGGCTTCCCTATCGTTCCGGCGTGGCGCACCATGGCGCCGATCATGAAATTAACCCCGGCTCCAATGAATCGTCCAAGGGAAGTAACGAATGCGAATGCTGTCGCGCGAACTGATGTTTCATACTGCTCGGGAAGCCACAAGCTGAACAACGTAAAATTTCCTCCAAAAAATCCCAGAAAAAATAGACACGTGATAAATGTGTTTAAACCGTTGGCCAGATAAAATGCCCAGCCGAAACTCAACCAGATGAACAGGCTCATGCCCACAAAATAGATCGCCAGAGTTTCCTTCCTTCCGAGACGTTCTGCTAACTTCGGCGCCATCAAACATCCAAGAATTGTTCCAATAGAAAGAATCGCGGTTCCCACCGACGCCATCTTCGACGCCTGCGCCAGCGACATACCGGCTTTTTTCGCCAGAGTGATAATTGCTGTGGGTTCGTAAACTGCTCCAGCCCACAGGCCAACGATTGCGACGGTAAGCAGTGCTGCATTGACGATGGTTTTCCGGCGATACTTTGCCGAAAAAATTTGAGCAAGTGATCCTTGACGGCGAGGGTCTGCGGCCCTCTTCTTCCAGCGCTCCGGCTCTTTAACACGCATGGTAATAAGGACAGAAATAATCACCGGAGATAGGCCGCAAAGAAACATCGCGCGCCAACCGAATCGCGCGCCTACCGTGTAGTTGAGGGCCGCGGCAATGAAAAATCCAAAGTAGTAGCCCGTCTGCAAATATCCGGCGCCCATTTTTCGACGGTCTTCCGGCCACGCTTCAGCAACGTAAGTTCCAGCCAGGGCCCACTCGCCCCCGATGCCGATGCCGGCGAGCAGCCGAAACAATCCTAACTGCCACACGTTCGCCGCCAGCGCCGCGGCGCCAGTGAACACTGCGTAAGCCAAAACAGTGGCCGCCAAGACGGGTGCACGTCCAAAGCGGTCGGCGACCGGTCCCCAGATAAATGAGAGTCCCCAGCCCACCAGAAACAAGGCGAATAAAATAGATCCAGCAAAGCCGACGTTTTCAGGCGTCTTGGTTATTCCGGATCTGGGTAGGAGCTCCGAGAGCGCTGGACTCAGAACCAGCGCATAGATAAAAGAATCCATGCCATCGAGAGTCCATCCGGACCACGCACCCCAAAAGCCGGTAATCTGGGCCGATGTTAGTCTCGTAGGTGGCATGCATTCCGCGACGCGACTATCTGTAGAAATTACGCAATTAGAGGAATGTCGAACGTTACGAATCCCACTGATCTAATGGCGAAGGTGCGACACCTGGCAGTCTAACTTCTTGTTGTCGCTGATGAGTTAAACCATAGTTAATTTGCGTTCATCTGTACTTTATCTTCCAAAAATCTGGAGCATTCGCGGACTGTGCGCACGCACTATCACTTCGTTTTGATCTTCCTTACGACGCCTGAAATAAAATTAATGTTGTTTTCAGCGTGCGGCTTCGCTCGCTGACATACACTACGTCGTCGCGACATTTGCCGCGTTCGTGATACGCAGCTCAGTCGACTATAAAAAAACAATTACGGGAGTGAAAGATGAAAACCTGCCTCGTCGTCCTCTATGCTTTTTGCATTGTCGCAGCTGTGCCCGCTCACGCTCAGACCAACCCACCCATGAAGCTGGTGCAGACCATTCCGCTGCCCAACGTCGAGGGATACTTTGACCACATGGCCGTGGATGTCAAAGGCTATCGCCTGTTCCTTCCGGGTGAGCATCAGCGCACCATCGAGGTCATCGATCTTCGCGCCGGCAAAGTCATTCACACCATCACCGGCTTCGGCGGCGACCCGCGCAAGACGATTTACCTGCCGGAAACAAATCAAATCTGGGTGGACGACGGAGACTCCACCGTAAAAGCCTTCAGCGGGGATACTTACGAATTGGTGAAGAACGTTCCTTTAACCGGGCACGATAAAGATAAGGACGCAAGAAAAGTTCCCGACAACGGTGTCTACGACCCCGCCACTCACCTCTTTTATCTTGGTGATCGCTCGGATTCCACGCCTAACGCCGGCCCCAAAGGTTCCATCGAAATTGTCGACCTAAGAAGCGGCACGCTGGTCGGCTCGATCGATGTCGAAGGCAAGAATCCAGCAGGCCTGGTTCTCGACCCCTCCTCCTCTAAACTTTATGTTGTGATGGGCGACACCAGCCAGGTGGTCGTCATTGACCGCGAAAAGCGCGCAGTGATCGCGTCATGGCCAATCACTGGCGGGCCCGAGCCGCATGCCGTGGCAATTGACGCTCCGAATCGACGCTTATTTATCGGCAGCCGCGTGAAGCGCAGCCACATTTACAAGCCCGGCAAGCTAGTCGTGATGAACGCGGACACCGGAAAGGTAATCGACGCCATTGACACGGAGGGCGGTGTGGATGAAGTGGAGTGGGAGCCGCATACACGGCGCATTTATTACACCGGGACGACCGGCTTCGTGGAAATATTCAAACAGATTGACGCGGATCACTATCAAAGTTTAGGGAAGGCAGCTACCGGCGCAATCGCCAAAACTTCTTTGTTGTGTCCCGAGCTCAACCGCTTTTACTCCGCCGTCCCGAAGCACGTCATCCTTACGCCCCCTGTTCCAGAGTCAAAGGAAGCAACCATCGAAGACGCCAAGGTCATGGTCTACGACGTATTACCGTGATTTTCACCACGACTTCAATCAGGGGGCTCAATCGCACATGAAGCTCCAAGCGGTAATGACCGCTGCAATTTTATGTTCTCCGTTCGTGTGTGTCGCACAGGAGCAGAGCGTTATCCCGCTTAAGTCGGAGCCACATCATCACCTCGTCCTTCATAACGATCTCGTGAACGTTTACTCCGTTGAGGCACAGCCGAAGGACTCCGTTCTGCTGCACAAACATGATGTCGATGCTATCGGAATCATGTTGAGCGACGCTGAGATTACCGTCAGGGTTCCCGGTAAACCCGACTTTCACCAGAGAGTACTCAATGGTCAGTTACGTTTGCAGCAGGCAGGCTACGTCCATTCCACGGCCATCGAGGGCGACACAGCATATCGTAATGTGACGGTGGAGCTTCTTTTGCCGCAACAGGAGCGTCGCAACATTTGTAGTGGCGTAATTGCCACACAGCCGCTAAATTGCCGGTCGGCACAGCCCAATAGTTCAGCTTATTCGGAACAACTTCAATTTGAGACCAATCAAACCAAGATTAGCCTGATCCGTCTTAAACCGCAGCAAAGCGTCACGCTGGGTGCATCGGCTCAGAGCCGATTGATTGTTGTACTCGATAACACTGCTACCGTAACCAGCGTAAATAGTTCGCCGAAAGCGCTACGGAGCGGCGATTTCCTGTGGCGCGACGGCAACAGCCCAGTGGAAATTTTTGAGAATGCCGGTAGCAAAGAAATACGTCTCGTTATCTTCCTTTTTACGAACGAAAAATCTGCGAAATAACATGCCTTAGAAATATTCTTATTTGCCGGTTTTGAACAATTTATTTTTCGATGAAATCTGTTGCGCGAGTTCTTCGCCAACCTGTTTAGCAAGCTTGGCGGCTTCCGCCTCCTGACCATCGGTGTAATTAAAACCCACGACAATCAGTCCGACGGTATGGCCGGAGCTGTCTAACAGCCGCTCTAATACGGTCGTAGACTTGCCCTTCATCTCCATTACCGGAATACCTTTTTCCACGACGTGTAGGTCCGCGCAGGAAGATTTCTTTCCGATTTTTCCGGAATCGGTGGAGGCAAAAATCACGCTCTTCTTGGATTTTGGCGTTTGGCTGTGCAAACCCAGGTAAATCAGGTCCGGTTTGTGCTTAGCAGCGATTTCATTCACTAGCCGTTGTCCGAGAATTTTCTTTGTATCTTGGTCCTGGGCCCACAGTTGCCCCGCCAATACCTGCGCGAAGGCTAAGACAATGATTATGCCTAAACCGCGAGCCACCAGCTTCGGGCCTACCGTTCGTGACGGAACAATTGTGCTTCGAACGCGTTGTGGCAAAAACATTTTCCTGGCTCCTCAGTTTTTTTTTAATCTTTAAAATAGTGTCTGTTCTGCAGAAAATGTGAGTCGCAATCTGTAACGCGGCTGGCGAGACTGCCACTCTAGTCTAGAATCCAGTCGTTGTAATCCAACTTAATTCATCATTACTTTTCATTTAGGTCCGCCGCGTCGTACGGACACCGGATAATGCGCGGCAAGGCAACCGAGACACAATGCACGGAGAAATCGCGGCCCTCGTGCGGCGGGAGCGTCCCGTTTTTGCGAAGCCTAACTGTTGTTGCCGCCACCTATAGCACGGGCGTCTTTACTGTTGAACCGACATATTAGTATTTACGCTTTTGGGTTGAAGTTTAGCGGCAACTTCCGGCGGGAGTTGATCGGCCTTAGCCAACAGCGCACTCACCTGCCACATCTGAGTTTCCGAAAGAGTTTGCTTAAATCCCGGCATTCCGGAAAGACGGATCCCATTCTTTACCTTCCAGAAGGATTCGCCAACCGGATCATCTGTGACCATATCCTCCTTGTCGAGCAGTTGCGGCACGTGAGGAAACATTCCTTTCGCGGCGTCCGGCTTGGGTTGATTTGGCAAACCATGACAGAAAGCGCAGTCCTTCTGATAAATGTCTGCTCCGGCTGCCAGATCAGCGGTGCTGAAGGTCGCAAGATCGCGCTTAGGTTGTTCCGCCTTGATCCTGGATTTCCTCCCGAGCTTCGCAAAAAATGCCTCCATCGGCATAGCCGCATCTGCCGTCGCCACCGGCGCGTGCCCCGTCGCAACGTATAAATATAAAGCCGCGGGCAGCATTAATAAGCCGAAAACAACGCCAAGCAGAAATCTAGCTGTAGAATTCAACGGCATGTCGCAACTCGCCCCATGTTCTTCCTCATTGAAAAAGGTTTTACCAAACGACCACGTACTCTGATCGCTCTCGTGCCAATAAACATCCGTTTGCTTCACAAACGAACTCGCTGCACGGATTCTAATGACTAACGGTTCGCAGTCAAATTAATATTTGTTCAGGTGGAAACATTGGTTTGGAGTTGAAAATTCAGCGGAGGTGATTATGCGCTGCCATAGTAGGCGGGACCTTTCTCAAATCACCAGGCAGGCTGGAACAGACGCGAACGAACGGCTTCAGATTGGCTTGGCTGAAAGCCATGCCGCCGCAGTCAAACACACATTGAAATTTAAGAGCGAGCTGGATCGATCATAGGCCGCCAATTAGTTCTGCTTACCCTTACCCCGCAAGCATCCAAATCTTTAGTCACCGTCACGATCCACGATGACTTTCCAAGTTTGAGTTTTAGGTCTCCACCCTAAGCTCTCTGAACCATTTGTCTGCCGTTGAACAGCTTCAAGCGCGAGCCGACTACTTCTCTTACTGAATCCACGACTGACGGCAGAATCTTGTAGGGCACGACCTCATCTGGCTGCTTGGTTAACCCTTGTTCCAGTCCACGTCTCCATGCCACCCGAAGTTCTGTATTGATGTGCACAATATTGATTCCCGCTCCGATTGCCTTGCGCAAGTCGGCATCATCGGTTCCTGAGCCGCCGTGGAGTGTTAAGAAAACACCCGCCGCCCGCTTGATGCCATTTATTCTCTCGATGTCTAGATGCTTCTTCGTTTCTCCCTTGACCATGCTCCTGAGCATGCCGTGCATATTCCCCACCGCTGGAGCCAGGATGTCCACTCCCGTGATCTCCACAAACTGTTTCGCTTCCTCCGGGCTCGAAAGACCCTTTGAAAGGTCGGGAGCTGAGTCGTGTATCTCAGAGCCACTTCCGATGTCTCCAATTTCGCCTTCGACCAGCATGGCAGGATGAATCGCTTTAAGCGCTTCGACTGCCTGCTTGGTTTGCCTCACATTTTCTTCGAACGGCAATGCCGAACGGTCAAAGACAATTGAGTCAAAGCCGGCTTTCGCAGCCTCGGTCCCCTTGGCGAGCGAGTGTGTATGATCGGCGTTAAGAAAAATGGGGAAATCGAACTCCTCACGCAAACTTCGCACGAAAGCCGCAATTTGACGAGTCCCCACAAACTCACGCTCACCCTCGGACAAACCAACCAGAACGGGCACGTTCAGTTCCCTGGCAGCGGTGAACACCGCTTTCACTAAAACCAAATCGGAGATGTTGAAATGGCCGATCGCGACGCCAGTTTCTTGTGCCCTTTTCAAGAGATCCCGCAAGGAATGCATCTGATCAAGATCCTCCTTTCTTCGACGTGTGATGTGGCCGATGAAGACTGAATTGTGACATCGTTCATGCATCACTCTCCGTCACCGGACCCGCGCAACGTACCAGCATTGAGTGTAGCGAACGACTGCGGCAAACTCCGGTCGCCTGCCCAGTTTGCGCTCCAGTTCGAAAATCCGGTCGTACTCAGCACTGAGCGAAACTCGTGGCGGCAAATAATATGTCGGAACACTACCACCGTCGTTGCCGTATGCGAAACACTCAACGCCCGATGGCCAGAACGAGCCCAAAGGTCAAACTGGCAAAGCAAAAGTGCCTGAGAATGTTTTCACTTTCGGATTCTATTGGAGGCACCGAACCCCGCTGTATCCAAAAACCGGCTCGAACATTGTATACGGCCAGTGCCGGGTGTACGTTATCTCTCAGCAGAGAAGTAAAGGAGAATTCTGCTGCGGGAGGAGGTATTGGCCGTGAATCGTCGTAATTTCTTGCGGTCAGGGAGCATTGTATCCGTAAGCCTCGCGTTCGCGAACGCTGGGCGCTTGCTTTCAGAGCTCACAACGCTTGACCGTTGGCGGACATTTCAAGTAACGACCCGCGTCGAAGTTCTAAAAACCTCCGGGAAGACGCGGGTATGGTTGCCGGCGGCCCTCATTAGTGAAACGCCCTTCCAGAAGACGCTCGCGAATTCCTTCAGCTGCGAGGGCGGAACCGCGAAGATGGTCGAAAGCAAGGGTGACGCGCTCGGAATCATCGCCGCAGAATTTCCATCTGGCGTAAGGCCGATCCTCAACCTCACAAGCCGAATCGCGACCAAAAACTATGCGGTTGATCTCTCCGCGCGCGGCAAGGCACCAGAAGAGGACCGCGAGGAATTGAAGCACTTTTTGAGGCCGACCAAGCTCCTGCCGACCGACGGTATCGTGAAAGCAGCGGCGACCCAAATCACGAAAGGCGCGAAGACGGATGTTGAGAAAGCGCGTGCAATCTACGAGTGGATTGTTGACAACACCTTTCGGAATCCGAAAACGCGTGGCTGCGGCGTCGGCGATATTCGCTTCATGCTGGAGTCCAAAGATCTGGGCGGGAAGTGCGCGGACCTAAACGCGCTGTACGTTGGGTTGGCACGCGCGGCTGGCCTCCCCGCGCGAGACGTTTATGGCATCCGCGTCGCCAAGTCCGAAATGGGATACAAGAGCCTCGGTGCTTCGTCAGAGAACGTGACGAAAGCGCAGCACTGCCGCGCAGAGGTTTACCTCGGTGACTACGGCTGGGTACCTGTAGATCCTGCAGACGTGCGGAAGGTCGTGCTCGAGGAACCGCCCGGAAATCGACCACTGGAAAACGACATGGTCAAGAATGCCCGCGCAAGGCTATTCGGGTCCTGGGAAATGAACTGGATGGCGTACAACTTCGCGCACGATGTCGCTCTGCCGGGGTCGAACGGCGCACCAATCGGTTTCCTCATGTATCCACACGCAGAAACGACCGAAGGACGGCTCGACAGTCTCGATCCGGATAACTTCAAGTATGAAATTACGTCGACGGAGACCACATTTACGAACGCTTGACCCATAAAAAGGAGTCAACCGCATGAATCTTCCGGATGCGCCGGTTCCACGCGAAGGCTTCTTCGTCACGCATTTCTTCACTGTGAGAAATCAGGAAAAATCGAAAGACTTCTACGTCCGAATTCTTGGCGGGAAAGTGATCAAACCGGAAAATCCCTGTTACATCAAGCTCGCCAACTCCTGGATCGTTCTCAATTCCGGTGGCGGTCCGACGCCCGACAAACCCGAGGTCCTCCTCGAAACCCCTCCGAATCTAAACAGCGTGAACAGCTTCCTCAATTTACGTGTCGCGGACATCTGGGCCTGTTACGAGCAATGGCGCGACAAAGGCGCGGTATTTCTCACTGAGCCGCTCGACAACCATGGCCGGGAATGGCGTTGCTACATGGGCGATCCAGACGGCTACCTGATCGAGGTTGGTCAATATACGCAGCTTGCGCTTGACCACTTCAAAAAGTACGCCGGTTGAGTTTACCGGCGCATCGAGCCCGAACCGCTTCATGTCCAAGAAAACACTGATGACACCATTTCGCCTCTGAGGCGACAGGCGCTCGTTACCGTCCGGGAGCGCGACAGGGGCATTACCACGACCTCGAGTTTCATGTCCACACCTTCAGCTCCTCTGCGTCTGCTGCCAGTTTTGCAACCAGTCTACATCGTCAGCACGACGCGGAACTGAGCTTTGCCGCTCATCATGCGGGCATAGGCTTCGGCCGCTTTTTCGAGCGGATATGTTTCAATCATGGGGCGGACGCCGGTTAGTTCGGCGAAACGCAGTGTGTCCTCCTCATCAGCCGGTGTTCCCGAGGCCCAGCCTTGAATACTGCGGCTTCCCGTAACGAGCTGTACCGGCGTGACCTCGATAGGATCGGCTGACACACCGATGACCATAAGCTTTCCGTTCGGCGCGAGGCCGTCGATCACCTCGGTCATCGATTTCGAGCTTGGGGCCGTGGCCAGAATCACCTGTGCGCCACCTAATTCTTGTAAAGCCTCTGCAGGGTTCGTCACTTTGTTATCGATGTACACGCTCGCGCCGAGTCTCTTTGCGAGCGAGGCGCTCTCGGAGCCGCGCCCGATGGCCGCGACCTTATAACCAAACTTGTTTGCGAACTGAATTCCCAGGTGACCCAGACCGCCGACACCCAGCACCGCAATAAGGTCACCAGGCATCGCACCGCTGTGCCGCAGCGCGTTATATGTGGTAATTCCAGCGCAGAGCAATGGTGCTGCTTCAACGTCACTTAGGCCCTCCGGCATCGCAGTCAGCGCCTCAACGGGAGCCACCATGTATTGCTCGTATCCGCCGTCATAACTGATACCGGGAATTTTCAGATTCCGGCAATTGCGAAAATCTCCGCGCCGGCACGCGAGACACGTGCCGTCGTGGCCGCCGTGCCAGCCGACGCCGATGCGCTGCCCCTTCTTCCACTCGGAAACACCGGTGCCGAGTTCATCGATGATGCCCACGACTTCGTGTCCTGGGACGCGGGGATACTCAATGCCGGGCCACTGGCCTTCTTTCGTGAACACGTCACTGTGGCAGACACCACAGGCGTGCACCTTGATGAGCACGTGTCCTGCACCCGGCTTAGGAATTTCGCGGTCGACAATCTCGAAATCGCCTCCCGCCTTAGAAATCTGCGCCGCCTTCATTGGCGCTATTGCGACTCTAGTCGTTGCCATGTTGCCTCCTATGAAGTTTTAGTCTCACAAATCTCTGGGCTTTGCCTAGGAGTGTCATCGTCCAAGCAGGCATTACGCCGCGATTACCAACGGCCAGCGTGAGCACCGCCATCTACGTGGAGGATCTCGCCGGTTACTTGGCCTGCGTGTGCCAAGTAGAGAACAGCGTCGACGACGTCTTTTACAGTGGCGATCTTGCCCATAGGCTGCAATGTCCGAAGATGCTCCTTGGGATCATCCTTGTGCAGCGGTGTGTCGACGACGCCGGGAGCCACCGCGTTGAAGCGGATGCCTTCCTTTGCGTACTCGATTGCGAGACTTCGCGTCACCGTATTCAGACCCCCCTTCGTGATCATCGACACCGAGGCATTGATGCCAGCGATGGGGTTATCGGCCAGCGAGCCAGAGATGGTCACAACATTCCCTGACTTCTGTTTCAACATCTGTTTCACAGCGAGCTGAGTAATGTAGAGGAATCCCAGTAAGTTGGTTGAGGCCAAAGCGTTGAAGTCACCGGTAGTAAAATCCGTGAAAGGCTTGACGTAGAAGATTCCTGCGTTATTCACCAGAACATCTATCGCGCCGAAGTGCTTAATCGCTGCTTCGGTCGCTTTGGCAGCGGTCTCAGGCTTACCGATATCACCATCGACGAGCACCAGGCTGGGTGAGGCAGTCAACGATTGACTGGCATTCCGAGACGTGGCTACGACGTTGTAGTCCTGCCTCAGAAACTCCGCCACCAAACCCGCACCAATACCCTGCTGTGCTCCCGTGATGATTGCTGTTTCCTTGCGGGGATCGTCGCGTTTCATCCGAGAGTCCTTCCGCTCGGACCTGGCAACTATTGTCTTAGGTCCGATTCGATGAGCGAGTCCGTCAGTGAGAGGCGCAAATACTATCACAAAAGAAACGCCGGAGGCTTGACTCCCGATAAGCCCTAACTGCGTCTTCGACGCGTCGCTAGTGCCGGAAACTTGTCCAGAGTTCTCTGCTTTTGCAATTCTGATCCGGGATTCGATTCGGCAAGCTAAGGCCGATATCCGACATGGCGCTTCGTGCCCGACGGTAAGCATGGCTCCGGTACTGGCGATCACTAGTCTGGTGGCAAGGACCTTGTTGTGCGGCCCTTTGACCCCGTTGGAGAGTTTTTTAAACCGTTCGTCACCGGGCCGAACCGGATTCTCATTTTCCACCGAGGAGGACCGAGATGAGGACCGACAAAATGCTGTGGCGAAATCGCAAGTTGAAGAAGGAACTAGCGCGACAGTTGCAGTCGGAGAACCCGGGTCTGGAGGTAACTTTCGGGTTGCCCGTCACTTGGGCAAACTTCAGCGGCACGCAGCAGAGGAAAAAGGATGGCGGAAGGATTGGTAAAAAGAGCTTGACATATTCCTATATGGGAATATATTAAGCGCATGGCAAGGGCGGCGACAACTTCGGACGCGTTCAATGCTGTGGCCGAACCGCGGCGGCGGGACATCCTGAACTATCTAGCGATGCAGGAGAGGTCCGTCGGCGAGATTGTGGACGCAATGGAGATGGAGCAGCCGTCGGTTTCGAAGCACCTGAAAGTTTTGAAAGATGTTGGCTTGGTGGAGGTCCGGAGGGA
Organism: Candidatus Methylomirabilota bacterium; assembly: GCA_035490135.1. Lineage (GTDB taxonomy): Bacteria > Acidobacteriota > Terriglobia > Acidiferrales > UBA7541 > Acidiferrum. The sequence continues at coordinate 27,647 of DATHGV010000192.1, forward strand.
TGGTCGGCAGATGCTTTACAAGGTGAATGCTATGGCGATCCGGCCGTTGCACGAATGGACGAGCATGTTCGAGCGGCTGTGGAAACACCAACTGCTGCGAATCAAGGAACGGGCCGAGGCCAACGATGCACAGAAACAATAGTCTTGTGGAATTTCAAATAAGGAGGAAATCGTGAGTTCATCTGCACTATCGCTGGAAGCGACAACCATCCAAATAGCGGAGGAGATTAAAGTGCGCGCGTCGATCGAGGTGACGTTTGCCGCGCTGCTGGATCAGCTTGGACCGTACAACGAGACTGAAGTAAATAAGCCAATGCCGATGAAGCTGGAAGCATGGCCTGGCGGCAGATGGTATCGGGACCTGGGAGACTACAACGGCCATTACTGGGGAACGGTGCAGGCGATCAAGAGGCCGACGCTGCTGGAAATTTGCGGGCCACTTTTTATGTCCAATCCGGTGATAAACAATCTTCAATATCGGCTGAAGGAATCGGGCAGTGTGACGGTCATTACATTCCGGCAGCAGTCGTTTGGGCTAGTGCTGGAGGAGTACAGAAAAGCAAAGGATGGTTGGGCACACTTGCATGAGCTTATGCGGCAGCGAGCGGAAGCGGCGCGGCCACACTGAGGCGGACGACTTAGAAGTTTATAGAAGGGAAATATGTGCCCAGCATGCATCGCAAGTGCAGCAGTGATGGCCGCCGGAGCGGGATCTACGGGAGGAATTCTGGCGGTGTGCATCGGCAAATTCAGAAAATTTTTCAGCGCGAATGGTCTCGGTCTACTTCAGAAAATGAAGGAGAAATAAAATGGCACAAGCAAAGAGAAACATGGAGCAACGCAAAGAGCATCCCGCAATGAAGACACCACAGATCGTGTCGGCGCAGGAATGGGAGGCTGCGCGCCAGCAACTGCTCGTGAAGGAGAAGGCCCTGACCCGCTCCCGCGACGCGCTGGCGGCGGAGCGCCGGCGGATGCCGTGGCTGGCCGTTGAGAAGAAGTACACGTTTGAGGGGCCTAAGGGCAAGGTGAGCATGCTCGACTTGTTCGACGGCCGCCGTCAGCTGATCGTCTACCGCGCCTTCTTCGAGCCCGGCGTGTTCGGCTGGCCCGAGCATGCCTGCCGCGGGTGCTCCCTGGGCGCCGACCAGGTCGGCCACCTCGCGCATCTGAACGCGCGCGATACCACCCTCGCCTACGCCTCACGCGCTTCGCAGGCGGACATCGCGCGCCTGAAAACGCGGATGGGTTGGGAGATGCCCTGGTACACCATCACCGACAGCTTCGACCGCGACTTCGGCGTCGACGAGTGGCACGGCCACAATGTGTTCTTCCGCAATGGCGAGCGGGTGTTTCGCACCTACTTCATCAACAACCGCGGCGACGAGGCGATGGGCAGTATCTGGAGCTACCTTGACGCAACTGCGCTTGGGCGCCAGGAGGAGTGGGAGGACTCGCCGGAGGGCTATCCCCAGACTCCACCGTACCAGTGGTGGAACTGGCACGACGAGTACGCCGCCAACGCGTTGGTTGATCCAAGGTGGAACAAAATGGTGGAGAACGCCAAGGTGACGTTGAACCTCAACGACTAGTATGGTGGCATACGCGATTGCTCACGTCGGAGGCGTTAAAACCTCTCCCGATTCCAACGAAGGACACGGCCGTGGCACACCCTTAAGCTACCAGGGCGGGTGGCCCAGACATTGGTCATTGAAATGAATTTTGGGTGCCCCACGTGCCGTTCTTGTCCACGTGGGGTCTTTGACTTTGATTTTGGCGGCGGGGTGCCCCAGCGTTCGCATTTGAGTTATGAACCTGGGTCTTAGATTTCCCGCCTGTCCCACGCCACGAGCGCCTTTCTAACTCTTACCCTCTGCCCCTCATTGGGCACATATTCCTTCAACTGCGTTGGCGCACCGACGTTATACCAAACGTTAGTTTGTCCCGGAAAACATAAAAGTGAGTGGAGTATGAGGATAAGGGGAGCGCGCATTTAAGCTCCTGATTGACTCAGACGCGAGCGTATCCAATTCCACGACCGCAGGACAAGACCCAACACTACGAAACCGAACCCCCCTAGAACGAAAATCGTTGTGGTAAGGTCCTGCTCGCTGTTGTGTTGCACGCCGCCGAGCAATCCAAGTGTCGCCAAGAAATGCAACTGCCGACCCTCAGAAACCGGGGGACAGGGAAACCGGGGGACATACCGGACGTCTCCTATTTATTTGGGTGCGGATGGCACACCCTCGCATTTCGTGATTCGCGCCGCAAAACAGCGAGAGGCGCAGACAATCGCCCACGCCTCTCTTCCATCAGCTACTTCTTAGCAACTGCCTGAACAAGAGGCACAGCAGTCCTCTGATGCACAACAGCCTGCTTGAGCAGCCGATGCTGCTCCTGCTAGGCCAAGTGCGATGACTGCCATCAACAACATTACCTTTAGCTTCTTCATGATTTTCTCCTTTGAAATAGAAATAGTCATAGTTTTACGGATGGAACCATCCGCACGAAGGGCCTCCATGTTTGATCGAATTTCTAAATGCGCAGAACGTGAGTTTGTAGAAGAACGTCTCTTCCTGCATGACCAATAGGTGCTGCATTTATTCCATTGCTTGCAGAAAGTTGAAACGAAGGATTAAGGACGAAGTTCATCAACACAACTACATAGTGATGACCGCTTTTAGACGACGCCAGGTCTTGCTTCTGAGTAAGCGTAGCGTCCAAACGGCAGCAGGAAATAGTCTGAACACCTTGCTTGTTCTCATCCGAGCTTCCGTGATGGTGGTGGCAGCATGATCCTGCATCGCCCATTTTACGGTCGGCTTTATTTTCCGCAGTTCTGGATTGAGAGCTTTGAGTGTCTGAGGGAGTAGAAGCTAGAACCGGCTGCGCACAACCGAGCACACACGCCAGGAATCCGAGCCAAAGAGCAAGCCCGGTTGCGGTCGCAGATCGAAGCGCGTTCATTGTTCAGTGCCGGTCACGATTGTAGCAGCTTTCAAAAACTAAGAACTCAGGGACAGACGAGACGTCGATGTTTTCCGGCAGCACATCTTTTAATTCGAAGGGGTAAATTGCATGCGTGTGGCCGCCACAAACTTCCATCAGTCGATAATGCCGCTGCGGATCAGTGAGCCGGCGGATTTCTTCCGCCGTCTTCATAATTGTGGATTTCGAAATTCATCTACGAATTTCATGTTAACTTCCCAGAGCTAGGTGATTCGTTTTTCTTTCACGTCTTCCAGGCCATAGCCGCGAACCTGTTCGATCGCCGCTTCGCTTTCCCCCAACATCTGCAACGTATGCATCCGGTCGAGAGCCTCTTCTTCGCTGATTTTGCTCATGGCAAATCCCACATGAATTAACACCCAATCGCCCGTCTTGGATTTATCCTCCTGCAGCAATCCCAAATCCACCTTTCGTCGCACGCCCATCACATCAACCAGCGCGG
>DATHGV010000193.1:0-74079 GCA_035490135.1 Candidatus Methylomirabilota bacterium
CGATTTTCGAGCGGCACTTCGCAATCGTTGAGGATGATTTCTACCGAAGGCGAGGAACGCTGGCCCATTTTTTCTTCGTGACGTCCGGCGCGGAATCCCGGGAAATTCGGTTCGACGAGGAAGGCGGTAATTCCCTTCCCGCCGGCCGCCGGGTCGGTTTTTGCGAAAACGATCAGTACGCCCGCAACGCTGCCGTTGGTGACCCAGGTTTTTGTTCCTTGCAGCTTGTAGATAGCGTCGTGGCGAACGGCTCGGGTTTGGATTGCGGCAGCGTCCGAACCGGCTTGCGCTTCGGTGAGGCAGAAGGCGCCGAGAATTTCTCCGGTGGCGAGGCATTGCAGATATTTTTTCTTTTGCGCGTCAGAGCCGAAACTGAGCAGAGGGATTTGCACGGCGGAATTGGTGACGCTAAGGGCGGTGGCCATGGCGGCGTCGATGCGGGCGACTTCTTCCAACAGGAGGACGTAAGAGATGGTATCCAGGCCGGGTCCGCCCCAGGCTTCGGGCATCATCATGCCGCAGCAGCCCAAGGCCGCGAGCTTACGGATTTCGTCGGCGGGGAATTTTTCCTGACGGTCGCGCTGGGTTACGGAAGGGCGCACTTCGGCCTCCATAAATTGGCGGACGGTGTCGCGAATCAGTTTTTGGTGGTCGCTGAGCGAAAAATCCATCGGTTCGGGTGTATACGGGATGCTAACACAGGAGGGCGGGCTTCCCAATTTGCGCGGTTGTGTGCGGCGAAAATCAGGTGAAAGAGCCTAAGAAAAGATCAGTTTTTGTTCGGGATTCACATACAGCATCCCCCCGATAGAAGGTTATGGGCGCGGTTTCATAATCGGGCTGAGGATGACACCTCGTTCGCTGCGCGGCAGTTGCGTGGGGGACGTAATTTAAACTTCCGCAGCTTATAAAGGAGTTCAGCTATGGCTCAGGACAACAAGAAGCAAGATTCCAATAAAGAGGGTGGCAAGAAGAATCCGAACCAGGGCGGACCGCAAGACCGCAATCCTGGGGGCGGACACGGGGGGAATAACCGCTAGCCAGTATTTCTAGTTTTGTTGATGGAGATTCCTGCTCACCGGTCAGTACCTGACGGCGGGCAGGAATTTTTTTGGGGTATTTCCTGCCCGAACGGCGATAAAAACTCCGAATACAAAATGAGATGGCGATGAGATTAGGAGGCTTTTTCGCGGGTGGAGATCAGGTAGTCGGCGTAGGGGCCTTTGAAGTCCTCGATTTTGCCATTTTTGAAATGCCAGATGCGAGTGGCGACTTCATCGAGAACGTCTTCGTCGTGAGTCACGAGGAGCACGGTGCCGTCGTATTTTTGCAGCGCGATATTCAGCGCGTTAATGGATTCAAGGTCCAAGTGGTTGGTGGGCTCGTCGAGGACCAGGAAGTTCGGTTTTTGCAGCATGAGGCGGCAGAAAATCATGCGCGCGATCTCGCCGCCGCTTAGCGCTTTCGTGGGCTTCAGCGCATCTTCCCCGCTGAATAACATTTGACCAAGCAAGCCGCGCAATTCTTCTTGAGAGGCTTGCGGATCGAATTGCCAGAGCCATTCGATAGCGGTCAGGTCGGTGACCACGGAATCGCGATGATCCTGAGCGAAGTAGCCGACGGCTACTTCGTGGCCCCATTTGACGGTGCCACTGTCGATGGGAAAATCCTTTTCGGCGTCGTCGATAAATTCGCCGGCATTGCGGATCAGCGATCGCAATAAAGTGGTTTTGCCGGTTCCGTTGCGACCGGTCAGGGCGATTTTTTCACCGCGGGTGATGCTGGCGGTGAAGGGCTTGATGACTTTCAAGTCGCCGTAGGACTTCACAACGCTTTTAATTTCGAGCGGGTGGCGGCCGGAAGCGCGCTTCATGTCGAAGCGGATGTAGGGGCGGGCGATGTTAGAACGCGCGAGGACGGTGGTTTGCAGGCGCTCGACTTCTTTTTTGCGGGAGGTGGCTTGCGCGGAGCGAGTACCGGCTGAGAAGCGCGCGATGAACTCGTTGAGCTGCGCGATTTTCTTCTCGCGATTGGCGTTATCGGTTTCGATGCGCGAACGGATCTGCGTTTTGGCGAGGACCATGTCGTCGTAGCCGCCGTTGTACATAATCACGGTTTCGTAATCGATATCGGCGGTGTGGGTGCAGACGCTATTGAGGAAGTGGCGGTCGTGGGAGATGACGATCAGCACGCCTTCGTATTCGAGCAGGTAATCCTGCAACCAGTGGACGGAATCTAGGTCGAGGTTGTTGGTGGGCTCGTCGAGCAGCAGGGCCGGAGGGTTGCCGAACAGGGCCTGCGCGAGGAGCACTCGTACTTTTTGTCCGCCTTGGAGTTCGCCCATCTGGCGCTCATGCAGAGTGCTGTCTACGCCGAGGCCGTCGAGGAGGATGGCGGCGTCAGCTTCCGCGGTGTAGCCGCCTTCTTCGCCGACGATGCCTTCGAGTTCACCGAGGCGCATGCCGTCGGCATCCGTAAGCGAGTCATGGGGCTTGGCGTACAGTTTGTCGCGCTCTTCAAGGGCTTGCCAGAGTGGGGCGTTGCCCATGATTACGGTATCGATGACGCGAAATTGATCGAAGGCGAACTGGTCCTGACGGAGGATGCCGAGCTTTTTGGGGCGGGTGATGGCGCCTTTAGTTGGATCGAGTTCGCCGGTTAGGATCTTCATTAATGTGGATTTGCCGGCGCCGTTGGGGCCGCTGATGGCGTAGCGGCGGCCGTCGAGGAAAGAGCAAGTGACGTCCTCGAAAAGGACGCGGGGGCCGAAGCGCATGGAAACGTTGTCTACGTAGAGCATCTGTCAATAATTATAACGTGTAATGAAGAATTTTGGGCTACGTGGGGAGAAGTGCTTGCGGGGAGCACATTGTGAAGCTAGACTGCGCCGCGCATGGCCAGTGTGACTGCAGATGCTCGCGAGCGGGTCGCGCCTGATGTGGCGGCGCCAAAGCTGAGAGGTTTTTGGGCGTTGATTGCTACGCAATTTCAGGGGGCGTTCAGCGACAACGCTTTGAAGTGGCTGGTTAGTTTTCTGGTGCTGGAGACTGCAACGTCGAAGGAAGAGCGGGATTTGTGGTTTGTGTTGATTGTGCCGCTGTTGTTCTCGGTTCCCTTCCTGTTGTTTTCGATTCCTGGCGGATTTTTGGCGGACAAGTTCAGCAAACGTAGCGTGACGATTGGAACTGTTCTTGGACAATTGGTGGTGATGGCGTTGGCTACGTGGGCGTTGGCGCAAGGGCGATTGGGCTGGGCGGGAGCGGCACTGTTTTTGATGAGTACTTTGGGCGCGATTTTTGGGCCTACGAAATATGGGTTGCTGCCTGAATTGCTGCCGGAATGGAAGCTGAGCTGGGGAAACGGGATTATTGAATTTTTGACTTTGCTGGCGGCAATTCTGGCTGCGCTGGCTGGGGGATACCTGGCGCATGTTTTTCATGGGCGGCAAGTGTGGTCGGGAGTGATTTTCATGGTGCTGGCGGTGATGGGACTGTCGATCAGCCTGGGAATTTCCCGAGTACCGGCGGCGGATCCTGGACGTCGGTTTGACTGGAATGTGCCGCGAGAATTTTTCTCTGAAGTGCGGCATATGAGCGGGGACCGGCCGTTGCTGACGGCGGTGGTGGCAAACACGTTTTTCTGGTTCCTGGGGTCGCTATTGTTGCTGAATATCGTGCTGTATGGCGCGGATATTCTGCATCTGGACGAGACGCGCAGCAGCTATTTGCTGGCGGGGTTGAGTATGGGGATCGGGTTGGGGAGTTTGGCGGCAGGGTTTGTGTCCGGGAAGAAAATTCAAATGGGGATGGTGCTGCCTGGGCTTGCCGCGATTTTGTTGATGGCGGCGCTGCTTTCGTGGCCGGGGATAGGATTCGCGACCGTTCTGGGCTGCCTGATTCTGCTCGGTTTCGCGGGGGGCTTTTTTGTGGTGCCCATTAATGCGCTCATCCAGCGACGCCCGGCGGCTACGGAAAAGGGCCGAACGATCGCGGTGGCGAATATGCTGTCGTTTATTGGGGTGGCGCTACAACCGGTAGCGCAGTTCGTGATGTTGAGGCTCGGGCACCCGGATCCTTCGAAGGTTTTTCTGATCGCGGGCGCGATGAGCGTGGCGATGGGGCTGGTTTTAGTGTGGATGTGGCCCGAATTGTGGGGCGAGGCGCTCGACTGGACGAGGCTACATCGAAGGGCTACCCTATAGGTTCGTTTGGCGAGGTTTTTCCGGGCCAAGCTGGAAGTGTCGAGGGTTTTCACCCCAATGGCTAGCGTCACCACTCTTCAATCTCAAAATAAGGCTCAAAGTAAGGCTGATGGTCAGGCTGAAGTTAAGGCCGCTGCTCGGGTAGAGCGGCGAGACCTGTCCGAGTCCATGGACAAAGTGCGGGCGGAATTGGATAAGGTGCGTTCGAATCCCGATCCTAACAATGTGCATGACTTGAGGGTGGCGATCCGCAGATGCCGGTCGGTGGCGACGGTTTTCGAAGAGGTGGACCCGGATGCGGCATGGCCGGAGATGCGGAAAACGGCGAAAAAACTGTTCCGCGCGTTGGGAGCCTTGCGGGACGCGCACGTGATGGAGGATTGGGTCAAGAAATTGGTTCCGGCCAGCGAGCCGGTTCGCGTACAGATGCACAGCTCTTTTGAGACGGAAGAACCGGAGCTGCGGAGCGAGGTTTTGCGGGCGGCGGGTAAGTTTGATGACAAGGAATGGAAGCGATTACAGAGACGGTTGCGGCAGAGAGTGCGAGTGCTTCCGGTTGGCGGATTGGCGGCGGAATGCCTGGCGTGGGAGCGATTCGAGGAGATCAAGCAACTGCACGCGCAGGCACTGCGTACGAAAAAGGCCAAGCCGTGGCACGCGTTGAGGATTGGCTTGAAGAAGCTGAGGTACACGGTCGAAAGCCTCTTGCCAGAGCATCTGGCGGCGTGGACTGAGAATTTAAAAAGGCTGCAGGATTTGTTGGGTGATATTCACGATCTGGATGTGTTGGTGGAGACAGTCAAAGCCGAAGATAGAGTGGACGGAACCGCGCGAAAAGCCTGGAAGGAAATTCTGCAACGTGAGCGTGCGAAACGGGTGCAGACTTACCGGCAATTGACACTTGGAAAAACGAGCATCTGGAACAAGTGGCGGCACGCTTTGCCGCACGGAGAACGACTGGAGGCGGCGTCGTTAGCGCGTTTGCGAGCGACGGCGCGGGCGGCGCAGTCGAGTCCAAGGAATGCGGCGCGTGTGGCGCGGATCTCGATACGGATTTTTGACTTGTTGCGACGGGCGAAGGTTGTGCCGGTATTGAGCGATGCAAACATGCAAAGGAATTTGCGCGCTGCGGCGCTGCTGCATGCCGTGGGACGGGATCAGAAACATCCCCGAAAGGCTGCGCGGAAGTTTCTGCTGGGGATGAAGGTGCCTCCGCGGTGGACGCGGGAAGATTGGGAACTGGTGGCGTGGGCGGTGCGCTTCCATCGCGGGACGGAACCGACGATGAATGACAGCAAATTTGCGAAGCTCAGCGCATCGCAACAAGAAAATATTCGCGTGTTGGGGGGTGTCATTCGGCTTGGGCGAGTACTACACAAGTCGGGAGTGGATTCGCCGACGGGATTCAAGATTGAGAATTCGGCAGATGCGATCACGCTTTTGGTTCCGCAACTGGCGGACAATCTGGAGATTGCCGCGCGGCTGGCGGCGGGGAAACATTTGTTAGAGACGGTGCTGGGTAAGCCGCTGGTGGTTCGGGCCGCGGAGAAAGCGGTCAAGGTGGTGGCGTTACCTCAGAGTGCGCCGGGTGTTTTGTATGCGGTGGCTGGGGCTACGGATTAGCTACATGGATCCTCGTCTGAGCGCAGGAGGCATCTTCGCCGGATCAACCCACCTTGCTCAACGGCCGGGACCTTAATTTGGACGCAATAATTCGATGGAAATGAGCTTCTTAGTCGACGAATGGCTGATTACCGACATACAGAAACTGAAGGAGCGGCGCAGGGCGTACAAGAGTTATCTACAGTCAGTCCAGAATAGCCTTCCTCCCCGTGTCTTCGAATTCGCGGCTGCTCCATGGCATTACGATCACACTGATCATCGCTGTCCCCACGATGGTTGGCTGGAGTCGCTTACAATTAGAGAAATTGCTGAGGGTGATCGCAGGCAGCATCGACGTATTGAGATAGAGCTTCTGCTACTTGGGGCTTTCCACGATGGGCATATGCGCATGACATATATGGCAGTTTCAAGTTACCTCAGCACATTACCGACTTGCGAATCGCCATTTGGGAACAAAGTTGGCCACCCCGACTGGCTCGTTGATGAATTCAGACTTGCTACGAATGGTCTGATCGTTCATAACGTTTTGTTTAGCTCGGGTAGCCGCTTCGAGATTGAATGCCAGGATTTTGATTGGGAATGGATGCCTTCATTACAAGCAGATCAGGTCTCAGCTAATTAAGGTCGTTCAAATCGTATATGGTTTTCGCGAGAGCAAAAGCAGACGCCGCAGACGTTTAAGTTTAGCGGTGATTTTTCACACCAGAGATTGCCGGTTTCGCGACAGAGCGAAAAGAGACTCCGCATCTCGATGGTGCCCGGAATGAAATGATACGTCCGGATTGTAGCGGGATAATGCAGCTATAAATTTTAATCGGCTGAAAATTATTTTGCGGCGCGGCGCAGGAGGCGGGGTGTGGCCAGCCAGAGAAATTCGGCACTGGGCGGGGAGATGCGCTTTAATTTCAGGGCGGCGACGCCGGCTTTCTTGAGCGAGGTGATCAGGTGTTTGCTGGCAAACGCGGCGGCGATGAGTTCATCGAGATGTGGAGCGTGGCCGAAGAGGAATACGGTCGAAGACTGTTTGTCTTTGGCTAGCTCACGGAAGAGCGCAGAAGATTCCGCGCCGGGCAAGAGCAAATCGGTGCGCCGGATTTTCTGTTTTGAGTAGTCGAGTGCGCTGGCGAAAATTTCAGCAGTTTGCATCGCGCGGGTATAGGGACTGGAGATCAAGAGGTCCGGCGTGATGCCAAGTGCGGCGATGCCTTTGGCTACCTGCCTGGTTTTGTCCACGCCTTCTTCCGTCAAGTAACGTTCGGGGTCGGGCGGACATTTGGGGTCTTCACGGTCGATCGCGATGCCGTGGCGGACGATGTACAGATCCATCGAGTAGCTCCGTTCGAAGTTTATTAGACCCTATCCGCGCCAAATTTTTGCCGTCGATATTTTGCTGGAGCGGCTTATCAGGTAACTAGTGATGCGGGCAGCTCATGACGCCGGCGACTCATGGCGTGGATTGGCGGAAGAAGAGGCGCACGTGAAATTCTTTTTCGAAGAGATCGGCGCTGCGGTTGGCGTCGCGCAAATCCTCGGCGGCATCTCCGCGGGCTTTTACTTGCAGGCCCACGGCGCCGCGCTGGAAGCTGGCTTGAATATTGGTGACGCGCTGGCGGTGCGAGTGATCGAGGCCTTCGGCGATGCGCAGAATGGAGGCCAGGCGGCGGGTCATGCGTTTGTCCAAGTTGGATAAGGAAGCATAGGCCAGGTGATGGCTGGCGGGCTCTGACTTGCGATTGTGATAGCGCACGAGCGACGCGACGATCGCGCGATCACGACCAGCGAGACCGGGAATGTCGCCGTTCAGCGCCAGATATTCGCCGTGTTTGTGATGGCCGTGATGGCTGATGGTGTGGCCGACGTCATGCAGTAGCGCGCCGGCTTCCAGCAGCACGCGGTATTGAGCAGGAAGATGATGGGCGGGCTGTAAACGGTCGAAAAGGAGAATGCTGAGTTCACGGACGTGCTCGGCGTGGGCTTGATCGCGGTCCAAGCGGCGAGCGAAGGCCCTGGTGCTGGCAATGACCTGGCGGGCTGCAGCGTTGTAGCGGTGCGGTTCTTTTCGTGAGAAAGCGTCGTGGGCGATTTCCTGCAAAATACCTTCGCGAAGGCCCACGGCGGGGATGGCCATGCAGCGGACATTGAGATAGCGGCCGAGAGTGAGAAACGTGATGGCGGCTATACCCATCACATCGGCACGGTCGCGGCGCACAGCGTAAGCCTTCATGCGCTCGCGGACATTACGCTTGAGGATGTCTGGCAGGCGGTCGCGCAAGAGCGACAGCTGCAGCATCGGGAGACCGTGTTCACGCGGGCCGGGGGCGATGCCAGCTAACGTTTCCGCGTTGCCGCCAAGCGCAACGGCGATTTGTTCGCCGAGATTGGGGCGGTTGGGTAACTTTGATTCGAGCAGTGCGCGCACATATTTACGGACCTGCTCGGCTTGCGAAGAGCGGATCACGCCGGGGAGGTTCAAGGTGGTCATCAGGCGCACGGTGCCCACACCGAGGTGGGCGCTTTGCTCTACCTGGCGGTCACGGAGAATGCTTAATTCCAGGCTGCCGCCGCCAAGGTCGATGATGCAACGTGGCGGCGCTTCCGGGCCCAAAGCGGCCAGGACCGCTTCCCTGCCGAGGCGGGACTCCTCCGCCGCGTTGATAACCTCGACTGAAATGCCGGATTGCTGTTTAATTCTGCGGACGAAAGCGTCACGATTGCGGGCTTCGCGGGAGGCGCTGGTGGCCACGGCGCGGTATTTGGTAACGCCGAACTCGTCCATGGTTTCTTTGAAGTCGCGGAAAGCCTTGACGGATTTTTTCAGAAGTTTTTCGCTGAAAACATGGCGAACGAAAACACCTTCGCCGAGACGCAAGGAGTAGCGCTCATCGTAGAGAGGTTCGATATCGAGTGCGGAGTAGGCGCGGGCAACGGCCAGGCGCACGGCGTTGGAGCCGGCGTCGATAGCAGCGATGTGAACCGGCTCTGACATTTAAATTTTTAGCGCCAGAGATGAGCCAGCGCGGAGGAAGGAGTGTACTTGGTAGCGCGTATACCGAGCTGCTCACCGATACGCTGACGAAGCTGCTTGTTAACGTTGGCGACGCTCGCTTCGCCATCGAGTTCGATGAAGCTGTGGCGCTTGGCCATGACTTCGAATTCGCGCTTGATCATGGTTTGATAACGGATGAAGGACCAATACAGATCGTGCGACAAGGACATGTCGCGGCCGGCTTCCCAGTAGCTGATTGCTTGGGACTTTTTGAACTCGCGGCCGAAAGCGGTTTCCGGGCGGACGTTCAGCCAGAAAGTGAGATGCGGCCTGAGAGCCATGGCATAAAGTCCAGTCATGTAATCGCGATTGATGCCGCGAACTACACCGCGGGCGATCAAAGTGAAGATAAAACGGTCGGCGAGGACGACGGTACCGGAGCGCAGGGCCGGCAAAATGCGGTGCTCGACCTGGTCGAAGAAGTCGGTGGCATACATCAGGGCCAGTGTCAGGCGAGTGACGGCATTTTTGGCGAGGAGTTGGTCGATGTCGCTGCCGACGAGATTCGAACGGCGCAATCCGCTGGTTTGGACGGCGAACCCTTCGGATTCGAGCCATTCCTGAAGCAAAGTGATTTGTGTTGAGCGACCGGAGCCGTCCATGCCTTCGATGACGACAAGCGTGCCGGTGATTTCCGCGGGATCGAAACCGACGAGCGGCTCGCCAAAAAAATAGTGCGAGGCTTCTTCCTCGACTTCGGAGGCGGACTTGATGGACAGGGGAGGGATTGTCGCTGCAGGGGCTTCCGTGGAGGTGGCCACTGGGGCTTTGTCTTTTTCACGGTCCCTATCGCGATCTTTGTCGCGATCTTTGTCTCGGTCTCGGTCTTTATCTTTCTCTTTTTCCTGATCGGGCATGCTTACTCCGCTTCCTGGATGCGAGGGGCAAAACGTTTGAGATCAATTTTGGAGGCCACGATGTCGCGCATCTGCTTTTGCAATTTATTGACGGGGATGGTGCCGTCGAGAACAACAAAGTTATCGGTGTCGACCATTTTGTCGTACTCCTCGAGAATACGGGCCTGAAACAAGCGAAAGCTTTCGGCGCGATCGTAGGACATGCCTAAGTCCATACCCGCCTCGTAATATTTCAGTTTGGGGCGGCCACTGAGAATGCGGTGGACGGCGACGTCGAGTGGCGTTCGAAAGTAGAAGGTGATGTCCGGGACGGGCGCGAAGCGATAAAGATTGCGCAGCCAGCGCGCCGGACAACCACGAGCGGCGTCGCGTGCGAAGGCGGTGTAGATGTAACGGTCGGCGAGCACCAGATAGTCGCCTTGCAGCAAAGGCATAATCTGGCGTTCACAGCGGTCGGCGAAATCGGCGGCGTGCAAGAGAGAAAATGTGGTGGGGGTGAGGAGGCGGCGTTGCTTTCCGCGGCGTGTGGCGGATTTCACGAGCGGCGAAGAATTCCACTCAGTGAAGTGCAGACGATAGCCACCAATTTCGAGCCAGCGTTTTAATAGATAAAGCTGCGTAGACTTTCCAGAACCGTCTGTGCCTTCTACTACGATTAAAGCGCCCGGGTAAGCGCGACTGGGGACAGGGCGTCCTGGTTGAGGGAGTGTCGATTTGCTTGCTTCGGCGCGCGGTTTTTGCAGTACTTCCTGATTTTCCATAGGCTCGACTTGTGAGTCGCGACGGTGTTGCGGGCCGCGGTGGATATTATGGCTTTATTGTTACAAAGACATTACAAGATAGCTGCTGGTTACGCAAAAACTGCGAATGGCTAGAATACACTCACTTTTACGCGCAGGAACTTGGCCGGATTCTGGCGAAACTCGCCGATAAGCAAGCGCAAATCGCCAGTCAAGCCTGCGAGATTGTCGTACAATTTGGGATCGGAAAAGAGTTTGCCTGCAGTGGTGGTGTTTTCGTTCAGCTTGGCGGAAGCCTTGTCCAGGTTGGCGCTGGTGTCGCGTAAATGACTGTAGAGCGCATCGTCGTTCATGAGTTTGCCGATGCTGCCTTTTCCAGCGCGCACGTCGCTGAGCACGGCATTGCCATTCTTGAGGGCCTGCTTGGCTTCGTCGTAGAGCGTTGGATCGTTGAGCAATTTGGCAATGGTGCCTTTTCCGGAGCGAACGTCGGTGACCAGGCCGTTGATGTTGTCGACGCCCTTGTCAACCTTGTCGTACAGCTCGTTAGAATTTACGAGTTTGCCTAATGTGCCGCGGCCGGCCTGAACGTTGCTCATCATGGTATCGGCTTTGGCCATGACGCTGTTCAGGTGGTTGTAGGCTTCAGGATCGCTGATTAATTTTCCGATGGAGCCTCGGCCTTCTTTTATGTCATCCAAAATTACCTGCATGGAATCGGAGAGAGCCTGGAGGCTGCCGAGCATTTCTCTTGTTTCAGACGGGGGAACTTCTTCGCCATCTTTCAAGGGGACACCGGTGAAACCGCGCGAAATATTCATGTACTTGTTGCCCAGCAGACCGTCGGTCATGAGACTGGCTGTGGAATCGGTGAGAATATCCGGTTGGTAGCGCCGGTCGATGCGCATGATGACTTGAATATTTCTAGCTTTCCCAGCGGCCTTACCTTGCGGCGCCTGGACGGCTTGAGATCGCGGGACGAGGGTGATGGACTCGACGTTTCCTACTTCCACGCCGTCGACACGTACAGGCGCGCCATTGGCGAGACCGGGAACCACCGCTTGATACGTTTTCAGACGGTACTTAGGCCCGAGAAATCCTGAACCGGTGACATAGAAAATGCCGGCCGCCAATACGAAAAGGCCGACCAGCACGAATAAACCTACACGCAATTCCGTCCAGGTGAGCTGCTTCCTCTGGGCCATTGAGACTCCCCTCCGGAGTCCGGGAACAAGATTACAGCAAATTCAAACTAGAAAGCGGCGTAGATATGGATCTTTGGTGCTGAGCAACTCCTGCGGGTCGCCTTCGAAATAGATGCGCCCATCTTTGTAAACCATAAAACGGGTTGGCGCAGGAGGCTGGCCGTCCCTGCCGCCTTTCGCGGGGTCGCAATGGACGACATGCTGGGCTTCTTTGTCGAAGCAGAAGTTGGCGAGCGCGAAGCCGTCCTGCAAACGCTGGGTGGCCAACAGGGCGGTGACGCCGTATACATCGCGCAGGCGCAGGATGAGCGAGATTATGGTCTGTGAGGTGATGGGATCGAGACCGGCAGTAGGCGAGTCGTACAAAACGATGTCGGGACGGTTGATGAGTGCCCGCGCGATGGAAACGCGGCGCCGCATGCCGCCGGACAATTCGGAGGGGAGCTGGTCAGCGGTGTGTTCGAGCTCGACGAATTGCAGCGCTTCTTGGACGCGTGGTTCGATTTCTTCTTCTTTAACGTGCTCTTCACGGAGACGGTAGGCTACGTTTTCTCCCACGGTCATGGAATCGAAGAGCGCGCCTTCCTGAAAAACGAAACCAATGCGTTCGCGTAGCTGCAGGAGCTCCTTTTCGGACATGGCGGAAACTTCCTGGCCGAGCACGGAGACACTGCCACGGGTGGGTTTCAGCAGGCCGGCAGCGAGTTTTAGAGTTAAGGTTTTACCTGTGCCAGTTTCGCCGAGAAGCACCATGGTTTCGCGTGCGGGGACGGAAAAGGAGACGCCTCGCAAAATGTCGCCTTCGTCGAAGCCGAGGTAAACGTTATCAAATGCTACGGCGGGGCCAGCGTTAGTCGTTGCAGTGGCAGCGGCTGGGGTCATTGAATATGGCATGGATTATAGGACAATTGGTTAGGTTCGCGGTTCCATCGCGAAAGAATAGTGTGGGCGCACAGATGAAGAGGGCCTAGAAAAGTTTGTCTCCAAGGTACAAGGCCAACTTAGTGAGGAAGAGGTCGGCGGCGATAATGAGGACGGAAGCCACGACCACGGCTTGAGTGGTGGCGCGGCCGACACCTTGGGTGCCTCCCCGGACGTTGAGTCCTTTGTAGCAGCCAACAGTCGCGAGGATGAAACCGTAAACCATGGGCTTGGTGAAGCCCTGCATCAAGTCGGCGAAGTCGAGAGCTTTGATGGCGCGAGTCCAGAATTCCACCGCGCCTAAACGGAGGGAAAAAACCGAGGCCACGCAACCTCCGAGTAAGCCTACGAAATCGTTGAGCGCGGTGAGCAGCGGCAGCATCAAGACTGTGGCGAGCACGCGCGGAGTGACCAGCTTGCGGCTGGGGTCGGTGCCCATGGCACGCATGGCGTCGACTTGCTCGGTGACGAGCATGGAGCCCAATTCTGAAGCGATTCCGGAGGAGCAGCGGCCGGCAACGAGGATGCCTGTTAATGTTGGACCCAATTCGCGGACCAGAGCGATAGCCACGATGTCCCCAGTAAGCGCAGCTTGTCCAAAGCGGATGAATTGCGTGCCCGTTTGTAACACCATAACCGCGCCGATGAAGAAGCCGGAGATCAGGACGATGGGCAGGGAGCCTACGCCGATGTCGTCCATTTGGTCGAGGGTGTCTTGGAAATAACGCGGGCCGGTGAAGAGATTTCTTACCGAACGGGCAGAGAGTAAGGAATAGTCCTGGACGCTGAAGACCCAGCGCTTCAGGGAGTCGACCAAGACATCGACGACTGAGAGCGTAGGTTCCGGGGTGGTGTCGCGCTCGATTTGAAGTGGAGTGCCTGCCACGATGGCCTTTTTTGTGTGTGCGAATGGCTACGACGAAAGCGTAACCGTGCGGATGATGGGCGTCAAGTAAGTGCGTGGGTCGGGAATTGTTTCAGTTTCTGAGTAACGTGTTCAGCATAGGCGGCGGTTCGACGCTGGAACTATGCAGTGCTTGCGTGTAGGCTTTTTTCACATACGACTCGGACGAAGCTCGTCAATCAGTGCAACGACGAACGTGCAACTCGTAGACAAGTTAACGGTAGCGAATTGGGGCGACGTGCGGAAAGACCCTCGCTCAAAGACGTATCGTGTGCAATCAGGCCTGGAGCGATACCCAAATTCATATTTCGGTTCTTTGCCATACCAGTGGCTCTGGCAAGCATTCCTGCGGCGTCGTTAGTGGGCGCGCTTTCCTACGGGTGCTATGGCGCGGCCAAGCTTCTCGGAAAGGTTCGTCCCTTGCGCGGTGCGTATCAGTTTCTCTCCGAGGCGTACGACCGGTTGCTTGACAGGTTCGGAAAAGAAGTTCTGCGGGACTGCCGAGACGTCCCCGCATTTACGAGTGATGGTCTCGCTCAGCCTAACGGCGGTCCCAGTTTTCGTGACTCAAATCCTTTTAGGCAAGCCTCGACTTCTGCTGGTGATTGCTTTCTATCTTTCGCTGTACGGGCTCAAGTTTCAGCGGTCTGTCAGGATGTTCAGCGCGAAACACCTGGAGGCACACCGTGCTCGCGGGTACTTCTCGGAGAAATACGAAAAGGTCTTCGGCCGCTACATCGAATTCTTTTTGGGGTATTTGTATGGGGACCTTCCAGAACTGGGTCGCACCGTTCATGTACGGCTGCACCACAAAGAGAACGGTGGACTCGAGGATAGGGTGGCCTCCAGTGGCGATGATCGAACCAGCCGACTACATTTTCTGTGGTATCTGTCGGACAACATTTGGACGACGCTTGGCATTGTTCCATTCGGCTACTTCAGAGTCAGGAGCGATGTAAAGAACCAAAGACGAGTGTTATGGGAAATAACGTGGTACTTCGTTTATTGCGGAGCTGTCTCTGTTTACGATTGGAGAATTGGAATTCTGTTCGTGGTAGTTCCTCTTCTATGCATGAATTTCATTATGGCAATCACCTCATGGGTGCAGCACGCCTTCTGTGATCCGGAACATCCCGTGGATTATTTTGCAAATACCGTGACGCTCTGTGATGAGGCGAACTTCATGAACGAGGGATCCACCTCTGTCATCACCACCGATCTGGGCTGCACTGGACCGAGATGCCGGCCCATCTGGAGCGGATTCGCGACAAAATGAGACAGTCCGGGTCCTTGGTTTTTCGGGACCTGGATTTTATGCAACTTTTCATTGAGTTGACTCTGCTTCGCAGAATGGATGTGCTTGCTGAGAAACTTGTCCCTTGGGAGCCCATGAATCACGAACAGAGGTTAGCTTTGTTAGTGAACAGAACCAAGCCTGCGGGAGCGGTTGCGGTGTGGTAGATGGAGTTGGTGGCTAAGGCGATTCGATGGCCACGTTCTTGATGGCGTGAGCGACGGCATCCTTGACGACGACTTCATTTCGGCTGTGGTCGGTGATGCTGTCGTAAAGGAGTTGTGTCGGCCCGGGGTTTAGTTCCTTGCCGTAATCAGCGGTGATAGCGGCGGCGGTTTGTTGAAGGAATTTATTGGCTTCGGCTTGGAGATCGGTGCCGGCGATTTCCATTTGTCTGCCGACGTATGTCGTGGCGATTCGCTCTGCTAGTTTGTCGGCGGTCTGATAATAATATTCGGAAATTTGACGATGGCCTTCCTCATGTTCGGAGACGTGTTGAGTTACATCATTTGGCACCCAGATGGTGAGGCTGAGCTGCAGGTCCATCTTGATGTGTGTGACGGTGAGAGTGGTGTGCGTGGCGTCGGTTTGGCGAGTTTGCCCTGCAACTGTAGCGTTAGATGAAAAATCGGAATCGCACGCCGCGTTTTCCCCTTGGTTCAGAGATGGCATGTCCGATGGCGGGTTGGCTGGGTCAAAGGTGCGGCGCGCGAAATTGACGGGCTGTTTGTTGATGGTCACGGCCGGCGTTTTCTTGAGCGGGTGGTTGCATGAGAGAGCCCACCAGCCGAGGCAAGCGATGACCAGCGCTTCGAGTAACACGGAGGGTGCAATGGATCGCCGCAATCGCAGTATTGCCGCCGCTTTCCATTTTCCGAGCGCGTGCCGAACCGATATAAGTCCGCCTATGCCACGAATGGCACTCTGATTAAGAGGTCGCCCGAACTTTTACACTGCGGGGCAATCGCCTGGACAGGTGCTGCCAGAGTTTGCTTCGGAGCCGCCGGCTTCAATGCCTGCCGATGTGTCCATTTAAGATTTTAGCCAGACGTGCCAAATGAATAATCCAGCGTAGCTTGCCGCCAGCGCGAGGAACAGAGCAGTCAAAAGTAGATGGCCAATAACGAACTGCTTACCCTGCGGCCAGTCCGCGTGCGAAAAATAGAGCGTGTCGACAAGAATACGCGCCGTCCAATAAATGGCTATGAAGCAAGTAAGGCCCAGAGCAGGGCGGCTGCCGCGAAGCAGGTCATCGTGAAGCACAAGCGTGAGGATTCCAAAAGCCAAGATGGTTATTACCGTAAACGAGCTTTGGACCCATAGAAGCTTGCGGTTCAAGGGCATCAGCGATTGCAAATCCTGTTTCCAATTCAAGCGGTAAGGAACTTGAAAACTGGCTATCAAGATTACGAAATGACCGATACCAGCTAACCATAGATCCAAACCAAAAAGTCGCTCGATGGAAGCACTGGTCATCGCGCGTGGATCGCTTTTATGAACGGAATTATCACACGCAGCACGAACGGCGGGTGGAAAAGGAAATATACGGGAGCGGCTGCGAACGAGGCCATGAATAGCCAGCCGCGATAACCTCGGCGAAGGCCGAGTTGGCTGCCCACAGACGAACGCTCTAGTGCCACGCCTATGCCCTGAAGAGCAAAATAAAACGTCGGGAGGCCGTAGCCTCCGCGTGCAGGGAGAGAGATCACCAGGTCATGGATGAGTCCCGAGACAACGAACACCAAAAAGCCAGCTCCTGCTACTCCGAGTCTCCTGTGGAGCGGGGCGAAGATTAAATCATGGGCGAGTTCGCGGAAACCTAGATTCCACCGTTTTCCCCAGAACTCACTGAGTGAATGCGAGTGCAGAGGAGCGGACATAATGGGCTGCGCATCAACGCCCAAGTTCTGCCAAAACAGCGCGACGATTTGAAAAGTTCCAAAGTGAAGCAACAAGATCAGACCCAGCATCCCTATCCAACCACGCAGCAGCAGGAGGTTCGGAGGAGGAACGCGGGACACGATCCAAAGCAGGGCGGCGCCGGCACACGTCACAAATACTGCACGCAACCATTCTCGAACGCGCGGCCGGGAAACGCGGCCGGAAGAACGTAAAAAAGCTTCGGCATCCATCCCCGGCCAGGCCAACAGATACGCGATGTCGCACCAGACCTGGTGGTGAATATGATTTCGAGCACTCCACCAGGTCAGCCACTTCAGGCCTGCATATATGGAGACGGCCAAAATCCACATGAAGGCCCAAGGCACAAGAAGCTTGTAGAAGGCCAGGGCGGCCGCGGGCAAAACCGCCAAGGGCAACCACCCGGTTACTTTCCAACGCGTGGGCGATTTCGCCTGTTCCATGCTGATCATCGTTCCCGGTGTTTGCGAACTGGCCGGGGCCGATTTTGATCTAAGCTATAAAAGATGAACAACGTAACGGACATACTACCGCAACCGGTTAATCTCAGGGCCACAGGCATCCTAGACTTTGGTCGAGACGAAGTTGGCAGGATTGCCGCGGGGCGAAAAAGTTTTCAGGGAATTGTTCACGTAACGAAACGCTGAACGACAACTGGACGCGGCAGAGGGTCGGCAGATACACTCCATTCTCCAATTACGCTGGGTGATTCAATTTCTCGAGGATGCCTGAGGGAATGCTGCATTTCTACACTGCGGGTGAATCACACGGACAAGCGCTGCTGGCCTTTATTTCGGGGCTGCCGGCTTCGCTGCCGGTGGACGTTGCGTTTATTAACCACGAGTTGCACCGGCGGCAACTGGGGTATGGACGCGGGGGGCGGCAGAAAATTGAGAAGGATCGGGCGGACATTTTTGCCGGTGTGCGGCATGGGAAGACGATTGGCGCGCCGGTGGCTTTGCGGATTGAGAATCGGGACTGGGCTAATTGGGAAAATAGTTTGCCGGTGGAAGAGTCGGCGGAGTCCGCTGGGAAGGAACGGAAATTGGTGGCGCCGCGGCCCGGGCATGCGGATCTGGCGGGATCGCAGAAATTTAATTTTCATGATGCGCGATATATTTTGGAGCGGGCGTCGGCAAGAGAGACGGCTGCGCGAGTGGCGGCTGGGGCGTTTGCGAAACTGTTGCTTCGCGAACTGGGGACGGAGATTGCGAGTCACACGATTCGCGTGGGGCATGTTGCCCTGGAGCGTGGCGCTACGTGGGACGAGATTCGAGCAGTGAGCGGGGATATTGAATCGCCTCTGCGTTGCGTGGACGCGGATTTGCAAGAAAAGATGAAGGCGAAAGTGGATGCGGCGTTGAAAGCCGGGAATACCGTGGGAGGGATTTTTGAGGTGGTGGCGCACAATGTGCCGGTGGGACTAGGAAGCCATGCGCAGTGGAACGAAAAACTGGATGGTCGACTGGCGCAAGCGGTAATGAGTATTCAGGCGGTGAAGGCGGTGGAGATCGGGGCGGGCGTTGCGGGTGCGGGATCTTATGGCAGCGAAGTACAGGACGAGATTTCTTACGATCGAGGTGCGAAACGATTTTTGCGCTCGTCCAATCGCGCAGGGGGAGTTGAGGGCGGGATTACTAACGGGCAAGACGTGGTGGTGCGTGGATATTTAAAGCCGATTTCGACGCTGAGACGAGCGCTAGGAACGGCGGATATGGTGACCAAGGAGCCGGTGCAGGCGGCGTATGAGCGCTCGGACTGGTGCGTGGTGCCGGCCGCGGGAGTGGCCGGCGAAGCGATGGTGGCCCTTGTGTTAGCGGATGCTTTTCTGCAAAAATTTGGAGGAGATTCGCTGGCGGAAATGCGGCGGAATTTCGATAACTATGCCCGACAAATCGACGAGTTCTGAGCCTGTGGCGGCGACGGCTGAAACTGTTGCGCCGGCAGTGCCCACTGGACCACCGCGAAAGATTTATTCGATCGTGAAATATGGCGATCCCGTTCTGGAAAAGCCTACCGCTGCGATTACGGAGTTTGGGCCTGAGCTAGAGGAGTTGACCGAGGACATGTTTGCTTCGATGTATGCGGCGCAAGGCGTTGGGCTGGCTGCTCCGCAAATCGGGAAAAATCTGCGCCTGGCGGTGGTGGATGTGACCGCGGGGAAAAATCCGGAAGGAAAAATTGTACTGATCAATCCGGAAATTATTCATGCGGAAGGCGAAAAGCGAGAGGAGGAGGGCTGCCTTTCGATTCCGGGTTTTCGCGGGTACGTGGTGCGGCCGCAATTTGTGACGGTGAAAGCGCAAAACGCCAAGGGCGAGACTTTTGAGATTCGCGGAGAAGATCTACTGGCGCGAGCTTTCTGCCATGAGATTGATCACCTGAACGGCATCCTGTTCATTCAACACTTGAGCATGCTGAAACGAGATCTGATCCGGCGCAAGATCAAGAAGCTGCGAAAACAAGGCGAGTGGTGAACTGTAGTTAAGGATTGGCCTGCTGGTCCTGAGAATTCCCGCGTCCGTTTTCCGATGGTGTCGTAACGTCAAATCAGGTTGAATACGTTTCATAAATTCGTTGGCCGGAAGGATACTCATGCGGATTGTTTTCTGCGGAACGCCTGCCTTCGCAGTGCCTACGCTGAAGGCCATAGTGGCGGATCCGAATCATTCGGTGGTGGCGGTGATTACTCAGCCGGACCGGCCGCGAGGGCGCGGACAGGAGGTTTCGTTTTCCCCTGTGAAACAAACCGCGGTGGAAGCGGGGATACCGGTGCGGCAGCCGGTGAAGATTCGTGCTCCGGAGGCGAGAGAGTTGCTGCAAAGTTTCGAGCCCGAATGCTTCGTGATTATCGCTTATGGGCAAATCATTCCAGCGGGTCTTTTGCCGATTTCGAGGTGTGGCTGGATCAATCTGCATGCTTCCCTGCTGCCTAAATATCGTGGAGCGGCGCCGATCAATTGGGCGATTGCGAATGGCGAGACCAAAACAGGGTTAACCACCATGCGAATCGATGCGGGCATGGACACTGGGGATATGTTGCTGCAGGAAGAAATTGAGATTTTGCCGGAGGAGACGGCGCCGGAGTTGGCGGCGCGGATGGCGGAAGCTGGGGCGAAATTAATGATAGAGACGTTACGTGACCTGCCGGATGGGCTGGTTACGCCGAAGAAACAGAATGATGCATTGGCGACCTACGCGCCTTTACTGAAGAAAGGGGACGGAAGAATTGACTGGGAGCGGCCCGCTCTGGAGATTTTCAATCGCATGCGAGGTTTCGAACCGTGGCCAGGGGCGTACACCACTTTTCGGGGGAAGACCTGCCACCTTTGGGGGGAAGCTGCAAGGCGAGAACAAGCGCCAATGCCACCCGGGACATTGCTGCGGGAAGAAGGCGACCTGCGAGTGGCTTGCGGAGACGCAACCGTTTTACGTGTTTTGACCGTCAAACTGGAAGGACGCGCGGAAGTGTCGGCGCAGGAATTCGTGAACGGGGCACGGTTAGCCAAAGAAGAACGCTTTGGTAACACCTAAATTGCGCGTGGACCAGCGCTGAGGCATACTCGGCTTCTCCCATTGTTTTTCGTAGTTCAGGCAGTTCGAAGCATACCGATTGGAGTTCACTGTTAATGATCAATTTTGGCCCAGCAAAAAAGTATGGACGCCGGAGGGTAGGGGCGAAGGATGTCATTTGTTTGGCATGGCGCATGGCGGCGTGCGGGGTGATTTGCGCGCAACTGGCAGTGGCACCCGCTGGCTGGGCGGCCGAGCAAAATTCCCCGAAGGGCCGTGCAGATGTCGCGGCATCGGCCGATATCGACCCTGACTCTGCCAGCGCATCCGCAACCCCAGTGGACGCCAAGAAAATCGTGAGCGACCCGGTTCTAAAGGTCATGCAGACGGAGCTTTCACGCGCCAGCACCGAACTGGGCAAAACCGATCAGGCTCCTTACTACTTGAGCTACACGGTGTATGACCAGGACTATGTGGTGCTGGTGGGGGCCTACGGAAGCTTGCTGACGGATGCGGCGGCTAGACGGCGGCAGGCGGACGTGACGATGCGCGTGGGTACGCACGCGCTGGACAATACGCACGGGCAGAGCCGGGCCAGCGGGGTTACCTCTGGATCTTTACCGCTCTCGGACGATCAAGACGCCATTGGGCGGGTGCTTTGGGAACTCACGGACCGGGAATACAAGCGCGCTGTTCCTTCGCTGATGAATGTACGAACGAATACGGCGGTGCGCGCGGAAGAAGAAGATAAGTCGCCTGATTTTTCCAAAGAGGCGTCGGCTACACACATCGGTGAAGCGAAGGTGCCGGTTACGCTGGACCGGGCGACGTGGGAAGGCGAGATCAAGAGGTTGTCGGCGATATTCCGGAAGTATCCGGACGTTTATTTCGGAAGCGTTATGTTGCAGGTGCAGAACTCGAATGCGCGGATGGTGACTAGCGAAGGAAGCACGGTGGTTACCCCCAGCGCTTCCACGCGGTTGATTATGGAAGCGCAAACGCGGGCTGACGACGGGATGGAATTGTTGCGAGTGGAGACTTTTCAGGCACCGACTTCCAAAGGGTTGCCCTCGGAAAGCGAATTGTCCGCGAAAATCGAGAAGATGGCAGCGGATTTGAAGGCACTGCGCGCAGCTCCCGTGGCGGAGCCGTATGACGGACCAGCGCTGTTGAGCGGACGGGCGGCGGCAGTATTTTTTCATGAAGTGTTGGGGCACCGGCTGGAGGGACACCGGCAGCGAGACGAGGAAGAAGGGCAGACATTTACCAAGATGGTGGGACAGGAAGTGCTGCCAAAATTTCTAAGCGTGGCGGACGATCCGACGACCAAGCAGATTGGAGATGTGAAACTTTCGGGGTCCTATGATTTTGATAATGAGGGAACCCCGGCGCAGCGGGTGGATGTAATTCAAAACGGCGTACTGAAGAATTTTCTGATGTCGCGGATGCCGATCAAGAATTTCGGAGTTTCCAATGGGCATGGACGAAACCAGCCGGGACTGATGCCCACCGGGCGACAGGGAAATTTAATTGTGACTTCCAGCCAAACGATTCCTGAGAAAGAGATGCGGCAGAAGCTGATCGATGAAGTAAAGAAACAGGGGAAACCGTACGGGCTGTACTTCGACGACATACAGGGTGGATTTACGCTGACGACGCGGTCGTTGCCGCAAGCGTTCCAGGTGCTTCCGGTGATTGTTTACAAAGTTTATGTCGACGGGCGACCGGACGAGCTGGTGCGGGGAGTGGATATTGTGGGCACGCCGTTGGCGGCGCTGACGCGCATTGTGGCTACCGGGGATCAGGAGCATGTGTTCAACGGAATCTGCGGCGCGGAAAGCGGGAGTGTGCCGGTAGCGGCAGTGGCGCCGGCAATTATTTTCTCAGAGATGGAAGTGCAGAAGCGAGCGCACGCTCATGAGCGGCCGCCGATTCTGCCGCCGCCGGGATTTGAAGACGCGGTACCCTCGGTTGCAGCGCAAAGTGTCGCCCCTGTTGCGGGTACGGGAGAACGCCCGTGAAGAGAACTCATCTAACTTTACTTATCGGAAGTTTATTTTTTGCCGCCCAAATCGTTGGGACTCCCGTTCCTGCAAGAGAACCCGCAGTGACCGATTCGCCGCGCACAGAAAGTGCCAGGCCTGTAGACACCGGCAGGCCTCTTAATTCGAGCGCCATGGCGGCGGCCGTCGCAGCGGCGAAGGGCGACGCATTACTGGAAGCGCTGCTTACGGAACTATCGCGGTCCTACACTCATTTGAAAATGGATCAGGTGCTGGCACCTTACTACATCGAATACCGCGTGAACGATGTGGATGATTACGCCGCGGAGGCGGCATTTGGAGCCCTGGTGCAGAGCCAGAGAGTGCACGTGCGCATATTGCGGGTAGTGGTGCGTATCGGAGACTACAAACAAGATAGTTATTTCAGCCAGGGTATCGGGGAGACAAATATTCTGCCGCTGGATAACGACCCCATCGCTTTGCGTCACCAGATCTGGACGGCAACAGACGAGGCGTACAAGAGCGCGGGGGAAGCATTCGCGGAAAAGCAGGCGGCGTTGAAACAGTTCAGCGCGGATCCAAACGCGGTCGATGATTTTGCCAAGGAGCCGGAGGTGATCGCGCTGGAGCCGGTGGCGACATTAAAGGTCGATCAAAAGGAGTGGAAGAAGACGCTCGAGGACGTGACCGAGCTATATAAACAATATCCGGATGTACAGTCTTCGACAGCGTCGGCGCATTTCACGGGAGTGAACGAATATTTTGTGAATTCGGAAGGGACCGTGACGCGCGACGGACACGCGACATACAGCGTGCAATTCAATAGCGCCGCGCAGGCCGCCGACGGTATGCGCGTGACGCGTAATCCGGCATGGATGGTGGCGCGGGCGGAAGAATTACCGACTCACGATGCGTTAATGAGCGATGCGAAGAAAACATTGGAGACAGTGGTGGCCTTGAGGAATGCGCCTATCGTGGAAGAGGAATACCGCGGTCCGGTTTTGTTTGCGCCGGACGCCGCGGATGACATAGTAGCTTCACTTATTGGACAGAACGTTGTGGGGCGCAAGCCACAACTAGGAAAAGCAAACCGTACGACTGGGTCGTTTGCGTCCAGCTACAAGACGCGAGTACTGCCAAACTTTTTGACAGTGGTGGATGACCCGACGCTGAAAGAATTTCAAGGCAAAAGCACCGTGGGAAGTTATGGCGTGGACAGCGAAGGGGTCAAAGCGCAGCGCGTGACGGTGATTGATAACGGAACTTTGACCAATTATTTAGTGGGACGCCAACCGATACGCGATTTTACCGCTTCGAACGGGCACGGCCGCGCGGCGCCAGGAGTTTTCCCTGCTCCGGGCGTCGGCATATTGGTAGTCAAGGCGTCGGAAGCGCAAAGTCCGGCGGCGTTGAGGCAGCGCGCGCTTCAGATTGTGGCGGATCAAGGATTGCCGTACGCGTATCGTGTGGACACGCTGGGGCCGGGCAACACGCCGCGCTTGCTTTACCGCGTATATGCGAAGGACGGACATGAAGAGTTGGTGCGCGGGGCAGTGTTCAGCGAGCTGGACGTGCGCGCAATGCGTAGTGATTTGATCGCCGCCGGCGACGATCCGCTAGTGAGCAACCGTTCCGGAGGCGCGCCGACCACGATCATCAGCCCGTCGCTGTTGTTCGGGGAGCTGGAAGTAAAACGCGCGGACACCAGCAAAGACAAATTGCCGGAGTATCCGGCGCCACCATTAGTGGCGTCGACAAGCGCGCGGCGAGACAAGGGCTCGGACTGATTATTTGGTTTTGAGTTGAGATTCCATTATGACGCTGCGCGAACGACTGGAATGGGTAAGCAGGATGTCGCTGCTGGTTTTTATTCTGGCGTCGGCGGCATTTCTGAGCGCAATTACGGCCATGCGCGTGGCGATTCACGGGCGCGAAGTGACCATGCCGAACCTTGTGGGAAAGAACGTTACAGAGGCGAGTCAGCTTTTGCGGTCCCGCGGTTTAGTTTTGCGTGTGGCGGATCGCGTGTATAGCGATTTACCGACCAACGTGGTGGTGAGGCAAACGCCCACGGCAGGATTGTTGATGAAGGTGTCGCAACAAGCTCACGTGGTGCTCAGCCTGGGGCAGAGGCAACTGAGCATTCCCCGGCTGGAAGGAACCACGCTGCGAGTTTCTCGCATAGAGATGCTGCGCGAAGGGCTGCAAATCGGAGAGGTTTCTAATATCACGTTGCCGAAGGTGCCCGCGGATACGGTGGTGATTCAGAATCCGAAACCGGGAACCGGGGCGGCTACGCCACGAGTAGATGTGTTGGTATCGCAAGGGGATCGCGATAAGGCTTACGTGATGCCGCACCTGGTGGGTCTGAACGAAAGCGATGCGCAACACCGTCTTGATATTGCGGGATTGCGGCGCAAAGTTAACTATGTGACGGCTCCGCAATGGCCTCATGGCGCGGTAGTGGATCAGACGCCATTGGCGGGGTCGCGGATTCCGGCTTCCGCACCAGTTGAGCTGACGATAGCTTTGTAGAGCGGGTCGCGGAACGCTGAAAAGTAGCTTACCCCTAGAGCTAGCGTAAACATTTCGAGAGCTTCGTAGTTATGGGTCGCGGTGTTTCCACGTTAAAGGACCCACCCTCCAAAAAACCGAGGTGGGCCACCCTGCGTCCAGCTGACTGCTCGGAATACCTCAGAAACATTAAGAATAAAAGAAGATAGGGAGGCAACCCCGAAGTATGGGAGCGGTTCTCATTAACGGGATTTTACTGCCGGAAGGGCAAACATGAGTGCGGACTGGCCTTTCGTTCAGGTTATAATCCGGTGGGTTCGGGGTTTCGGGCGGCTCTCCCTAGCGGCCGCGACAGACGCTTGAAGGAATTTCAACATTTTAGAGAGGTGTTGTTTGCTACGTACTCCGCCGTATGCACCTAGCAGTCGTATAGCGCTCCTGTTGATGATGGCGATTTTCCTAATGGGGGCAACGCAATCCACCGCCCAGATCCTGCACAAGAAGAAAAAAGTTGACAAGTCCACTAGCGCGGACAACAACGTCCAGCCGGACAAGGTTTTGTATGACCGCGCCGCGGAAGACATCAAGCACGGCAAGCATGAGGTTGGACGCCTAAACCTGCAGACCCTTATCAACACTTATCCTGACAGCGAATATTTGGCCAAAGCGAAATTGTTGATTGCTGACTCCTATTATAAAGAGGGCGGCACGGCCAATATGACGCAGGCCATTTCGGGGTACAAAGATTTCATCGTGTTCTTCCCTTTCCTACCGGAGGCCTCGTACGCGCAACTGCAGGTGGCCATGGGTCACTTTAGGCAAATGGAGAAGCCAGACCGGGATCGCACCGAGGCGAAAGAAGCGGAGAGCGAATTCCAGACCTTCCTGCAGAAATATCCGAAGGATCCGCTGGCAGATAAAGCGATGCAGCATTTACGCGAAGTGCAAGAGGTGATCGCCGAAGGGGATTATCGGGTGGCCTATTATTACTACGCGAAAGGCGACAAGCGCGCAGCAGCGGCGCGGCTGATCGGGGTGACCAACCGTTATCCATTGTATAGCAGATCGGATCACGCACTTTGGATGTTGGCTGACATTTTCGATAAAGCGGAGAAGAAAGAGGTTGCAGCTAATTACTATGCACGCATTGTGAAAAATTACCCGCTTTCGAGTGAAGCGCCACAGGCTAAGGCGCGGCTGGTGGCGATGAAAGTGCCGGTGCCGCAGCCCGATCCTAAAGCTCGTGCGCGGATGATTGCGGAACAGAATGCTCCGCGGCCGCATACCAGTCTGGCAAAGAAACCTCTTGGGATCCTACATTCCGGGCCGACGGGGGAGATGAAGACTGCTGCGCGGGTGGGCGAGCCGAACCTTGAGCCCGAAGCGGACACCTCCTCGGCAACGGATGTGCTTACCGGCGGGGGCAACTCGTCGCGCATTGTGGTGGGTGGGAGCGGCGGAGGCGGAACGACGACGGGCGCTACCGGGAATACGACTGGGATCGTGGCTACGGTAACTCCAGGCGGGCCGAAGACAGATGAGAGTGGCAGCGCGGAAGGTGCTACGCCCGCTGATGCTACTAATGCGCCGGAGAACACCACGCCAGCAACATCGGGCGCCCCAGCAACCGCGTCGCAGCCGGAATCAAGTTCGGGAATCCCCGGAGAATCGACCTCGGCCGCACCCGCGGCTGCTACCGGCGGAGATGCCGCGGTGGCGACTGGAAGCGACGCAAGCGGAACGACCACGTCAGGAACAGCGAGCGCAACGGACGCGGGTAAGACTGACGGGGCGCAGACAGACTCAAGCAATCAAGGCGACAACGGGAAAGAATCGAGCAGCAAGAAGAAAAAAGGTGTGCGCAAACTCGTGCCGTGGTAGGACCTGACATCAGGGGAACGGGCGTGGCCTCTGGCCACGCTTTTTTTTTGCCCTGCGGAGGTTCGCGAGACCCGGCCAATGGTGCAGGTTAGCGCCGTATTCATTTGGGACACAAGGAAACCGTTGATGCGTTGACGACCACGGTGGAGGATGCTCAAATACCTGAAGAATCGAGCAAAATCCCGGCTGCCGATGCTTGGGGTCTGCATTACATTTCGCGGAGGACGTGGGTGGCCAAGATTCTGGTTGCGGACGACAACAGCAACATCCAGCGGATGGTGGCGCTGGCCCTGAAGGATCAGGGTATTGACGTCGTCGCGGTAGGCAACGGCGAAGCCGCGGTACGAAAAATTTCCGAGATCCGCCCGGATTTAGTGTTGGCGGATGTATTCATGCCGGTGCGCAACGGCTACGAAGTTTGCCAGTACGTCAAAGAAGATCCCTCACTGAAACATATTCCGGTAATTCTGCTTGTCGGCGCATTTGATCCTCTTGATGAGCAGGAGGCGCAACGAGTGGGCGCCGACGGAGTATTGAAAAAGCCATTTGTTCCGCCTGATCCCTTGATCGTCATGGTGAAGTCGGCACTTGAGCGAGCTGGAGTTGCGCTGGGTCAGGCTGAGGGAGGTAGAGAGAAGAAAACTCCCGCGGCTGCTCCGCGCAAGCCTGCCGATGTTTTGGCATTTGCGCCAGCACCCGTACCTGTGGTCATGCCACAGCCAGAACAAACGCCTGGTTCTCCGCTGGGAGGGTTGTCATTCAGCCGGACCTCAACGCCCGAACCGATCGTCGTAGGCGATGAGAGTTTTGTGGACGCACCTACAGATCGGGAACCAGTGAGGATCGACGCAGCGGAACCGACGATGGCATTCGGGGAGTTGCTGAGACCGACAAGTACCGAGGAAACAGAATTCACTTCGGCCTATGAAGCCGAGAAGACCAGCAGGGACTGGTCTGAGGTAGACGAACCCAACGAGGTGCCTGAAGAAGAGGAAGAAGGATCGAAAGAAGCAGCACCTTCGTGGCGGCGCGAGGAGGGACCGAGTACTTCTCAAGCAGAGGAGAAAAGCGGTCCAGTGCAGGATTGGCGGGACCACCCGATATTGCAAGCTACCGAAAGGAAGAGTGCGCGAGAAACGTGGGAACAAACAGAAGACAAAGGCGGGTTTGTCACGGCAGCTGAAGTACCGGCGGATATGGGCGCGTTTGTTACGGAAATCGGCACACTTGAGAGCGAATCGCTGAATGCCAAAGCGGAAGAGACGCACGTAGCTGAAAATCTTGTCGAGGAACACCCTCAAACGGGATATTCAGAACGCACGGAAGCATTTTCGAGTGATGAGAGCGCGACTGCAGTCGCGGAAGAATCTGAATTTTCGGCCGGACCAGCAAGCGTGCGGTTTGCGAGCCAGGATGAATTCGTAGGACAGCGGGTTGGGGAGGTCGCGAACGAAGTAATCAGCGAACCATTGCCAGAGATTGCACATCTGGAAGAGGCTGCCCGGCAGCACGAGGTTGCACGACAGGAAGAAGCGGCACGACAAGAAGAGATTGCACGACGGGAAGAAGCGGCGCGACAAGAAGAGATTGTTCGACGGGAAGAAGCGGCGCGACAAGAAGAGACTGCACGACGGGAAGAAGCGGCACGACAAGAAGAAATTGCGCGACAAGAAGAAATTGTGAGGCGGGCAAGAGTTTCGCGACAGGAGGAGTTTGCGAAGCAGGAAGAGAAACGGGCTGAGCCTGAGCCGGTCAATAGCTGGTTTTCGAGCCCGGCGAGCCCCTGGGACAGCGAGGCGAAAAGGTCCAATCCCTGGGCGACGGAATTGGACTCGGAAAAAGCGGCAGGCACCCATGAAGTGGCCTATGATCGGACGCTGACAAGCAGCGGTTCGGATTCGTCGAACGGCGGCAATGCTTCTTCGGACGAGCTGGCCACAGTGATTTCGGATTTGTCGACTGCAGAAGTGGCTTCGACGCACCCGACGGCAACGCAGGCGGAAGTGGATGCGATGGTGGCCAAAGTATTGTCAAAACTCAGTCCGGAAGTTATGCAGGCGGTAACTCGAGAACTGTTGAAGCCGGTTATAGCCTTGCTGGTACAAGACGAGCTGAAATCGAAGAAGTAGCTCTTCCCCACTGATCTTTCCAAAACATTTTTAGTTCGCATCAGAATTGCCAGCGGCGCGGACGTCCAGTGCGACCGGGTGATGCTCTAATCCACATTTAGAGCATCACCGTGCGACTGAGCATAATTGACGACGCCGCTTTGTCCCTCGTATAGTCAAAGATCATTCTCGAAAAGCAGTTGTCGTGGCAGTTGAATGGCAGATAGTGCCAAGCGTTCGTGGAGAAATTTGCGTTAATGGCTCGCGAAATTCCTAAAGGTTACCAACCGCAAGAAATTGAACCGAAGTGGGCCGAGTTTTGGGTAACGGAGGCTCTTTTTCGCGCCGATCCGGATGCGCCACCGCCTATCTTTTCCATCGTCATTCCGCCGCCCAATGTGACCGGATCACTGCATATCGGACACATGCTGGAGCATACGGAGATAGATATTCTGACGCGTTGGCATCGCATGCGCGGATACAACACATTGTATTTGCCGGGCACTGATCATGCCGGGATTGCAACGCAGCGGGCAGTGGTGCGCCAACTGGCGGATGTAGGCATAGATTATCGCGCGCTGGGACGCGAAGAGTTCGAGAAGCGGGTATGGAAGTGGAAGGAGGAAAGCGGCGACACGATTACCGAGCAGATGAAGCAGATTGGAGAGAGCTGCGACTGGTCGAGGGAAAAGTTCACGCTGTCGCCGGAAATGTCTCGGTTGGTGCGAGAAGCATTTGTGCGCTTGTATGAGGAGAAACTGATTTATCGCGCGCATTACCTGACCAATTGGTGCCCGGTGTGTTTGACGGTTTTGAGCGATCTGGAAGTGGTGCATGAAGAGCGGCAAGGACATTTGTGGCATGTCAAGTATCCGGTGGCCGATGCAGATGGTGGCGTTTCCGGCGAGCCTGCTGCGAAATCTGTGGTGGTGGCTACGACGCGGCCGGAAACCATGCTGGGGGATACGGCGGTCGCGGTACATCCCGCAGATGAACGGTATAAAGATTTGATTGGTAAGAACGTGGCGCTGCCGTTGATGAATCGCTTGATCCCGATTATCGCGGACGAGATGGTAGATCGCGAGTTCGGCACTGGAGCGGTGAAAATAACACCCGCGCATGATCCCAATGATTTTGAAGTTGGGCAGCGGCATCACCTGGCGGAAATCAATGTAATGACGGACGACGGAAAAATGAATGCCGCAGCGGGCGCTTACGCGGGCATGGACCGATTTGAAGCACGGAAAAAGATTGTTGAGGATTTAAAGACTCAGGGATTACTGGAAAAAGTTACCGCGCATGCGCACTCGGTGGGGTTGTGCGAGCGGAGCAAAACGATCGTGGAGCCGCGGGCGTCGACGCAATGGTTTTGCAAAATGAAACCGCTGGCGGGACCGGCGATTGAGGCTGTAGAACAGGGCGAAATTCGCATCGTACCGGACAATCGCCGGGAAGAATATTTTAACTGGATGAGGAATATTCGCGATTGGACGTTGTCACGGCAGCTCTGGTGGGGACATCGCATTCCGGCATGGTATTGCCAGGACTTCGGGCATGTTACGGTGGCGCGCGAAACGCCCGCAAAGTGCAAAACCTGCGGGTCCGGAAAACTAAAGCAGGATCCGGACGTACTGGATACCTGGTTTAGCTCAGGACTGTGGCCGTTTTCGACGCTGGGCTGGCCGCGCGAGACGAAAGACTTCAAGACTTACTACCCGACGACTTTGCTGATCACCGGATACGACATTTTGTTTTTCTGGGTCGCGCGAATGATTATGCTGGGGATTCACTTTACAGAGCAAGTTCCCTTTCGCGCCGTGTATTTGCACTCACTAGTGCGCACCGGTAGCGGCGAGAAAATGTCCAAGTCCAAAGGGACGGGACTTGATCCGGTATTGCTGAATAAGCAGTACGGTACGGACGCCATGCGATTTTGCCTGGCGTCGATGGCCGCGCCCGGAACGGACATTGTGCTGTCGGATGATCGTCTGAGCGGGGCTCGCAATTTTGCCAACAAGATATGGAATGCGGCGCGTTTTCTGTTTGTAAACCTGGAAAAGTTTGAGCAGGGTGGCGCCAAGTT
The DNA here is from genome assembly GCA_035490135.1 of Candidatus Methylomirabilota bacterium. Taxonomy (GTDB): domain Bacteria; phylum Acidobacteriota; class Terriglobia; order Acidiferrales; family UBA7541; genus Acidiferrum. The sequence continues at coordinate 30,814 of DATHGV010000193.1, forward strand.
AGAAGAATTGGCGAGCCCTGAGATTCGCGCGAATGCTCCTTATGCGCTTGAGGGCACCGTCCCACTACGGGATGCCTGGATTTTTGCACGTTTGGCGGCGACTATCGAGCAAATGAATGATGCATTGACGAATTACCGGTTTCACGACGGAGCGCAAGGCGTGTACCAGTTTTTCTGGGGCGACTTTTGCGATTGGTACATTGAGTGGGTGAAGCCCGACCTGCAAAGTACTGATAAGGAGCGCGCGGTTGTAGCGTGGCGCAATTTATTTGCGGCGTTCGAGGCAGCGCTGCGGCTGTTGCACCCATTTATGCCGTTCCTAACGGAGGAATTGTGGCACCAATTTCCGCAGAGAGCGGGAGCGAAATCGATAGCGCTGGAACGTTTTCCCGAAGTGCAGGACGGTTGGCGCAATGATGCCGCGCTGGAAGAATTTGGACTGCTGCAGGAAATCATAACGGCGGTGCGCAATATTCGCGCGGAAGTGAAGCTTGACCCTAAGAAAAAAGTAGCCGCGGAGCTTGCGGTGGCGCATGAAGCGGCGCGGGCGTCGGTAGAATCGAATCGTGATGGCATTGTACGGTTAGGGATGCTGACGGATTTGAAGATCACTGAAGGGGGGCTGGCGCAGGGCGGCAGCGTAATGCGCTCGAGCGCGAAATTTGACTTGCGCATTGAGTATGCCGAAACCGTGGACGCCGCCGCGGAGTGCGCCAAAATCACCAAAGAACTGGAAGGGCTGCGAAAAGCCATTGGATCGAAGGAACGACAACTCGACGATGAAACATTTCGCAGTCGCGCGCCGGAGAAGATCATTCGAGGATTAGAAGCGACACTCGCGACACAGCGGATTGAAATGCAAAAACTGACAGAGCGTTTTGAGCAGTTAGATTGTTAGTTGAAAATGGGACGCAGCAAGCCTCGCGCATTCGTTTAAGTCAGGACATTCCAAATGGCAGTCCGCGTTAAGCCTTCTCGAAATATTGCCGGGAGCACGGAGCGGCAGGTGGCTGCGCTGCTGACGTTGCTGGCGGAAAACGGAACGATCGTTATCAGTGGAGCGAGGATCGCGCGGGAAATCGGAGTATCGCGCTCGACGGTGTTCCGATGGGTGACGCGGTTGAGGGAACTTGGTGTAAAGGTAAAAGGGCGCGCAGCCACTGGATATTTTCTGGAGCAAGTGCCTGACATTTTGACCGCGGACATGCTGCGACAGAGATTGCGGGGCAGTTTATTTGGAAAGCGGATTTATCATTTTTTCAAGACGGATTCGACCAATCGCGTGGCCTTGGAGCTCGGCCACGCCGGTGAGGCGGAAGGTGCCGTGGTGCTCGCGGAAGAGCAAGCGGCCGGACGAGGCCGCGCGGGGCACACCTGGCATTCCGAGCGTGCCACGGGAATTTACGCGACACTTCTGTTGCGGCCGCGGCTGGCGCCGGTGCAAGCTCCGCTGCTAACCATGATGGCAGGGTTGTCGGCGCACGCTGCGGTGCAAGCAGTGACGGGCCTAAATGTAGATTTGAAATGGCCCAACGACTTGCTTATCAACGGAAAAAAGGTGGGCGGAATTTTGACGGAGATGCATGCGGAACCCGCGCTGGTGCGATTTGTGATTATGGGAATCGGGATCAACGTGAACCAGGAGAAATTTCCCGCGGATCTGGCTGGCAAAAGCACTTCGTTGCGGATAGAGACTGGGCGAGCGCAGTCGCGGCTGGAAGTGCTGGTGCAATTCCTGCGACAATTTGAGCGCGATTACCAGGAGTTGCTACGCGAGGGAGCAAAGAGCGTTGTGAAACGGTTCGAAGCGACGTCGAGCTATGCGCGCGGGAAGCGGGTAAGAGTAACGAATGGCAGAGAAAGCTTCACAGGGGTAACTGCGGGATTAGAAGAAGAGGGTTTGCTACGGGTGAAGCGCGACACGGGCGAGACAACGACGGTGATTGCCGGTGAGGTCGCGGAGATTCGGTAAACTGAAGATGCGGATAAACGGGAAAATATGCTCCTGACCATCGATGTTGGAAATACGAATACGGTTCTGGGCGTGTTTCGCGACACGGAGCTGGTCGCCAACTGGCGGCTGAGTACGGCGCGGGAACAAACGGTCGATGAATATGGAGTATTGACGAGGAATTTATTCACGTTGGCGGGCTTGGATCAGGACGCGATTACCGGGGTGATGATCAGCTCGGTGGTACCGCCGGTGAATTGGACACTCAGCGAAATGGCGCGGATTTATTTAGCGAAAAGGGCGCTATTCGTGGAGCCCGGTGTAAAAACGGGGATGGCAGTGCTGGTTGATAATCCGCTGGAAGTGGGGGCCGACAGAATTGTGAATGGGGTGGCGGCATTTCATGAGTACGGCCCGTGTATCGTGGTGGATTTTGGGACGGCCATTACTTTTGATGTGATTTCGGAGCGTGGTGAATATCTTGGCGGGTCAATTGCCCCGGGCATCGGAATTTCCTCGGAAGCGTTATTTGCGCGAGCGGCGAGACTTTCGCGCGTGGAAATCAAAGATCCGGGAAAGGTCATCGGAACAAATACGGTAAGCCACATGCAATCCGGGCTGTATTACGGATTTGTGGACCTGGTGGACGGTATGCTGAAACGCATGAAGGATGAGCTTGGGAACGAAGTCACGGTGGTGGCCACGGGTGGACACGCAAAACTGGTTGCGCGGGGTTCCAAGCATATTCAGCACACCGACGAATTCTTGACGCTGAAGGGTCTGCGGCTAATCTGGGAAAAGAATCAAACCGCAGATTCAAGCAAGGCGGGACGGCTTCGTGAAGCAAGGTCTGGTGTCGCAGATAAGAAAGCCCCGCGATAATAACGGCCAAGTTTAAGAGCTGGCCGGCTACGTATTTGTCATCACATGGACAGCTGGAACTACTTCAACTACTTCACGGAAATCGAAGAATATTTTTGGAAAAAGCGTGGCGCGCATCTTCTGGTGTCGCCGCTGGACTGGGCGATTATGGAGACCTGGCAGAAGGCAGGGATTCCATTGGACGCGGCTTTGAAAGGAATTGATCGCGCGTTCGAGAGTTATCAAAGGTCGAGGCGCGGCGGGTTGGGCAAGCCGCTGAAGAGTCTGGCTTACTGCACGGACGCGGTGCTGGAAGCGGCGGAGGAACAGCAAGAGGCGGCGGCAGGAAGTGCGCCCAAGGCCGCGCGTGTTGCGCCAAAGGAGATATTTTCTCGCGAGGAGCTTAAGGCTTATTTCGCTCGAAACGTGGACGGGATTAGAGCTGCGGCGGAAAAGCTAGCGGCAAGTCAGGCGGGACTTGAATTCAGTTCGCGTTTACTGGAAATCGCAAAATCGCTGGAATCCAGTATGGTGCTGCTCGATACACCCGGGTCGGTCGATCTGGAAGATATGGAGCGTCGATTGACAATTCTGGACGACAAGCAACAAGCGCTGATGGCTAGTTATGTCAGTGAAGAACGGATACTGCAAATCAGGCGCGAGATGGACGGGCAATTGGTGGCTTACCGTAAGAAAATGAAGGCGGAACAACTGGCGCTGGTGGAAAAACAATATATACAAAAACGATTGTTGGAGGAGATTGGATTACCGAGGTTGAGTCTTTTTTATTTGGCGTGAATTAATAACGACGCTGGACAAAATGAACTAGGGTTATCCGGAACAAACCAAGACCAACCCTAATAATCGAGGCCACGGGCAGCCTTCGCGTTTTTGTGATGTGCGAGCGACGGCGACTTGCGCCGCCTCGTTAGTGGCAGCTGGGGTCGTCGTTGAACGTACCGCTGAGCACCATAGAATTCAGGAACTGGCTGCACTTCTGGATTTTCGCCAGGGTTAGGTCATCTTTCAGGGCATTGGGATCGACGACCTTCGCGCCATTAAGTTGCTGACGGTCAGCCTCCACCTGGTTGGCCCAGGAGGTCATCATGTCTGCTTCACTGCGCAATAGTTGAAGAGCATTCTTATCGGCGTCGGTGGAGGCAGCGACGCCTGCTTGCTCAAGAGCGTCCAATGTCTGTTGGTGATAGGCCTGCACCCACGTCTCGCTGACGGCCAGCCCGTAGAGAACCATGGCGCGGACGGCCACGCGCCACTCGCGCATGGCGGCCAGGGCGGATATAGCCGCGGACGAAAAGTCCCGCGAAAGTTTTTGTGAATTTTGCGTGGAATCGTTACCCGCGACAGCGCCGACATCGGCAGGAGGTATGGTGAGCACCACACGACGGGGCTCAACGGTGAATACGGCGTTAGTGGCCTGGGCAAGGGTCTCCAGGTCGATGTACAAGCGGCCATTGATTTGCCGGACGCCCGCACTGGCGGTTTTACCGTTAACCACCAGGGTTTTGTTTGCAGTGCTCTGCGCGAAAAGCATTCCAGAAAGCACCAGTACCGAAGCAAAATAAAGAGCGAATCGAAAAGAGGGGTGTTTGCTCATCATTGGACACCGCGATTTCTGGGCTGGGGTTCCCAAATCAATCGGTATTGTACATCACGCGCTTTTTTGAGGCTTGTCGGTTACACTTTCGAGTACCCGCATTTCTTCTGCAGATATCGCTGAGACGGCTGCGTCCCGCCTGCTCGCAGTAAAATAGAGGCCCCAACTATGTCAAATGAGTTATTATTATCAATTGAGAAGCTTGTTTACGGCGGTGATGGATTGACGCATTCCGACGGCAACACCGTCTTTGTTCCTTATGTGTTGCCGGGCGAAGGTGTGCGCGCGGCTGCCAAGACCAAAAAGAAAAAACTGATCTGGGCCAAGTTGGTGGAAGTAACTTCACCTTCCACGGAACGAATAGCGCCAGCATGCCCACATTTTCAAGTTTGCGGCGGATGCCACTACCAGCATATTCCGGCGCCGAAACAGGTACAGCTGAAAATCGAGATTTTGCGCGAGACGCTATCGAGGTTGGGCGGCGTGCAGTGGAACGGAGAGATCGTTGCACGTTCGGGCGAGCCGTACGGCTACCGCAATCGGGCGCAGTGGGCGGTGCGGAGCGGAATGCCACGGGCTCTCGGCTATTTTTTGCCGGAAAGTTCGGTGATTTTGCCGATCGACACTTGTCCAATACTTTCGCCGCGATTACTGGAGACATTTACGCTGTTGCAGGAGATGGCGCGAGGCGGGAAATTGCCGGCGGGGATTTTAGAGATAGAGGCGTTTACGGATTCGGCGGACGGGAAAATTGCGCTTAACGTGGCATTCGATAAATTTCCCACGCCTCCCGAACAGATCGCTTCCCTACTCCGCGCGGAATTGCCGCGGCTTGATAGTTTGTTGCTGCTGGACCAGAAGAAGGACCGTTTCGAACTGAGTGGACCCGGGTTTCTGACACATGAAGTCGGCGGGTTTAAGTACCAGGTTAGTCATTTGTCTTTTTTTCAGGTGAACCGGTTCCTGACTGAGTATTTGCTGAAGGCGGTGACGACGGGTGCGAAGGGTACTCTCGCACTGGATTTGTACGCGGGGGTAGGATTTTTTACTTTGCCACTGGCGCAGACATTCGAACGGGTGGTGAGTGTGGATGCCAATCTGGCGGCTACCCGCGACTTGTTTGCGAATGCGAAAAATGCGGGCGTAGATATCATCTCTCACAACGAGCATGCGGAAGAATTTTTGACAAAGACCAAAGAGCGGCCGGATTTTGTGGTTCTGGATCCGCCGAGATCGGGGCTTGGGACCGCGGCTGCGGCGGCACTGGCAGCCTTGGGAGCCGCGGAGATCGTGTATTTATCCTGTGACCCTTCGACGCTGGCCAGGGATTTGGCGGTATTGACTGACTCGCAGCGAAAACCTCGCGGGACGGTTGCTGGCGTGGGCGCCGAAGCGGGCGGAGACAGTACGGCTAGGGTCACCAATCGGTACGAAATTACCGAGATGGCGATGTTTGATTTGTTTCCACAAACATTTCACATTGAATCTTTAGTTCGATTGCGAAAAGTTGCATGAAACTGCCGGCACTTGCGATCGTCACGGCATTTGCCTCAGGGATCGCTTGCGACCTGAATCCCGGAATCACTCATCGCAGTAGTTCTCACGCATTCGTCGCATTCCTTTTCTTTAGCGCCGCTACTTCCCTGCTGATCGGTATTCTTTTCCTACGGCGCTCGCGAGTCGTTCTCGCAGGGCTGGCTTCTCTGTTGTGCTGGGGGATGCTCGGCATGGCCGGAGTTTGCATCGAGGAACAACCGCGGCGAGCGAATCATATTTTGAGTTTGGTGGACGCCGGGAAAATCAATCTGAAATCGCCGCTCCGATATTACGGGCGATTGGCAGATGAGCCAGAAAAGCTTCCGTGGGGAGCGGGTTATAGCATCGAGCTTTCTGGCGTCGACTTTGGTGGCTCGTTTTTGCCTGCAAGCGCCGGTCTGCGGCTTGGCGATCGACTGGAAATCTCCTGTTTCGTGGCGTGCCCCGAAGTATCGACCGTGACTACTTCAAAACGCGCGGAAGCGCCAAATCAGAACCAGAACAACCAGTAATAGCAAAAAACCGACGGCTGCTTGCCACTCATGATTTTTCTTATATTGGAAGGGGGAGAATGCTCCCGTGGTTCCATCTGAAAGCTTGGCGGGAGACAGTCGAGGAAAGAAGAGCGGCACGGCAGCGGCATAACGATCAAAATTCTCAACATGACGGGGGCGTAGTTCGTTCTCTTCCCTTCGCATTACGATGGAATAAAAGACCGTGAAATACACGCCGAGCAAAAGCGACGAGATCCACGAGCGTGTTGCGATGGCCACCCCCAACGCCAGCACAGCGCTTCCCAAATAGAGCGGATTGCGGGTGTAGGCGTAGGGACCTGTGACAGTGAGCACTTCCTGTTTGTGGAGATAGCCCGCGGCCCAGGCGCGCAGGCCCAGCCCGACGAGGCCGACCAGCGCACCGTAGAAGATGCTGCGAGGTTGCGGGCGCGCAAAGAATAAGACTGCGATTGCGAGGGGGTAGCCCAGGCGAACTCGCCATCGCACGAAAAATGCGCTCGCCGAATTCATCTGTGGACCTCGACGATGCGACGTACGGCTTCGAAGACGGTTTCAACTTGAATTTCCAACATTGACGGATGCGTACGGTCCTGGCGGCTGTGAGTGGTTACTACGTTTGGAGCGCGGAGAACGATGTCCTGAGGATTCTGGCGATCCGAAGATTGGGTCGATGCAGAACTGCTCGTGTTGCGGTACGGGCCGTTTCGCGCGGGATTTGTTGGGCCGAACAGGGCGACGACAGGCGTGCCCAACGCAACCGCCAGGTGAAGAGGGCCGGTGTCGCCGCCAACAACGCAAACGGCGCTTCGCAAAAGTGACATCAGCACGGCGAGTTCGCCGTCGAACAGCAAAGGACCAGCGTCACCGCTTGCGGCGCGAACTTTGGAAGTCAAATCTTCCTCACCCGGACCGTAATTTATGAGACAGCGAAGTGACAGCGACTGGAATATTTTTTTACATAACGCGCCGAAGCGCTCGGGGGGCCAGCATTTGGAGCGCCAGCCGCCTCCCGGGCTTAAAACGATGTAATGCTTCATGCCGTCACCGGGCAAATATTTGGAAAGTTCTTCGCGTTGCAAGGGCGGCGGATCCAGGTGGAAATTTGCAACTGCGTTTTGAGCCCCGGCGCGCTTAGACAATTCCCCGTTCTGGTCGGCCACGTGCGCACTGGTGGCGCGAACACGATCGGTGTAGAGAAGCGGCACGCCAAATTCTCTGACGGATTCTGGAGAAAACCCGATGCGACGCTTGACACCGGCGAGAAACGGCAAGCTAGCGGATTTCCAAAGTCCTTGATAGTCGATGGCGGTATCGAATGAGGCGACGCGAATTTCGCGAAAAGTTTTTTTGAGCGAGGATATTGAACGCGTGTCGGTGGTCCATATTGCAGAGGCGAGACCGCTGCTCTGAACAAGCAGTTTGTAACGCGCTGAAGTGAGCCAGATAATCTCCGCAGCGGGAAAAGATTCGCGCAAGGCGGCTACCGCTGGGAATGTGTGCACGATATCGCCGAGAGATCCGAGGCGCACGACCAGGAAGCGGCGCTCAGCCATGCGGCGCCTTGCGCAGCGAGGACAACAACGCGCGGGTGGAATGATTTTTGGGATCGCCGACGATGGCGACTTGAATGCCAAGGTCTTTCGCGATGGCGCGTTCGGGAACCGTGTCAGTAGAGTAGTCCGTGCCTTTAGCGTGAACATCTGGGAGCAAATCGCGGAGCAACGATGCCACGGTTGGTTCGCTGAAGATCACCACGTAATCAACGGCGCGAAGTGCGGCCACGAGGCGGGCTCGAGCGTTTTCGTCAAGGACGGGGCGTCCGGGACCTTTCAAACTTCGGAGGCTAGCATCGCTGTTTACCGCAACAATAAGGATGTCGCCTTGCTGGCGCGCGGCCTCGAGATATCGCACATGGCCGACGTGCAAGATATCAAAGCAACCGTTAGCGAACACGACGGTCTGACCGCGCTTTTTGTGATCGACGACGAGAGACTTGAGTTTCTGCTGCAAAACGATTTTCGATTCCGATGAGCGCATACGCTAGGCGGAAACTCCGGCGACTTCATCATGTATGGCAGCCAAAAGTTCTGTGCGAGTCACGGTAGCCGTTCCGCGTTTCATTACGACCAGGGCACCAGCGATATTGGCGAGGTGCGCAGCCTCGAGGGGAGAAGCGCCGCATGCGAGGGTCAACGTAAAGGTGGCAAGAACGGTGTCGCCAGCACCGGTTACGTCGACCGATTGATCGCTGCCATGGACGGGAATATGCGTTAGGTGTTTACCGGATTCGAAAAGCGCCATGCCGTGGCGTCCGCGAGTGACTAGCAAAGAATTTAACTTCATCGCGGCGAATGTAGCGTGCCCAGCGCGGGCTAGCTCCTCAAGATTTTCGCCCATGGAAGTGTGATGCTGGGATTCCAGTTCTGCTTCGTTGGGCGTCGCGGTAGTAATGCGCGAGCGGCTGTAGGCATGTAAATTGTGTCGAGCGTCCAGAGTGATGGGTAAAAGCTTTTTTCTCTTGGAGGAAGCTTCGAAGGCCAGCGCGGGCGTGGCAACGCCGAAGCCGTAGTCGGAAATTGCCAAAGCGTCAGCGTTTTTTATAGCACTGAACAAAAATTGGCTTAATTTCTTGCGGGCTTCGTCTGGTAAGGGCGCTTGCGGCTCGCGATCGACACGCAGGACTTGCTGGCCGACGGTGTGCGCCCAACCGGCCAAAAAGCGAGTCTTCGTGGGAGTGCAGGAGTTTTTGACGCGCAGAATGCGGGAAGTGTCCAATTTCTTCTGGCGAAAATAATTGATCAAAGCGGTACCGTTGGAATCGTCGCCAACAACCGTGACGGGCAGCACCTTGGCTCCCAGGTCAGCAAGATTGTTGACAGCGTTTGCTCCGCCACCAGGCACGAGTTGCGTTTCACGATGACGAAGAATGAGTACCGGGGCTTCGCGGGAGACGCGGGAAATTTCTCCGAATTCGAATACGTCGGCGACGAAATCACCTAAGACAACGATGGTCTTCGAAGAAAATTGCTCGATATATTCCGCGAGGGCGCGCAAATCCACCGAAGACGAATCGATCTTTTGTTGAGATTTGCGCTTCAACGCGTTTGCTCCAGGATCCAATCTGCCGCCGCTGTTAAATCCGCGGCGATGAAATCGGGTTTCAATTTCCACTTTGACTCGTGCCAGAGAATTTCGCCTTCTCCATATCCGGTGCGCACCATGATACTGCGGGCGCCGACACGATGCGCCAACTCCACGTCGCTATGGCGGTCTCCGACTACGAAAGAGCGCATCAAGTCGACGCCATGTTCAGCGGAGGCTTGATCCAACATGCCGGGGCCAGGTTTCCGGCACGCGCAAGCATCGCCGGAGCTGTGCGGGCAGTAATAGATGCCATCGAGTTGCGCTCCGGCATCAGCCAGCTGCTTGGTCATTAAATCGTGGACGGTGTGCACCAAAGATTCCGGGTAGTATCCACGACCAACTCCTGATTGATTGGTAATGACAAAGACGAGAAGGCCGCTCTCGTTGAGTTTGCGGATGGAAGCCGGCGCAAATGGAAACATACAAAAACGAGAAACGTGATTCAAGTAGCCGACTTCTTCGGAAATAGTGCCGTCGCGATCGAGAAAAACAGCGGGTTTTAGGCGGTGATCAGACACGCTCCACCACAACGGAAGCCAGAAAGAGATTGACGGCGGCTTCCACTTCGCTGGCGGTAACACGGGTCATACATCGATGGTCAATGGGGCAACGTCGGAGAAAGCATGGGCTGCAATAGGGTTGTTCACGAACGATAGTGTGGCGGGGCGTCACGGGCGCGGTGCCGAACGGATCGGTGGGCCCGAAGACGGCGACGGTGGGAAGCCCGACAGCGGCGGCGACGTGCATGGCTCCTGAATCGTTACCGATAAAAACATGACATTGCGATAGAAGCGCCGGTAGATCGGCGATGGTGGTTTTACCAGTGAGATCGATGGGGACGCGTTTCATTTCGGAAGCGATGGCCGATGAAACATCCGTCTCACCGGCAGCACCAAAAAGTATCACGTCGGCATCCCATTGCGCTTGGAGTTGGTTGGCTAATTCCGCGAAACGCGACGGCGGCCAACACTTTGCCGACCCATAGGAGGCTCCGGCACCAATGGCGATTCGAACGGCGTGGGGCCGAACTCCTGCCGAAGCGAGTTGCTCGGCTGCACGGGCGCAGGTGGTTTCACTGAGGTGCAATTTGATTAAGGGTTCGTCTGGAATGGAATCAATCCAGGCACTACGGCGAAGTAATTCGAGGTAATAAAATTTTTCGTGCGACGGAATTTCGCCAGGCTTAGGTAACGGGACGGCCTTGGTCAGCAGCAGGCTTCGGGCATCGCGAGCGTAGCCGATGCGTTGCGGGATTCCTGCGCGCCATGCAAGCCACGCAGCATCGAAAGCGTTTTGCAGGAGGATGGCGACATCAAATTTGCCGGACCGTAATTCGGATGCCAGACGTTCGCGACCGAAGATTCCGGCATGTTTACCGCGATGATCATAAATGATCAACTCATCGGCTACGATTTGATCGCGGTAGATGTCGGCCACATAAGAGCGAGCCAAAATTGAGATGTTGGCGTTTGGACGATTATGAATGGCGCGGATTGCGGGCAAGGCCATGATGGCATCGCCAACCCAATTCGTGGCGCGAATGAGAATTTTCATGCCTGGGCACCACGGGCTTGCAATAAATGGTCGATCGCCGACAGGAATGCAATTTCTCCGTCAACTTTTAGATCGATGATGGAAACATAAACAGGCAAAGCTGGAAGGGCGACGCTGGTCAGATTGCAAAAATCTTTTTCAGTTGTCAGCAGCCCTTTTGCGCCGACACCTTTCGCTGCTCGTTCGATAGCTTGCACGTCTTCGAGTGTATAGCGGTGATGGTCGGCAAAAAACATGTGTCCAGCGGGAGCCACGCCCCATCGCTGCAAATCACGCACAAATGCTTCGGGATTGCCGATCCCGCAAAAAGCAAAGAAGGGGCCGCTGCCGAGGTCTGCGACGGTTTGGAGGGGACCCTCCATTCCGAGGGAGCGAAAGCCTAGTAAGAATGTTGATGCTGCAAAAATTGGCAACTTCCAAAACCGTTGAATGGCCTCTTTCGCACCGGGTGCATTTTCAGTGCGGGTAAACACAATAATATCGGCTCGAACCACGGCGGAGATCGGTTCTCGCATCGGGCCAGCTGGAAGAAGTGGCTGTCCGCCCACAGGGCGCGAAGCATCCATCAATACAATGTCGAGGTCGCGAGCTAATTGAAGATGTTGGAAACCGTCATCGAGCACGAAGATATCGATGGCCTGACGTGATTCGATGCGTTGACCTTCTGCAAAGCGATCTTTGCCCACTCCAAAGATTACCCGATTTTGCAAGCGTGAACGCATTAGGTCGACTTCATCGCTGCTGCCGGCGGTCCCACGATAGCCGCGGGTGAGAATGGCTACGCGGTGGCCTTGCTCAAGGAGCTTTTGCGCCAGCCAGATTACCAGTGGAGTTTTGCCGGTTCCCCCAACGGATAAGTTGCCTACGCTGATGACTGCGGCCTTCAGGCGCTTTTGTTTACGCCAGCCGTGGGCGTAAAGCCGTGTGCGAAGCGCAACGCCGACACCGTAGAGTTTAGATGCGGGCCACAACAAAATGCTAAGGGGCCGCGATAAGGTCATCGCTGCAGCGCACCGTGCTCATTCAGGAATCCGGAAATCACCGCTAGGGCTCGATCCGTTGCGCCCCGGCTGCCTTCCACTAGCGCACGCGCGGTGTCACCCATCGCGCGCATGCGATCGGGATCACGGAACATTTCGATCCACGCGACGCCAGCGTCCTCAGGGCTTTCCACTTGAACGGCGGCACCCGAGGAAACGAAGCGCGACGCCATCTCCGCGAAATTTTCCATGGAAGGACCGAAAACCGGAATTTTGCCGAAGGCTGCGGGCTCCAGAATATTATGGCCGCCGGACGGAACCAGTGATCCGCCTACGAATACACCGTCGGCGCAACGATAGATGGAGGCTAACTCTCCAATGCTATCGAGCAGCAGCACGGTGACATCTTTTGGTATCACGATGGAGGCGTTGGAGCTTGCGCTTCCGCCATTTGACGAAGTTTGAATCGGCAATTGCGAACGCCGCAGAAACTTCCGGCGCGATTCGTGGATGAAGTCAGCGGCCGCTTCGAAGCGCTCGGGCTTTCGCGGTGCGAGCACCAGCAGCGCATTGGGATATTCGCCTTGCAAGGTGCCAAAAGCGATCAGGGCCAAGGGCTCTTCGGTAGCGACTACGCTACCTGCGACGATAACTGGAGTGCGGCCGGTTCTCAACATTTCCGTCTCGAGCCAATGTGAAACCGGCGTGGGATCAGGGAGGTCCAGATCGTATTTCAGATTGCCGCTCGCGCGCACGCGACCGGCAGACGCGCCGAGAAAGCGGATGCGTTCGGCGTCTTTTTCGCTTTGCATAAGGAACATGCTGGGACCGGCTAGAGCGCGCTTGAGAAACGGGCGCAGGAAAAATCCGAAGGCGCCAAGATAATTCTGGTAGCGATGGAAGGAGCGGTCGGAGATACGGCCGCTGACGAAAAGTACTGGGATGTTGCGTCGACGGGCCTGACGGAGAAAATTAGGCCAGATTTCAGTTTCAAGAATGATGACCAGAGAAGGCTTAATGGCATTTAAGGCTCGGCGGACACAGAATGCCCAATCCAGCGGGAAGTAGATGACCGCATCGGCGAAAGGCATGCGTTCGCGAGCTAAGGCATTGCCGGTAATGGTAGTAGTAGAAATAACCAGCGGACTGTTTGGGTAGACTTCCTTTAGTCTGCGCGCCAAAGATATTCCGGACAGGACTTCGCCGACAGAGACAGCATGCAAAAGAATTGCACCTTGGGAATTTGGATCTGTTCTGAAGGATGGATACGAAAAGCCGAGGCGTTCGAGAAGATTTGAGAAATATTTGCCGTGCCGGAGTCCCTGCACAAGCCAATACGGCGTGAGCACAACAGCAGCTATACCCAAAAGTAAGCTATAAATGTAATACACTGAAAGTGCTCCGGTCTGTTTACCCGCAAGTGTTATAGTGCGCCAGCGCGGGGGCAACCCCGTACATCGCCCTGGAATCGAAGGCGTCAGATGAGAAAGGTTTATTATAACGCGATGCGTAACCTATCCGGGGCAGTTCCCTTTTTGGCGGCGTGTTTGATGACCGGGACGTATGCCGATGCTCAACAGAGTGGGGGCCAGCGAGCGTCGCTGAAAACGGCGTCTCTAGAAACGCATGAAGGGCTCACGATTTCGGCGCAACCCTGGACGGACGCCGCATTATACAAAGAGAAATTCCCGAAGAAATCGCCGTTTGCCGCGGGGATCGTGGCGATGCATGTCGTGTTTCGTAATGATTCGAATGAAAGCATGAAAGTGAGCCTGGATCGAATTCGTTTATCGTTTCAACTTGACCAGGACAACCGACAGGAGTTGAAGGCCCTGACTGCCGGCCAGGTGGCGGACGAAGTATTGAAGCCCGGAGGAAAGGACCCGTCGAAATCGCGCTCGAAAATCCCGCTTCCGGTAAGCATCCCTCATAACAATGACAAGCATTGGACGGAGCTGGAACAGCAAGCGGAAACTGCGGGTGTTCCGGCGAACGTGATTGCTCCCCACAGCAGTGTTCAAGGGCTTTTGTATTTCGATCTTCAAGGACAATTTGATTTATTGGATGGGGCACGCTTATATGTGCCAGATATTGTTGTAATGGAGAATAATCGTTCGCTGACATATTTTGAAATTGACTTGGGCAGACCCACCGGAAAATAACTTTCTCTTCTTTCGCGTCAACTTTTATTCCGCGCCTGATTTGCTGAATAAATCCCGGTTTGCGCGTACCGAAACGCTCGGCTACGATGAATAGGTGCAAAACATTTCTGAAACTAACGGACGAATGCTAAGTCTTCTGGAAGAATTAAATCCGGAACAACGTATCGCGGCAGAAACGACAGAAGGCCCCTTACTCATCCTGGCAGGCGCAGGCACCGGCAAAACCCGGGCCATCACTTTCCGCATGGCCAACTTGATTGCCAACGGAGTGCCTTCGGAATCTATTCTCGCGGTAACTTTCACCAACAAGGCTGCTCAGGAAATGCGAAGCCGTGTCGCGGACCTGTTGCTGCGAGCTGGAGTGCCGCCGTCTTCGCCATGGCTTTCCACATTTCATTCGTTGTGCGCTCGGTTTTTGCGCCGCGAAGCCGCCAACGCCGGGCTCCCGCGCGATTTCGTGATTTACGACGACGATGATCAGCTGGCTGCCGTGAAGTTGGTCATGGCGACTCTGAAGATTGATGATGACATGTTGACTCCCAGGAATGTACTGAGCCGCATCAGTCACGCCAAAAACCATGGGAAGACACCGGAGTCTATTCGCGCCGAAGCCATCGATAAAAACGGCCGTCACGTAGCGGACATTTTCGCGGCTTACGAAAAGCAATTGAAGCAAAGCGCCGCACTGGACTTCGACGACCTACTGCTGCGAACGGTAAAGCTGCTGCGCGAATCTCCGCAGGTACGCGAGAAGTGGCAGGCGCGCTTCCAATACATTCTTGTCGACGAGTATCAAGACACCAATCGCGTGCAATATGATTTGCTCAGGCTGCTGACCGGCCCGAAACACAATCTGTGCGTGGTGGGGGACGAAGATCAGTCGATTTACCGTTGGCGTGGCGCGGACGTTTCGATCCTGCTGAGTTTTTCGCGCGATTTTCCAGACGCTAAGGTGATCAAGCTAGAGCGGAATTATCGCTCGACGCAGCAAATCCTCGATGCCGCTGGCGCGGTAGTGGGCAATAATCCTGAACGCCTCGGCAAAATCCTTACGGCCGAGAATGGTCAAGGCTCGCATCTGCGTTATTTCGAAGCACGTGACGCACAGACCGAAGCGGAATTTGTTGCCGGGGAACTGGAACGCCTCATCGGCGATGATCCCTCACAGACCTGCGCTGTGGAATACCGCACGAATTTTCAATCGCGGGCCTTCGAAGAAGCTTTCCGACGAAGGGGATTGCGATACAAGCTGGTGGGAGGTTTCAGTTTTTATAATCGCGCGGAGGTAAAGGATACGCTGGCGTATGTGCGACTGGCGATGCATCCGGATGATGATGTGTCGCTGCTTCGGGTGCTCAATGTTCCGCCGCGCGGCATCGGTAAAACTACTTTAGACGCTCTGCGCGAAACAACGCGAGCGGATGGCCCGTCGCTGTGGGCCGCAATCGGCAGGTTTGTTTCGGGAGCCGCCGGCGGCCGGGCGGTTACGCCGTTGAAGGTGTTTCAGGAAATGATCGTGAAATTGCAATCCGCGCTAAGGGAGAAAGAGCCTGCGGATTTCCTCCACACCATTCTGGATGAAACGGGTTACATGGATATGCTCAAAGATCGCAACACACCGGACGACGTCGCGCGCATTGAAAACCTCGAGGAGCTGACCCGCGCCGTGGCCGAAAGCATGGACGCCGGTGAAACTTTTGCGGATTTTCTAGATGCCGCGGCGCTGGTGAGCGACGCTGATTCGTTCGAAGGCAAACCCGGCGTCACGTTGATCACGCTGCACAGCACGAAGGGGCTGGAGTTCGATCATGTGTTTTTGACCGGGCTTGAAGAAGGCATTTGCCCGCACAGTCGATCGCTCAATGAAGAAAAAGGCATCGAAGAAGAGCGGCGACTTTGTTACGTGGGAATGACGAGGGCGCGCAAATCGCTGACACTCAGCCGAGCGCTGTACCGCCGCGTTTTTGGGAATGAGCAACAGATGCGAGCGTCGATACAATCCAGATTTTTGACGGAAATTCCCAGCGAGCTGGTGGATACGGTTCGTGGTTCAATGTCGGAAATCGGCGAGAAAAGGCGTTATGAGCTTGACCCAGAATATTCCTATTCATCGGAAGAATTCTTGCAGCGCGTACGGAGCGGACCGAAGACCGTCCCGTCGTCGCAGCGGCGGCAAGGTAGTCCGAGCTCTTTCAGCCGGCCACCATTAAAACGGGGAGCCGATGCTAATCCAATGCTAGGACGAAAAGTTCGGCATCCGACGTTTGGGACTGGAACCGTTGTGGGCGTCGAAGGCGACGATGAAGACCGGCGCGTTTCGGTGAGTTTTCCGGGCCGCGGCACCAAGAAATTTATCGAGCGCTACGCGCAACTCGAACTAGCATAGGACTCGGAGCCCCGGCTGCACCGCGTTGTTGCGTCTCCTGTCTTGGCAAGGTACATTGAGGCGCAACAGCCTTCCATCCTCGCCGCGCAAATTGGATTGGTTTCCGTCCAGTTGAGCCGGGGAACCCAAGATCGACCGGAGCGTGTGCGTGGCAACAGATATCTTCCGCTGCAAGAGCATTGATCAACTGTTGTCGGATTCTGAGAACGCCGAAGTTGGACTAAAAAAATCATTGGGCTGGGTCAGTCTGACGGCGCTGGGAATCGGCGCGGTGATTGGCTCGGGAATTTTTACGGTGATCGGAACGGCGATCGCCGGGCAGCAACTGCAAGCATCGTCCATCCTGAATGCTCCCCTTCTTGAATATTTGATTCACCATTCGGCCTCGTTTGGGCGGCCGGGTGCTGGTCCAGCGATTGCATTGTCGTTTGTGCTAGTGGCGATTGTCTGCGGGTTTGCTTCGGTGTGTTACGCGGAGCTGGCGGCAATGATTCCCATTGCCGGAAGCGCGTACACCTACACCTACGCGACCATGGGCGAATTGGTTGCGTGGATCATTGGCTGGGATTTGATTCTGGAATATGCGGTCAGCAACATGGCGGTGTGCGTGGGATTTTCGGCGCACATCGTCGATCTGCTTGATTTTTTTGGCGTCCATCCCAACCCGCGATGGATTTCTCCGGCTTATCTGCCGACCGGAATGTCGGACTTTCAAGGGAATATGCTGCTGGATCCCGGGTGGCACTTTGGATTTAATTTTCCGGCGTTTCTGATTGTCATGTTGCTCACAGTAATTCTAATTCGCGGAATCCGGGAATCGGCGGGCGCGAACAACATAATGGTGTTGCTAAAAATCACCGCGATTCTGGTCTTTATTGCGTTTGCGTCGCGCCTGGTACATCCCGCTAACTGGCATCCCTTCGCACCCAATGGGTGGCCAGGTATTTTGACAGGGGGCTCGATCGTTTTTTTTACGTACATTGGATTTGACTCGGTCTCTACCGCCGCAGAAGAATGCAAACGGCCCCAACGTGATTTGCCTATCGGGATTATTGCGACGTTGATTGTGTGCACGCTGCTTTATATTGGCGTGGTGGTGGTACTGACTGGACTGGTGCCCTGGCAAACGCTCTTGGATGATGCCGCTCCGGTCGTAAATACGCTGAAGAAGTTGCATTTCACCGGGGTGCGACTGGTGGTGCTGATCGGCGCGCTGCTGGGGATGATTTCGTCACTGTTGGTTTTTCAGTTGGGGCAAGCGCGAGTGTGGTTTGCAATGTCTCGCGACGGACTATTGCCGCGGATTTTCAGTCGTGTGCATCCGAGATTTCGGACCCCAGATTTTTCGACGTTGATGGCCGGCATCGTCGTGGGTATTCCAGCCGGTCTGCTGGATATCGGAACGCTGGCGGATTTATCAAATATTGGGACGCTATTTGCGTTCGCTCTGGTGGCGGGGGGAGTTTTGATTCTGCGTTATCGCGAGCCGGAACGGCGGCGGGCATTTCGCGCTCCGGGCGGCCCGATTGCGCCAATCCTCACGATCTTGACCTGCCTGCTGCTGATGGCAGGCCTTCCGATCACCAACTGGATTCGTTTCTTTGTGTGGATGGTCATCGGACTTGTGATTTACTACAACTACGGGCGGAAGCGCAGCACCTTGCGAGCCGTGGCCCGACCATAAAAGAGTAAGCAACGCACACTGAGGCCGCATACCGTCATGTCGCCGACGCGCTACAGAACAACATTACGTCGCACGCGGTTCCTCAGTGTAGCCGTGATCTTTGTAGTTTTGCCACACAGCGCCCGGGCCTGGGGCCGCAACGGCAACAAGCTGGTGGTAAATAAAGCCATCGATACTTTACCGGCAGATATTCGCGCTTTTTTCGAGTCTAACCGCGCGCTCTTATCTCAACACGTCACCGACCCACTCGATACCATCGCCACCAGGGCAGCGGAGCGTCATAATCACTTTCTGTTCCTCGATAAATACGGGCGCTTCCCTTACGACGCGCTCCCGCGAAACTACAAAGCGGCAGTAGCTAAATATGGAAAAACCAAGCTCCAAGCCAACGGCTTGCTACCTTGGCAAATCGGCGTCTACAGCCAGAAACTAACCGAAGACATAAAGACCGGGCATTGGGACGAAGCCAAACTCGACGCTGCCGTTCTCGCTAATTACGTTGCCGAAGCCCACGATCCATTTAATACTACCGAAGATTTCGATGGGCATCTCACAGGCCAAACCGGGATCGACGAGCGTTTTGGCACGACGCTGATTGATCGTTACTCTTCTTTTTTTCCGATGCGGCCGAATGATGCCGCGTTTATCAGTGACCCGACGGATCACGCGTTCGAAGCCTGCCTGAGCTCGCATAGTTGGCTGGAAACAATTTTGTTGGCGGACCGAAACTCCAAACGTGGCGAGAATTCTTATAACGATGAGTACTTCGATCACTTCTATAACGCGGCAGCGGTAATTTTGATACGACAACTGTCCGATGCCGCAACGGACGTGGGTTCCTATTGGCTAACCGCGTGGGTCAATGCCGGCCGGCCGCAACTTCCCCATTGAAGCAGGAAATGCAATCCCGTGTGCTCTCCGCCGATTTCCTGGCGATGCCCCAGGCTGAGCTGCACCTGCACCTGGAGGGTTCGCTGCAACCGGAAACAGTCTGCGCGCTAGCCGTAAAATACGGTGTCCCCGCATCCACACAAGATGTTCTGCAGCGCTACGCCTATCGCGATTTTTTGGAATTCATTGAAACTTTCAAATGGGTCTCCTCCCTGCTTCGAGCTCCGGAAGATTTTGCATTGGCGCTCCGCGGTCTTGGCCAACAGCTCTTGGCGCAAAATGTCGTTTACGCTGAAATCACTCTCTCGGTCGGGGTGATGGTACTGCGCCATCAATCGCCCGAAAAAAACTTCGAAGCGATCATCGCAGCCGCCGAATCTCTTCGTAGCCGCGGTCTGCAACTTAACTTCGTGTTCGACGCCGTTCGGCAATTCGGGGCTGACGCAGCCATGAAAGTCGTGGAAGCTGCCGAACGATGCGGCTCGAAATCTATCGTGGCGTTCGGAATCGGCGGCGACGAATTGAGCATCCCCGCCAAGGAATTCCGAGCCATTTACGAAAAGGCCGGAACCATTGGCCTGCACCGACTGATGCACGCGGGCGAAGTTGGCGGACCGGAAGAAATCCGCCAAGCCATCGAACTGCTCGGAGCCGAGCGTATCGGTCACGGCATAGCGGCGGTCCGTGACCCGTCCTTAATGAATTTGCTGGCCGAACGGCGCATCCCTCTGGAAATTTGTCCGCAAAGCAACATAAGGACCGGGGCGCTAGCAAAGCAACTGGGTCTTCCTGCAGCACAAATCGAGCAACACCCATTGCCGAAACTATTTCGTCATGGGATTCCAGTGGTGCTGTCTACTGATGATCCTGCGATGTTTCACACCAACCTGCGATCCGAATATGAAAACGCCCGTCGAATGGGATTGGGAGAAGCGGAACTAAAACGCATCGCGAAAATGAGTTTCGAACACGCGTTCGTCAAAGACCACGATAAGCTGGCTCTCCAGCGCGTCGGAAAAGCTACCTCGGCATTGAGGTGATCTCGAGCGAAGACGTTGGAATGGGGCGCACGGATAATTCTTGGAAAATTCACGCCCCACCTTGAAAATCGATGGTGGGGCACCCTTCGTTTTTTTTGATTTGCGCAGAGGCGAGACGGCAGCCTGCTCGGTTGCGCCACGGACGTAAATGTTATAATCCGCTAATGAAAGCACACGTCTGGGTTATGCCGAAACGCACCGTGCTCGACCCGCAGGGCCAAACTATCCAACACGCGCTCGCCGGCTTGGGTTATGCCGAAGTGAAGGACGTCCGGCAGGGGAAATTTTTTGTGCTGGATCTCGGCGGTTGGACCCGCGAAGAGGCCCACGGCCAACTAGAGCGCATCTCGAAAGACGTGCTAACTAACCCGGTTATCGAAGAATACCGCTTCGAAATTATCGACTAATTCGGAAATCCAGCGGCTATCGAAGCGTTGCCCAATACACATAACCTCATTCGCGACATGTTCTCCTGGATTTTGTCTGGCACTTTTGCCACATGTTAACCTTGAAGTATAAACAGGAGCCTCTTTCATGTGCGGCATTGTCGGTTATATCGGGCCTAAAAAAGTCGTTCCGGTCATCGTCGAGGGCCTGCGGAAACTGGAATATCGCGGCTATGACTCCGCCGGGATCGCGGTAGTCACCAAGGACGGCGAGCTGGAAATCCGCCGCGCCGCGGGCAAACTCCGCAACCTGGAAGAAGCCATCGCCAAATCCCCGATTGAAGGTACCTATGGCATTGGGCACACGCGCTGGGCCACGCACGGGCGGCCTACGGAAGAAAATGCTCACCCACATCGTGACTGCAGCGGACAGATCGTGGTGGTGCACAACGGAATTATTGAGAATTACCTGGAATTAAAGGAGCAACTTCAGCGCGAGGGGCACAAATTTGTAACCGAGACTGACACCGAAATCGTGGCGCATCTCGTCGAAAAACATTCCGCCAACAACACGCCGCTTGAAGAGGCGGTCCGCAAATCTCTCAAGGAACTCCGCGGGATCTACGCGCTGGTGTTCCTGTCCGCAAAAGAACCGATGAAAATCGTGGCGGCGCGCTTGGGCCCTCCGTCGGTGATTGGAATTGGCGACGGGGAATATTTCGTGGCCAGTGATATCCCCGCGCTGTTGGAACACACGCGCGACATGTTCTTCCTCGCCGATGGCGACATCGCGGTGCTCACGCGCGACGGCGTAAAAGTCATGGATCACGATGGCCGTAAGGTCGAAAGGTCCACCCAGCACGTCGCGTGGGACCCCATCATGGTGGAAAAGGGCGGCTACAAGCATTTCATGCAGAAGGAAATTTTTGAGCAGCCGCGGGCCGTGCGCGACACTCTGCTCGGCCGAATTTCGCAAGATACCGGCAAAATCTTCCTGGATGAAATGAAAATCTCCGAGGACCAATTTCGCACCTTTGAAAATGTGCGCATCGTCGCCTGCGGAACGAGCTGGCACGCCGGACTGGCCGCCAAATTCATGATCGAACGGCTGGCCCGCATTCCTGTTGAAGTCGATTACGGCAGCGAGTTTCGTTATCGCGACCCCATTCTGGACTCCAAGACGTTAACGGTCTGCATCAGCCAATCCGGAGAAACGGCCGACACCCTCGCGGCTCAACGCGAAGCCAAACTGAAAGGTTCGCCCACGGTGGCCATCTGCAACGTCATGGGCTCCATGATCACCCGGGAAGCGGCAGGAACCATCCCGACTCATGCGGGGCCGGAGATCGGCGTCGCGTCCACCAAGGCATTCACGGCGCAGCTCACCGCGCTATTTCTGCTGGCCGGTTACCTTGGCCAAGTGCGCGGAAAAGTCAGCTCCGAATGCGCCATTAAACTGATGCAGGAGATCACTCGAATTCCGCACAAAATGGAACGCGTGCTGCAAACAGACGAAAAAGGAATTTACGAAAATCTCGCGCGCCAACTGTTTCGCTACAGCGACTTTCTCTACCTCGGCCGCGGTATTCATTACCCGATTGCCCTGGAAGGCGCCTTAAAGCTCAAGGAAATTTCATATATCCATGCGGAGGGTTACCCGGCCGGAGAAATGAAGCACGGGCCAAATGCGTTGATTGATGAGAACCTTCCGGTGGTGGTGCTGGCGACTCGCGATGAGAGCGATCCTGATTCCATGACGCGTTATGAAAAGAGCGTGTCGAACATCCAGGAAGTGAAAGCGCGGGACGGCATTGTAATTACAATCGCGACGGAGAACGATCACCTGGCGCGCGCGGCTTCCGATCACATTATTGAGTTGCCGCCTGCGCCGGAACTGCTTTCACCGTTGCTTGAAATAATCCCATTACAACTACTTGCTTACCACATCGCGGTCCGGCGAGGGTGTGACGTCGACCAGCCGAGAAACCTTGCGAAATCCGTGACCGTCGAATAGACCTTCTGCTCACAAAAAATTCCCGGGCTTTTCCGTTAGAATAAAACGATGGGTCGAGGATCCGTTTTGTCCATTATTTTTATTTGTCTGAGTTCCCTTCTAATGGCCGCTCCGGTTGTGCCGGTCTTCGCGCAAACCTCCGATAACACCACTGCTACGCTGAAAGCGATTCACGCCGACGGCGTTAAGCACCTAAACGCAGACCAAGTCATCGCACTGTCTGGGCTGAGCGTCGGGAGCGCTGTTGGAAAGCAGCACTTGCAAGCGGCGGCGGATCGCCTGGTACAAACTGGGCTGTTTTCTAATGTGAATTATGCGTTTCAATCCAAAGAAGACGGCCTGTACCTGACGTTCAAGCTGGTAGAAGCGCCCAGAATTCCCGCGTACTTCGATAATATTCCGTGGTTTACGGATGGGGAGTTGGCGGACGCGATCCGCAAAGTTTTACCTTTCTACGACGGAACCGTGCCGGAAGGTGGCGCAACCGACGACAAAGTGGCCTCGATCGTGACTGATTTAATCGCATCCCGCGGCATGAATACGAAGGTGGAATATCAGGTCATTAGCAATCCGCTTGGCGAAGGTACGGTGCAGGAGTTTCGAATCGCGGATGTCGTGCTGCAGATCGCGAAAATAGAATTTGGCGATCCTGTGCTGGCAGGTTCCAAAGAACTGCGGCAGCATCTCGGCGAAGTGCAAGGGAAAACATATTCGCGGATGGTCATAGATTTATTTTTAGCGGAACAGGTGAAGCCGCTTTATCTGCAAAAAGGTTTTTTGCGCGCAAAACTCGGTCCGCCAGAAATTCGGCTAAGTGGTAATCCAAACCAAAAACTGCCAGACCAAATTCCGGTGTTTGTGCCCATCACGCCGGGCCCTACCTACCACTGGAAGGGTGCGCAATGGAGCGGAAATACGGTGCTCTCAGGCTTCACTATGAGTGCTCTGATCGGCATGAAAGAAGGCGATGTAGCGAATGGGCTGGCGATCGAGGCAGCGTGGACGCGAGTGCAGGAAGAATACGGACATCGAGGTTACCTGGACGCGAAGGTCGAACCGGTGGCCGAATATGACGATCAGGCCCACACCGTTTCGTACCGAATCAATATTTCTGAGGGGCGACCATATAAGTTTGGAAAACTGGTTTTGACGGGAATGTCACCCACCGGCGAGAAGCGCCTGCGCGCGGCATGGCCAATTTTAAGCGGGGATGTTTTCGACAAGACCAAGTATGAGGACATCCTTCTGAAACTGCAGGTCCATCGGGAGCAGATTTTTGTCGATCTGCCGGTGCATTACGAGTCGGTGGGACACTGGTTACAGCCGGATGCCGAGACTGCCATGGTGGATGTGCTGCTCGATTTCAAGTGAAGGAGTACAGTGCTCACCGGAGTTGTTTAGATTGTCCGTGGGATATACTCGGTCGGTATGGGGAATGCACTAATTCGAATTCGTGAGAGGGAACAAAGTTCGCTCACGGCAGAGCAAAAAGAGGAGCAGCTACTCGCTCGTCTGGCGGATTGCGGCTCGATCATCGTGGCGCTTTCTGGTGGGGCGGACTCCGCCTATCTTGCGTGGGCTGCCCAACGGGCACTGGGCGAACGGGCGCTGTCCGTAACGGCGCTGTCGCCGAGTTTTTCCGCGTACGACCGCGCCATGGTGGAAGATTTTGTTACTAAATTGCACGTGCATCATGAATTCGTCGAAACGCATGAGATGGATAGTCCTGCGTATCGCGCGAATGCGGCAGACCGCTGCTATTACTGCAAAGATGAGCTGTTTGACGTGTTGGATAAGCTAGCTATTGAGCGAAAGTTCGAAGCGGTTTGTTATGGCGTGAATGCCGACGACACGCTGGATTTTCGGCCCGGTCATCGAGCGGCGAGCGAACACCGGGTACTAGCTCCGCTGCTGGATACGCGTCTGACGAAAGCTGAAATTCGAATGCTCTCTGAACGGGCGGGATTACCCACCTGGGACCGTCCAGCGTCAGCCTGCTTATCTTCGCGCCTCCCGTACGGAACGGAAGTGACGCCGGAGCGGCTTGCGCTTGTGGAGCGGGGCGAATCAGCTTTGCGAGAGCTAGGATTTCGGCAGTTTCGAGTCCGTTTGCATGACAAATTGGCGCGTATCGAAATCAGCCCGGAAGAAATGCCACTGGCATTTTCCGAAAATATGGCGGCAAAAATGGTTCAAGGGCTGAAAAAGGCCGGGTTCACTTATGTGGCGCTGGATCTCGAGGGTTATCGCCAAGGGTCTCTGAATGAGAGCCTTACCAAAGCTAACCAATCCCCGGTAAAAATGCAGCGCGGAACATAATTTCCTTTCCCTACGTACCCATAATAGGTACAAGTATTAACCATTAAGCCGGAAAGGCTGGCCTTTGCAAGGAGACCCGTGAGGAGTGCTCACAAGAATGCGTTTCACGCTTTCATAGCGGCGGCCGCTTTTGCACTCGCAGGTTGCTACGCAGGCGCGGGCGCAAGCGGCTCATTTGGTAAAACCTTTACTGTTACCGGACACACGCGGTTGGAGCTGAGCAATCCAACGGGCGACGTGGAAATTAGCGGGAGCGCCGATGGGCAAGTGCACGTGCACGGAGATGTGCGCGCCAGCGGCATGGGGTTTGATAAACCCCAAGAACGGCTGAATGAGACGCTGGCGAACCCGGGAATTGAGCAGAGAGGCGACACCATTCGGGTTGGAAAACATTTCTCGAACATGCGGAATTTGACTATCGCGTACAAGATCGAAGTGCCGCATGACACGGAAATGAATTTGACCGTGGTGTCCGGCGCACTGAACATCCGAAATGTGCGTGGACCTGTCACCGCGCAGGGAGCCTCGGGCTCCATACGCGTGGAACAAATTGAACGGGACGCGCAACTGACATCCATGAGCGGCTCAGTAGACGCCAATGATGTTGGTGGGGATGTACGGGCCTCGAGCGCTTCCGGAGAAGTAACCATCAACAACGCGAAGGGCGATGTGCAGGCACATACCCTTAGCGGCGCCGTGAAGGTGGTGAATCCGGGTGGGCGCGTGGAGGCTGACGACGCCAGCGGGTCAATTGATATAGAGGGCGCTAAATTCGACGCCAAGGCCCACGATGTTTCGGGCGAAATAATCATTCGCGGTGATCCTGGTGAACACCGGTATTGGGATCTCAAAACGGTATCCGGAAGCGTCAACGTATATGTGCCGCCCACTTCGAATTTTCGTTTTGCCGCGGACGCGATTTCGGGAGAAATCAAGGCCGATATTCCGATCGTAATCGAGGAACAGGGGAAACATTCGCTGCGCGCCCACGCCGGGAATGGGGGTGGGCGAATTGAAGTGCACACTGTTTCCGGAGAAATTCACGTTAGCGGGGCCCCTTAAGCGTCTGACCTTGAAATAACAATCAGACTATCCTGTTGAGCTGCCAATCCGTGAAACCTGCATCGTACGCCGTAGATACCTTAGAATCGAGACATGGCTCCAAGGCCCGGTTTGCTCGTCGCCATAATATTGGCGATAACTTTGCTCACTTTAAGCAATACCGCTCTGGTGTGCGCACAAAACGATAACAAGCCGAGTGCTTCTACCCCCACGCAACAGCAGAACCCGGGCCCTGAGAAAAGCAGCCCGCCCCTAAAAGCCCCAAGTGCCGCAGAGGAACTTCAGCAAGCGATTGCGAACGCTGGAAACGACCGGGCGGCGCTAGTCCGCAACCTGGAAGCGTACCTTGTAAAATATCCGGACTCACCGCAACGACCGCAAATTTATCGCGCGCTGGTGGAAGCCAACTTACAACTTCGCGACACGGCACGGGCGGCAGATTATGCGGAACGCGTCGTGGCGCTCGCTCCCGAAGACATGTCGATCACGCTGGTGGCAATTCAACTACTCCAGCGCAGCGGCGACGAGGCGGGGCTGCGCCGTGCAATTAGTTATGCCGGACGGGTGCTGGCCTTTGTGGAACGAACCAGCCTGGATGAGAAATCGCCGAAAATGTCGCCTGACGAATGGCGGATGGCGAAGGTGCGTGACCGCGCTTCCGTTTTGCAATTGCGTGGGGAGCTATCTCTGAAGTTAAAGGATAAGGCGGGGGCGCAAAAGGATTTTGAATCTAGTTACGCGGCGTCGCCCACCGCCGGAGCAGCTGAAAAACTGGGAGAAGTGGCGGAGATGAATAAGGACTTCAGTGCGGCTATTGAGCAATATGCGCGAGCCTTTGCTCTGGCGGATAGCGCGAACCCCGGGGTGACCCGTCGAGAAATTCGCCAAAAGATTGGAAATGTGTGGCGGATTGCCCATGGTTCCGATGAGGGACTGGGTGATTACCTGTTACGGGCGTATGACCAAGTCTCGCAAGCGACCAGCACTGCTAAAACTAAGAAAAACTCCGGAGCGCGGGAAGTTTCCGAATTTACGTTACGGAAAGCTCCGGATGGAACGCCTTATCCACTAGCCGCCAAAAAAGGCGAGGTGCTAGTAGTGAGTTTCTGGGCTACCTGGTGCGGCCCATGCAGAGCGCTCGAACCGCAATTCGAGCGGGTCGCGGCACAGTTCAAAGGAAATGAGCAAATTTCTTTTATCGAAGCCGATTGCGACGATGACGAAAGCCAAGTCGCGCCGTACCTGGAAGAAGTAAAACCGCACGTGCCGGTGGTTTTTGCGGACGGTTTGGATCACCTGTTAGCAGTCAACGATCTTCCCACCGTCGTCATCATCGATCGTCGCGGCAAAGTCACCTATCGCGCGGAAGGATTCGGAGAGGAAACGTTCGAACGCGACCTAACCTCAGCAGCCCGGCGCGCACTGGAAACGTCAGCTACGAGCCTGCCCCCTGCGACTTCCGCTCCGTAGACTGAGGATATTTCTCAGCCACTTCGCGAGCCGCGATGATGGTATTGACGTGGATCGCGACAGTATCTTCCACACGCCGCGCATAACCTCCGGCCAGAGCGGTTGTAACCGGAATGGAACGCGATCTTGCGGCTTCAAATACTTCACGATCCCTGCGCTTCAAACCTGCTTTGGTTAGTAAAAGACCTCCAAGCTGATCTTCGGAGTAGGGATCTGCGCCGCCAACGTAAAAAATCATGTCGGGTTCAAATTTATCGAGACAACGCTCCACTGTGGGGATTAGAGCGGCAAGATATTCATCGTCGCCGGCACCATCTCGCATATTTAGATCCACGGTGGATGGAGGCTTGTCGGCCGGATAATTATTTACCTGGTGGATGGAGATGGTGAAGACCGAAGAATCACCGGTAAAAATGGCCGCGGTGCCGTTGCCGTGGTGCACGTCAGTGTCGACAATCATGGCTTTCTTGATGTCGCCATCACTTTGCAGACGACGAAGCGCGACGGCGACGTCATGAATCGCGCAGAAACCTTCCCCGTGGTTGGCGTAGGCGTGGTGAAAGCCGCCGCTTAAATTCGACCCGAACCCATCCCGCAAGGCCGACTGCGCCGCCAGGATTGTGCCACCTGCGGCTAGCCAGACCGCTTCCGCTAGCTCCGGCGAGTAAGGGACTTCCAGTTTCATAATTTCACTGGCGGAGAGTGAGCCGGTTTTTAATTTGTTCACCCATGAAGAGGTGTGTACCCGCAAAAGATCTTCATCGGAGGCGGGCTGGGGCGTAAGAAAATCGCCAGGACCTGCAATTCCCGAACTAAGGAGTTCTTCGGCGATCCAGCGAAATTTCTGCGAGGGAAAAACATGTGCGCCGAGATTCAAATCGTAGCGCGGGTGATAGACGACTTTAAAAGGAAGCATAGCGATCCGCGGTGATGCAATTAATTTTCGCGAGAGAGAATGAAATCCGGAAGGGTCATCAGCGCGCGACCATACTCGCTGTCGGCGTGCCCGTTCAGACAAGCTTTCGCGCGGCGGGCGTAATCGTGAGCGAGTTCGCGCGCGCGCCCGAGGGCTCCAGAGTCTTGAACCAGTGCGACCAGCGTTTCTGGGCGTACGGAATTAAATTCCTTTTCTTCTAGGACTTGGATGACGAGATCTCTAGCGTCGCGGTGGCCGTTTTCCATGGCGTAGATGAGCGGAAGGGTAACTTTTCCTTCTTTCAGGTCGCTAAGCACGGGCTTCCCGAGTTGTTTTGCCGAAGCCGTAAAATCGAGCAGATCGTCGACCAGTTGAAAGGCCAGACCGGCGTAGCGGCCGTAATCCGCGAGGGCCTCTTCTTCTTCTCCCTCGAGTCCGGCGAGGACAGCGCCGAGCCGAGCGCACCCGCTGAAGAGACATGCAGTTTTGTATGTCGCAAGCCGTACGGCATCATCTTCGGTGACGTCAATGCGGCCGATCTTCTCGAGTTGAATGAGCTCGCCTTCCACCATTTTTTGTGTGAGGTCGATCAACACGTCGAGGATGCGGAAATTTCGCTCCTCCAGCGCCATCTGGAAGGACTGCATGTAGAGCCAGTCGCCAGCCAAAACGCTACGGTGATTGCCCCATCTGGAATTCGCGGAGGGACGGCCGCGGCGGGTGTTTGCGCTATCGATTACATCGTCGTGAATCAACGTAGCGCTATGAAGGAGCTCCACGACTGCGGCCAGTCGAATTGCACCGGGGCTGCGTGCGCCTGCATAGCGATTGCACAGTATGAGCAGCGCCGGGCGCAGTCGTTTGCCGCCGCCGCCCAGAAGATAGCTGGTTATTTCCGAAACTGGTTCGAATGCGGTAGCACTTTGCCGTGAAAGTTCCTCTTCGACGAGGACGAGATCGTCGCGGACTAGATCGAAGATCTCCTTAGCGGTTAGCAGCGCGATGGGATTCCTCCTGGCACCGCTCGAATCATGCGGCCCAACTTTGCCGCATCAAAATGTAGCGGCCGGAGATTCTGGCGGCCGGACAAGCTGGAAGAAACGCCAAAAATTTGCTGATGTGGAGGCGGCGAATTCTTCCGGCGACAAGTTTCTCACATTCGCGAGCGTACGCGCTACTTCCGCGACATAGGCGGGCTCGTTGCGTTTGCCGCGGTAGCGTTGAGGAGCGAGGTAGGGAGAGTCGGTTTCGATCAGGATGCGGTCAAGAGGGACTTCCTTTGCGACATCGCGGATGTGGTGGGTCTTCGGATAAGTGGAATTGCCCGCGAAGGAAATCATGAAGCCGGCGTCGAGGCCGCGTCGGGCTTCCTCGATCGTGCCGGTGAAACAATGCAGGATGCCGCCGAGCCCTGTGGGGCGCCAGACTTCTTCGATGAGCGCAAGGCAATCGGGCCAGGCATCGCGACAGTGAATGATGAGGGGGAGTTTGGCGTCGCGGGCCAGAGCCATTTGGTCGCGGAATACCTGATGCTGGACATCGCGCGGGGAGTGATCGTAAAAATAATCCAGTCCAATTTCGCCCCAAGCGATTACTTTGGGATGTTTTGCGAGGATCGCGAGTTTTTCGACGTGCTGCGGTGTGACTTGCTTCGCTTCATGCGGATGAATTCCGACGCTGGCGTAGATCCAGTCGTATTGATCCGCGTAGGGCAGCGCGGAATCTAATTTCTCCGGCCCGGGCCCGGTGCCGATCGCGAGCAGCGCCGATACCCCCACGAGTCGGGCCCGCTCCAACATGGCTTCGCGATCGTCCGCAAACTGGGGGAAATCGATGTGGGCGTGAGAGTCGACTAGTTCCATTTGCAAGGGATGCTACTTGAGGCGGGCGCCGACTTCCACATCTTCCAGGAAACCAGCGAGGACCGGCCTTCCTTCCGGGCCGACAGCCGCCGCGACGATCATGCCGTTGGATTCGACACCGCGCAGTTTGCGTGGGGCGAGATTCGTAACTACTGCCACTTTGCGGCCAATTAGTTTTGCCGGTTCGTAAAACTGGGCGATGCCGGCGCAGATTTGGCGCACTTCCGTGCCGATATCCACGGTGAGTTTCAGCAATTTGTCCGCGCCTGCGATGCGTTCAGCGGTTTGAATTTGCCCGACGCGCATTTCGACCTTGGCAAAGTCTTCAATGCCGATTTTTTCCGTGGCTGCGGGTGCCGCGGCTGGAGCAGCAGCCGCAGTGGGTGCATTTGCGGGTGCGGCTGATGCTGGTGCAGCGGCCGGTTTTTGTGACTGATTTTCCATGGCTTCGATCCTCTCCATTGCTTCGGTTTTTTCGACGCGCGGAAACAAAGCTTGAAGTTCTCCGAGCTTTACGCCCGGTAAGAGTTGGCCCCAGCGCAGAGTGTCTAATTCGAGCGATGCTAAATTTCCGGTTTGTCCAAGAAGCTTCCAAACCTTGGCAGTGCTTTCGGGCAGAATCGGGTGTGCTAGTGCAGTTACGATGCGCAAAACTTCGGCGGTCACCCACAAAATTGTTCCGCGACGTTGCTGGTCCGCGTCGGAAGTGCCCAGACTCCAGGGTTGTTCGGTGGTGAGATATTTATCGGCGGCGGCGATGATAGACCAGATCAATTCGAGTGCGCGCGAGAATTCGAATTTATCGTAGTGTTCGAGGGCCTCAGCGATGGAGGCTTGCGCGACTTTGGCGAGTCCCTGGTCTTGCGGCTGAAGCTCAGTGGCCTTGGGAATTTTTCCGCCCAAACTGCGATCAATCATCGCCGCGGTGCGGCTGGCAAGATTGCCGAGGCCGTTCGCAAGATCGCTGTTGTAGCGAGCGATCAGCGCCTCGCGACTGAAGCCGCCGTCTCCTCCGAAAACAATTTCACGCAGCAGGAAGTAGCGCAAGGCGTCTACACCCAAGACGCTGACGATGGGCTGCGCGGATTGAATATTGCCGCGCGATTTGGACATTTTCTCGTCCTGGAACAAGAGATGGCCGTGAGCAAAAATCTTTTTGGGCAGGTCCAGACCCGCAGCCATCAGGAATGCGGGCCAGTACACCGCGTGGAAACGGATGATTTCCTTACCGACCAGATGCACATCGGCCGGCCAATAGCGGGCGAATTCATCTTTCCGGACGGGGTAGCCCACGGCAGTGATGTAATTCGTCAGCGCGTCGGACCATACGTAGAAAACATGTTTCTCGTCGCCCTGCCAGGGGATTCCCCACTTTAATGTTGTGCGGCTGATGGAAAGATCACGCAAACCGCCGCGAACAAAAGAAATTACTTCGTTGCGGCGAGCTTCCGGCTGGATGAAGTCCGGGTGTTGTTCGTAATAGTTCAGGAGTGGCTTTTCAAATTTTGAAAGCTGGAAAAAGTAATTTTCTTCTTTGACGCGTTCGGTGACGCGGCCGCATTCCGGACAAGTCGCGCCCGGGGTGGAGTCGTCGATATACATTTCGTCGGAGACGCAGTAATTCCCCTCGTAATGCCCCTTATAGACGTAGCCGTTGTTTTGAATCTCACGAAACAGATGCTGTACGGCGTGAGCGTGGCGGGTTTCGGTGGTGCGAATGAACCGGTCGACACGCAGGCCCAACTCTTTCCAGAGGTCGCGGTATTCTGCGGACACGCGATCGACGAAATCAATCGGCGATTCGTTGTTATTCTTCGCAGAGCGCTCGACTTTTTGGCCGTGCTCATCGGTGCCGGTCAGGAAGAGCACGTCGAATCCGCGCATCTGTTTATAGCGCGCGATAGCGTCCGCGGCGATGGTGGTGTACGTGTGCCCGAGGTGCGGACGCGCGTTTACATAGTAAATCGGAGTAGTGATGTAATACTTCGGTTTTGCGGACGCCATTTCCTCTATTTTGACCTAAGTCTTCCGGATACAAGTGCTCAATATTTTGCGCCAGCTGATTAGTCCGGCCAGCGCTTCCAAATAAATAAATTGATGCGTGAATTTAGCTAGCTTTTTCGCCGGCTTGATACGCACGTAAGGCTTCGCTGATTACTTGTTGCAATGGAACTTGTTTTTCGACGGCAAGTTTGCGGCAATCATCATACTCTGGTGTGACGTGCAGAATGTGCCCATTCGAGCGTGACAGTTTGATGCGCACCGAGCCATAAGTGGTAGAAACGTTCACCCACTCCCGCGGCAAGGCCCGGCGTTGCTCCCGGTGCGAGCGTATGCCGAATGTCGTGGTCTCGGCGAAAATAAGCGACATCAACGTGTCGGTGTCTTCGGGTCGGCACAAAACGGTCAGCAACGTACCGGGGCGATTCTTTTTCATCTGCAATGCGGTGGTGTACACATCCAAAGCGCCCGCCGATAATGCTTTTTCCAGAACGTAGCCATAGATTTGCGGGTTCATGTCATCGAGGTTGGCTTCGATGATGGAAATTTCTTGATCGTTCGCGGACGACGTTTTGTCGGGGGATTCACCAATCATGATGCGTACGACGTTCGGTTGTCCTTCGAGATCGGCCGTTCCGGCGCCGTAACCGATGGCGGAAACAGTCATGGGCGGTTGTGGCCCGAAAGAAAGGCATAATGTTGCGACGATGGCCGCGCCAGTGGGAGTCACCAGTTCACGCTGCACGCCATTCGAGAAGGTCGGCGCGCCTTGCAAAAGTCTGGCTGTCGCCGGCGCGGGTACAGGCAACACGCCGTGAGCCATTTTTGCCGTGCCGCCGCCAACATTCAGCGGCGAACATGCAAAGCGCTCAATGCCCAGAGCATGAAATCCTATACATGATCCAACAATGTCAACAATCGCATCGACGGCACCAACTTCATGGAAATGAACTTTTTCAAGGGGCGCGTCGTGAACGTGCGCTTCGGCCTCACCAAGTTTTTGAAAAATGCGCGAAGCGCGTTCTCGAACTGGCGGAGCCAGATTTGAATTGTTCAAAATTTCAAGAATGGTCGTGAGTGAACGATGTTTTTGCCGTTCTTCAGTCCGGACGCGTACATGGGTGGCGGCCATGCCGTTCTTCCAGACCTTCTCTGTGGTCAAAGTCCAACCTGGAACTTGCAGGGATTTTAATTCCCCACGCAGCAAGTCCGCGGAACAGCCAGCGTCCACAAGCGCTCCGAGCGTCATGTCGCCGCTGATACCCGAAAAGCAGTCAAAATAGGCAAGTTTCATGGGGTCTTTCGCCGTACGAGAAGATCCAGAACGGCAAATGAAGTGGCTAATTGATAGTAGCGGCGGCGCTAAAAGGTGTCAAACATTGGCCATTTATATGGCTACTTCCTGAATTCGAGGACCATGTGCTCTTCGTCGTGGGCCTGATTGCCAATTTTTATTCCTTTCGGCTCGACGCCGAAAGAGCGAAATCCGAGGGATTCGTACAACTTTCGCGGAGCCGGTTGGTCGACCGCCACTGTTAGCATAACCATGTCTAAGCCGTCGATGGCCTTGGCACGTGCTATCGCAGCCTGCATTAGTGATCTAGCGATTCCACGCCCGCGTGCGGAAGGATTGACGAAGACGCCCCATATCCAGGCTTTATGCCGACGTTTTAAGGGCACTTCTTGATAACAGCCGACCATTCCGACAGCGCTGTCCCTTACGAACGCGCCGACAATGAAGTTTTCGGCATGGTCAGCACGCAAGCGCGTGACAAATTCTTCCACGGAAATAGCGTGCAGTTCCTCCGGCGAATCCACGAAAGACCAGGGATCGGTCTCAAGTGCCAGCATGCGCAAATCCCAAAGCGCCCGAGCGTCTTGCTCGGTAAATAATCGGATCTCCGCTCCATTCTCCTGCGCTGGCATGCAAATAGAATACCAGCGCCCCTCAAAAACTTGACATCATCCCGTAACAAACATAAGACTCTTCCGCACGTGTCCATGGAATTCTGAGATCGCTCTATTGCCATTTGAAGGAGGAGATAAATGAGGCCGAATTATGTGGCGGTGTTTGTAGCCGCGCTAGCTTATTGGTTGCTGGGCGCGGTGTGGTTCGCAGTGCTGTTCAGCAAACCGTGGATGGCACTTGAACATATTACTCCGGAGCAGGCCAGCGGTTCGAATCCCATCGCGCCATACATCATCTCGTTTGTTCTGAATCTGGTTATCGCGTTTGTATTAGCACAACTTTGCGCCTGGCGAAATGCCGACACAGCTGCACGTGGCGCAGCGCTGGGTATACTTATATGGATCGGATTTCTGGGTCCCGTGACATACACCACATACATGTATGAAATGCGGCCTAGACAGCTATTTGCCATCAACGAATTTTACGCGTTGGTGGGGTTGTGCTTAATGGGCGCCATTCTGGGCGCGTGGACGAGGAAACCCGCCGCATAAATTTCATCGAGATTGCACAACACCAAATCCGTATTTCGGTCTTCCGTGTTAATTGTAGATGGTGAAATAGATTCACGGGATTGAGGAAATGTGTATCTGAACCTGACAAAGCGATTCCGCGACGCGTTAGGCGCACATATCCGCGAAAAGTACGGGTTGGATATTGCGATCGTTACGGAGCGCCCGCCAAAAATCGAAATGGGCGAGACGGCTTCGCCGGTTAGTTTTGAATTGGCAAAACGGCTAAAGCGCGCGCCACGGCAAATCGCGCAAGAAATCGCGTCCAGCTTGGCACTGATCGAAGGAATTGCAAAAGTTGAAGTTGCGGGTGCCGGGTATTTGAATGCCTATTTTGACCGCGCAAGCTTTTTGCTAGAAGTTCAACGTGAATCAGGTTCGGCCACAGCCCCTGGGCGGCGGGGCGGCAAAATAATTGTTGAACACACCAGCATTAACCCGAATAAGGCGGCGCACATTGGGCATGTGCGAAATGCCGTGCTGGGCGATACGATCGCGCGTGTGTTGCGGCACACTGGCGGCGCGGTACAGGTGCAAAACTACATCGACAACACTGGCGTGCAGGTCGCTGACGTGGTCATCGGCTTCGTGCACATGGAGAGGAAGAACCTCGCGCAGGTATGCCAGCTGGCTGCGAAGCCGAAATTCGATTATCTCTGTTGGGACGTTTACGCGCGCGCGGCGCAATTTCTGGAGGAAGACAAAACCCGTGCGGCGACCCTGCGCGGCGAGACTCTGAAGGCAATTGAAGAAAGTGGCGGCGAAGTTGCCGAAATGGGCATGGTGATCGCCAATGCCATCGTGAGTCTGCACCTGCGCACGATGGCGCGATTGGGCATCTGGTACGACTTGCTGGCACGCGAGAGCGAAATTTTACATTTGCATTTTTGGGATGCGGCGTTTCAACAGTTAAAGGCCGCGGGAGCGATTCGACTGGCAACGAGTGGAAAGATGGCCGGGTGCTGGATCATGCCCGCAAAAGAAAAAGCCGAGGCGGGAAAAGAGGATGCCGCCCGGAAGGAAAGTCCTGATGCCAACGAAAGTGCTGGTTTCGACTTGGATGAGAATCCCAACAATCAAGACAAAATTATTGTGCGTTCGAACGGGACAGTGACATATGTAGGAAAAGATATCGCTTACCAATTATGGAAATTCGGGTTACTGGGCAAAGATTTTTTCTACGTCAAATGGCCCGATGCGCCTGGCTCACATATTTTATGGAGCACCGCGAGCATAAATGGTGATCCGTCAGCGCCAAATTTTGGGGCTCCTGCTACGACCGTCTACAACGTGATTGATTCACGCCAGGCCTATTTGCAGGATGTCGTCTCAGAGGGATTGCGCGCGCTGGGACACGGCAAAGAAGCGGATCACTCCATTCATTTTGCGTACGAAATTGTGGCGCTGACTCCGAGATGCGCGGCGGAGATGGGTTATGAGCTTTCACCCGAAGAAACAAAAAAACCTTACGTGGAGGTCAGTGGCCGCAAGGGATTCGGGGTGAAGGCGGACGATTTACTCGACAAGCTTGAAGCTGCGACACTGAGCGAAGTTCAGCAGCGGCACGCCGACATGGACAGTGAAGCGCAACGGCAGACCGCGCGCAAGATTGCCGTCGGGGCATTGCGATTCTTCCTTTTGAAATTTACGCGTAACGCGACCATCGCGTTTGATTTTAAGGATGCTTTGAGCTTTGAAGGCGAGACTGGTCCCTATTGCCAGTATGCGGTGGTGCGCATCCGTGGGATTCGGCGTAAAGGGACGGAAGTGGGCGCCACGCAGATGGAAGTTATGCAGGAAACCGTTGCGAAGTTATTTTCGGGACCGGACGGCAACGGTCTGTGGGAGTTGGTGGTCTTGGCCGGATCGCTTGACATGGCCGTGGAAGCGGCCATAAAAGGACAGGAGCCGGCTTTCGTGGCGAAGTTTGCATTTCAACTTGCCCAGGCGTTCAACCTGTTTTATCACCACCATCACATTTTATCGGAAGCGGATGAGCAGAAACGCGCGTTCCTGCTGCGGTTGACAGAATTGGTTGAAACGCAACTCGTAAGAGCGCTGGATTTATTAGGGATCGAGGCGCCCGAAAAGATGTAGCTCTGACTGAGGGCTGGCCCGGAAATTAGGAAAAAGAATCCCAAGGAGAGATTCAAAAACCGCACTATGCAAATAATTCTAATCCTAGATTGTCTTGCGCGTTAACAAACGGAATCTAATAAGACATCAGCATGTGAACGAGAGTGCGCACGGCCGTTCCTGTCGCGCCCTTGGCCATCCACGGCTTCTGGTCGTCATTCCATGCGGTGCCGGCGATATCGAGATGAATCCAGGGGGTATCGCCCGTGAATTCCTTGATGAACATAGCGCCGGTGATGGCCCCGCCACCTTTTCCGCTGCCGATATTTTGAATATCGCCGACACTGCCCTTGATGAATTCGCGGTAGTCGTCGTCGATGGGCATCTGCCACATTTTCTCACCGGCAGCTTTGGAACTAGCCAGAAGTCTCTCTGTAAAGGCTTGATCGGAGCCGAACACGCCGGCGTTGACATTGGATAAAGCCACTACGATGGCACCGGTCAAGGTCGCAGCGTCGATTAAGTGAGTGGCTCCCAATTGCTTGGCAAAGGTAATGCCATCGGCCAGGATCAAACGGCCTTCCGCATCGGTGTTCAGGACCTCGATGGTTTTGCCGGACATGGCGGTCTGTATATCGCCAGGCTTCTGGGCTTTTCCGCCGACCATGTTTTCAGTC
Source organism: Candidatus Methylomirabilota bacterium (assembly GCA_035490135.1). Lineage (GTDB taxonomy): Bacteria > Acidobacteriota > Terriglobia > Acidiferrales > UBA7541 > Acidiferrum. The sequence continues at coordinate 68,394 of DATHGV010000193.1, forward strand.
GAAGGTACTACGCAAATTACTTTTACGTTTGGTTTCAGCGAGGCGATGGCGCGCATGACCCCGAGCATGGCGCCCCCTCCAGCCATGTCGTATTTCATTTTTTCCATACCATCAGCCGGTTTGATGGAGATACCGCCGGTATCGAACGTCACGGCCTTACCAATAAGACCAATCACAGGCAAGTCAGGTTTTAGGTTTGTAGGCACATAGGTGAGGACCATGACGCGCGGCGGCTCCGGGCCTCCTTGCGCGACGCTGAGCAGTGCGCCCATTTTCAAGTCGGCAATTTTTTGTTCATCCAGAATTTCGACCGCCAGGCCGGCTTCCCTGCCCATGGCTGCGGCCTTTTCCGCCAGAATTTTAGGGGTCAGTTTGTTGGCGGGTTCATTAACCAGGTCGCGAGTAAAATTCTGCGCTTCGGCAATGGTCTGACCCGTTGCCAAGCCTTTTTCTCCGGCGGATTTTTGCGCATCAGAGTAGCCGATGAGCAGTACTGATTCGATGGATTTGTCGGTCTTCTTGTCGGTCTTGTATTTGTCCGATTCAAAATTGGCGATGACGGCGCCTTCGGCAACAGCTTGAGCAAAATCCTCTGTTCGGTTTTTGTCAGATGCCAGAATCGCGAACTTCTTGATTGAGCGAGCTTTTAGATAACGCAGGGCGGCTCCCGTGACTTTGCGCGCCACAGCGCCGTTGAATTGCTCACGTTTACCGGCGCCTACCAGCAACAGCCGAGAAGCTTTCAGTCCCTGCGGCGAGTGGATAAGGGTGAACTCCAGCATTTTGCCCGAAACTTCCCCGCCCTTTACGAGCTTGCGGAGCAAGCCTCCTGCTCCACGGTCTATTTCTTCCAACTGGCCCTGGACAGGGTCAGACTCCTCAAATAAATAAGCAACAAGCGCTTCGGTTTCGAGTTCTGAATAATTCCTGGTGTCCAACGTAATTTGCATGCTGCGTTATCGCCTCCGGTTTTGATACATCGCGTCTTCCGCTTCTCTACGAGCTTCCTTGGTGCGTTCGTCCTGACGGCGGTCCCACGATTTTTTTCCTTGCGCCAAAGCAATTTCAACTTTGGCGATGCCTTTGCGGAAGTAAATCTTTAGGGGAATAACCGTCAAACCTTTGGCTTCAGTACGTCCCGCCAATTTGTTAACCTCATTTTTATGCAGCAACAGCTTTCGCGCGCCTAGCGGCTCATGATTCCAGGGCCCACCGGGTAAATATTGCGCTATGTGAGCGTTGGCCAGCCAGGCCCCAGTGGGTCTAAAATCAACATAAGCGTCGCGGATATTGGCCTTTCCTTCGCGTAAGGCTTTCACTTCGGTGCCGTGGAGTACCAAGCCGGCCTCGAACTTATCCAGAATGTGATAGTTGTAGGAGGCCGCGCGGTTTTGCGCAACGATCAACTCCTCAACTTTATCAGTCTTCGCAGATTTTTTGGCGGGCTTAGCCACAACAAGCCATCATAGCTGGAGTGTTAAATCCGCGCCACCTGGGGGTTGTTGTATGAAAGGACAGCCAACCCCTGATTCCTTGCCCGGCCTCTAAGCCGAGTGTTAGACTTTCGATGAACCAGTCGAGATTCGGAGAATTCATGCGACGTTGCGGTACAGCAACACTGTACATATGTCTTGCCCTACTCGCTGCAGGCTGCCCGAAACACGGGAAAACCGAGTATTCTCAGGGACGTAAGGCGGAAGAAATTTCCGATTACGACGCCGCACTCACCTACTACCAGCAAGCGTTAAAGGCCGACCCTAATAATGCCAATTTAAAAATCAAGGTTGACCAGATCCGCTTCGAGGCCTCCAATTTTCATATCAAGCAGGGCCTGGAGATGCGCAAGAAGGGCGATTTACAGGCCGCATTGGCTGAATTCCAGCGCGCTGGGGTAGTCGATCCCTCCAGCCCGGTCGCGGAGCAAGAGTTGCGCAGGACTGCCGCGATGATTTCGGACAAGAACCGCGACGCGGATGCCGCAGCGGAGGTTCCGCCCGACCCCAATGCGCAACCCTTGGCCTCGATGCCGCCAGAGATCAAGCCTTTGTCCCACGCGCCGATCAATCTCACGATGTCCAACGACGCGAAGCTGGTATTCGAAACCGTAGCCAAACTGGCTGGATTGACGGTGATCTTTGATCCGGACTTCCCTGCCCGACGCATTACCACGGAGCTGAACAACGTGACGCTGCAGCAAGCGCTCGATATCGTCTCGCTGGAAAGCAAGGCGTTTTGGAAGCCGGTCACGGAAAATATTATCTTCGTGATTCCGGACCAACCGCAGAAGCGGCGCGACTACGAAGAGCAAATTGTAAAGACATTCTATCTAGCCAACACCGTGCAGCCGCAAGATTTGACGGAAATCGTTACCGGATTGCGTCAACTGCTGGATTTAAAGCGCATTCATCAACTGAATTCGCAAAACGCGATCATCATTCGCGATACTCCGGACAAATTGTTGCTGGCGGAAAAAATGATCGGGGACATCGACAAAGCCAAGCCCGAGGTGGTTGTGCAGGTTGAGGTGCTGCAAGCGCGCACCGACCGCCTGCGTGATCTGGGCATTCTTCCAATACAAACTGCGTCGGTCACAATCAATCCGAACGCTTCGACGACGACAACTACAACGGGTACCACTACCACTGCAACTCCAACAAACAACACCGTCACATTCAATCAATTGTCGCATTTAAATGGAAACTCTTATGCCGTAACTGTTCCCAGCATCACAGCCAATGCCATTTTGACTGACACTTACACAAAAATCATTCAGAACCCGGAGATTCGCTCCATAGATGGGCAGCCTGCCAAACTGCGTGTCGGCGATAAAATACCGGTGGCAACGGGCAGCTTTCAGGCGGGCGTTGGCGTGGGCGCCACGGGCGTCAATCCCTTGGTCAATACCCAATTCCAATATCTGGAAGTCGGCGTCAACGTAGACATTACTCCTCGAGTGCACCCGAATCACGAAGTGAGCCTGAAAGTAATTGTCGAGGTGTCGTCTCAGACCGGCATTTCGACCATTGGCGGGATTCAGCAGCCCATCATCAGCCAGCGTAAAATCGAGCAAGACATTCGCCTGAAGGAAGGCGAAGTAAACGTACTCGGTGGTTTGTTTGAAAAGGACGACACGCGCACATTAAATGGCTGGCCAGGACTCGCGAAGATTCCGTTCATGCGGTATTTCTTTTCGGATGACAGAACTGACCATCAGGAAAATGAAGTTTTGATCGTTATGACTCCGCGCATCGTGCGCATTCCGGAATGGACTAAAGGAAACTTGCGGCCGTTGTATTCGGGGTCTGAGTCGAATGTTCAAGTTCGGCGCGATCGTGACGTTCGAACGCCGACTGCGGAACCCACACCGGGCGTTCAACAACCCGCGGCCACACCCAACCAAAATCCCGCGCCGGTAGGACCTACCGGGAGTGCTGGCAATCCTCCGGATGGAGCCGCAGCGGCTGTTCCCGGCGCTGGTCAAGGCGCGCAAGGTGCGAGAATACGATTTGAGCCCAGGAGTGTTTCGCTGAAAGCGGGGCAAACAACTACCGTGGGTATTGTGGTAGACAACGTTAACGACCTTTTTTCGATACCACTGTTGCTGCAATATAACCCCGCGGTGGTCAGCATCGAAGAAGTCCAACATGGGGGCTTTCTATCTGGCGGCACGCAGGAAATTGCCATCGTATCGCGCGTGGACAAGGAGCATGGACAAGCCATTATCTCCGCGACCCGCCAGCCGAACACCGCGGGCGTCAATGGAAGCGGCACGCTTATGGGGATTGTCGTCAAGGGTATCGCGCCCGGCTCCTCAAACCTCTCCATCGTGCAGGTTAACGCCAAAGACTCCCAGCAAAAACCCATTCCGCTAGTCAGCAGCGAAGCGACCGTGCAGGTTCAACCTTAGTAGTGGGGTACTAAACGGCAATGCTGGGCAACACTAAAAAGTTTTTCTCTATCAAGCGAGTTCCTAATCAAGCTGGGATGACGCTGATCGAATTGATCATCGCTTGCTCTATCCTATTGATACTCGCGTCGGCGGCTCTACCCATCGCAAGGTTCACCGTGATACGGAGCAAGGAAAGCGAACTGCACCGCGATTTGCGGGAAATGCGGGATGCCATTGATCGTTACAAGGATGCCGCTGATCGCAACCAGATCAGAGTGGAACTTGGCAGCGAAGGGTATCCGCCGGATTTGGAAACGCTGGTAAAGGGCGTGCAACTGGGCGCCTCAAGTGACAAAAAGATTCGCTTCCTGCGCAGAATTCCCGTAGATCCGATGACAGGGCAAAACGAATGGGGGTTGCGCGCGGTGCAGGATGATCCCGACTCCACGAGCTGGGGCGGAAAAAACGTATTCGATGTGTATTCGAAGTCGCAAGGCGTTGCGCAAGACGGAACAAAATATTCAGATTGGTGATTTGGGTATGAGTGGATTGAAAATGCACCAAGGGATGAACGCCAATTTCTGCTCGCAGAGGCGCGCACGTAGCTTTGGCTTTACGCTGATCGAATTGATGATCGTAATTACGATCATCTTTATTCTGATCGGGATTGCGGCGGGACGGTATGACCGCTCGGTGATTCGCGCCCGCGAGGCCACCCTGAAGCAGGATTTGCAGGTGATGCGCCAGGCAATTGATAACTACACGCTCGATAAGCAATCCGCTCCACAGTCCATCGAGGCTTTGCAAGAAGCTGGATATCTCCGCGTCGTGCCGACCGATCCGATGACTCAAGCAAAAGATTGGCAACCACAATTCGATGAAGTAGTGCTGAGCCCTGACCAGACTGGCACCGGGATGGTGGATGTGCATTCAAATTCAGATAGAACATCACCGTTTGATGGGACACCGTATAAAGACTGGTGATTTGCTCGGCCTTTTTTATTGTGACTGCACACCCAGCTAGTTCTTAGTGGAGCGCAGTCGGTAAGTTCAGTTATTTGGAATTCTTGGGGCGCCTACCTTAGTTTACCCATAACTTAAATAATCCCGTCTGAATGCCGAGCGCATTTACATTGCAGTGTCGTCATTTTGTTAGAGCCCACGTATAAGCGCTTAGTCGGAGATTTCATAGTAATTTGACGAGACAGCGCACCTCAGCTATAGTCAATGCGCGGGGTGGAGCAGCCTGGTAGCTCGTCGGGCTCATAACCCGAAGGTCGTCAGTTCAAATCTGACCCCCGCAACCATTCTGTTAGTTTAGATACAACGGCTTAGGGTGCTCCAACCCTGAGCCGTTTTCTTTTTTGGGCGCATTTGGGCGCAATATTCCGTCCAATTGCTCCGCAAAGCGTTCATCGTCCGCGCTGAAAACATGCGTGTAAATTCCCAACGTGAGCGAAGGATCGCTATGTCCAAGTCGCTGCTGTCGGACCTTCAAAGGCACGCCTAGACTATCCATCAGCGTGCTATTGGTGTGACGGAAAGCGTGCAGTCCTCCGCGCTCGATGCCAAGAGAATCGAGCAGAGGATACAACTTTCGTTTCACCAACAAATTTGCGTCCCAAGGAGTCCCGTTGCGCGTAGCGAAAAACAATCCCTCTTTGTTGGGCGTCAACCGACGTAGAGTATCGGCAATATGCTCAAGCAAGCGAGCCGAGAGTGCGAAACATCTCACGGCGTTTTCACTTTTTGGGGATTGAAACTTTCCACGCCACACACTTTGCCGGACGTTCACTA
>DATHGV010000194.1:0-5641 GCA_035490135.1 Candidatus Methylomirabilota bacterium
CGGCACTTGTCGTGGGACAATCCATTTATCAACGGGCCGCTAGTTTATGAAAATGTCACGGCCATTCAGGATAAATACGCCGCGTTTTCACCGTTGGCGTTCATCTACAGTCCCTACTACTACGGGAAGTACGCGTTTAATCCGGTAATCTGGGGACCTAGTTACGCCAGTGGCATTTCTGTCTCGGGCCAACTTGGCAAATTTGATTACGCTGTTGAAATGAAGAATGCGTCGCTCTCGTCGCGCCCGGAATCGTGGTATGTCACCGAGAATGGTTTCGAGAATCCGACTTTCAGTGGACGTTTCGGTTTCCGCCCCAACGAGGCGTGGAACTTCGGGTTGTCAGCGAGCGAAGGCCCATACTTTCGGCGCGAAGCCGAACCGACGCTGCCACCGGGACGTGATATCGATGATTATCGCGAATTTGTTCTCGGGCAGGACGTCAGTTTTGCCTGGCGTCATCTGCAAGTTTGGGCCGAGTTCTACGAAGCCCGCTTCGAAGTGCCTCGAGTGGGAAATGCAGACACATTCGCTTATTACGTCGAAGCGAAGTACAAATTTACCCCGCAGCTATTCGGCGCGATTCGCTGGAATCAGCAACTCTTCAGCACGATCAACGATGGCTATGGCCATAACGTTCGTTGGAGTCCAGATCTCGGGAGGATCGACATCGCCGCAGCATATCGTTTCACACCACACACGCAGTTAAAATTGCAGTATGATTTTCAGCATGAAACCACCGGCCCTGGCGATGACAATCATTTGTTTGCTGCGCAATTCACCATTCGTTTCTAACCCATGCGCGTCCTGATCGTCGAAGATGAAGTCGCTGTGGCGCGGCAAATCGCTTCTGCGTTGACCGAGGCCGGCCACGATCCGAAAGCAGTTCACAATGGCGAAACCGCCTTGGAAGAAGTGAGAAAGACGCCTTTCGACCTTATCGTGCTCGATATTCGTCTTCCTGGAATCGATGGCTTCCAAGTGTTGCAACGCCTCCGCGCGCAGCACCTCGCAAGCCGTGTATTGCTGCTCACGGCGCGCGGCGCTGTGGATGATCGAGTCACTGGGTTGCAGCTTGGAGCTGATGATTATTTGCCAAAGCCGTTTGCAATGCAGGAACTGGTGGCGCGCGTGCGCGCTCTTGGGCGCCGTTATCCCGAAGAACCCGTAATGTCCTTGCGCGTCGGGGATCTCACCCTCGATCTGGCTACTCACGACGTCCACCGCGGCGCGAAACGCATCGAGCTTTCGCCACGGGAGCTCATGTTGCTAAAGGTGCTCATGCGGGAGCCGGGCCGTGTCTTCACCCGCACAGAGCTTTGCGAACGCGTCTGGGAGCATGCGCATGAGTACGATACGAAGCTGGTCGAAGTGTTCATAGGCCGGCTCCGGAAAAAGATTGGTGATCCTGTGCTGATTCACACCGTCCGCCACGTTGGCTATACGCTTCGCGGGTCATCATAAGTTCGGCCCGTCGTCTCAAAGAGTGGCAGATCGCCGACCGAAGGCTCGACTGTGCAGAACACTGCGCACCGATCATGCGTTCGACGGTCCGTAAAAGTAACAATCGTGTTACTCTCCCGGTATTGCCTGCGGGCAACAGATCGTTTGCAATTGCCCGGTGTGAGTGATGCAATAAGAACTTCTGAACGCCGCCTGGCTTTGTTGGTGGCGATTATTGCTCCCCGTCTGGCTTTGTGCCCAACCGTGGCAAGCGGCGTTACAGTGACGGTGACCGTGGGCGATAACATTTTCGTTAGCGCAGCGTACGGCCCAACTCTCCCGGACGGCTGGAGCCTGGTGCAGTGAGCGAGGTCGCCTACCCTTCGCGGCGCAAGCCACCCCCATACCGTCTCGCTGTGTGGTGGTCAGTCACTGCTTTTCTGGAGCGTCAGTTGAATACGCAATTGGGTCGTCACGCGAAACTACTGGCATTTCTCACAGCCTTCCTCGGCTCAACGCTCCTCGTCGTTAGCGAAGAACCACCTGCTTCAAAAGAGAAGTGGACCGCTCCTGCGACAGAAGCGCGAAAGAAAAACCCCGTTGCTGTCAACGAATCTTCGCTCGCAGCGGGACAAAAAATCTATCTGAAGCGCTGCCTGGCCTGTCACGGAAAGACAGGAAATGGTGATGGACCCGACGCGGCGGATCTTGGCATTCATCCTGCCAAACTCTCCGATCCGGCGATTGTAGCAGAAACAGACGGCGCGCTCTTTTGGAAAATCACCGTCGGCAAAAAGCCAATGCCGAATTATGGGAGCAGACTATCGCCCACGGACCGCTGGAATGTGATCAACTATCTCCGAACACTCGCCAAGAGATGACCGGAAAATGAAGATCCATCGTTGTTTTTTAGCAGCGCTTATTCAAGCCGCTTTCCTAACAATCTCGTCTACGGCCGCTCACGCCCAGGAACCGACAACAGACGGATACGTCACCAGAAAAGAATATGAAGATCTCAAAGCCCAGATGCTGGCGATGAGGAAAGAACTGGAGGCTCTTAAAAAAGAAAAAGGAGAGGTATCAAAGCAAGAGCGCCTCGAAAGTCATGCCGTTGCAGACGTACAAAAACAGGTCGCTCCAAAGCAACAGACCGCCGAAAGCCAGGTCACCGGGGACATGCACAAGGAAGTCGTGCCAGAAGCCGCGCCTTCCCTCGCCGAACTGGAAGCATCATTGCTCGGCACAACCAAATTCCTCCTCGCAGGCTGGGCGGAAGGGATGTACGAGCAGCGCAACGGCCAGGTGTCCACGTTTTCGGCTTCTTTTAACCCCATCTTCCTCTGGGAACTGACGCCGAAAATTTTATTCGACGGCCGGCTGGAGATCGAGCCCAGTGGCGGCGGCACTAATGTGAACCTTGTGAATGCCCAGATCTCGTATCTTCTCAACGATTACATAGCCTTCGGTGTCGGAGAATTCTTTAGTCCGAGTAACGTTTTCGTCGAACGGTTCGAGCCGCAATGGATCAACAAACTGCCTGACCGCCCGCTTGGCGTTTACCATGGCGTCCTGCCAAACATATCTGTCGGTGCCCAAGTGCGCGGAGGATTTCCGATTGGCCCGACCCGTGCGGATTACGCCTTTTATGTTTCCAACGGTCCTACCCTCAATACCTTTGATGCTCGCACCGCGGGAACGCTAGATTTCAATAGCTACACGGATAACAACGACAACAAGGCAGTCGGCGGCAGAGTCGGCTTTCTTCCAATCCCAGGAGTCGAGGTGGGTTATGGTTTTGAAACCTCGAAGCCGGGCTTCCAAGGAACGACTTTTGCTGACCTTCAAGCGTTAGTTCAATCCGTTGATTTGGAGATTACTCGCGACTCCGATCTGCTAAAAGGCCGCATCAACCTGTTTGCGCAGTACGCGTGGAGTAAAGTCGATCACGCGGTTTATGACCCTGATGGCTCACTGGGGTTTGGGCCGCTTCCGTTGACAGCCAAACGCGATGGCGGTTACGCGGAGATCGCGTATCGGCCTACCAAACTCGACATCGATTTCCTAAGGAACCTCGAAATGATCTTCCGCTGGGACCACTTAAGTGCCGATCCGAGTGGACTCGGCGATCCTTCGGAAACCCGTTGGACGCTTGGGCTCAATTACTGGTTAAGCCCCAGCACCGTAGTGAAAGCCGCGTATGAATGGGATAAGCCAAACGGTGAGCGCAACAGGAACGCTCTATTCTTTCAGACGGCCATGGGTTTCTAAGCCAACAAGTCACATGATAACAATACTGAATCGCAGCGTCCTCGCGGCTTTCATTTTACTTTTCGCGAGCACGACTTTGAGCCTGTTTGCCGAGCCTAAAGCAAACGGCAAGGCAGCTAACACGTCGAGCACTGCCGCCTCCAGCGATTCCTATATGGGTCTCAGCGGCGAAGAGCTTTGGTCTAATAACTGTCTGCGCTGCCACAATATTCGACCGCCCACAATGTATAGCAACGCGCAATGGGACGTGATCGTTCATCACATGCGTCTCCGTGCCAACATTACCGGCCAGGAACAGCGCGCCATCATCGAGTTTCTAAAGTCTGCGAAGTAAAGCCGCTGAATTCGCAGCGAAGAAGCTTACCGAAAAAGTCGCTTATATCATCGCAGTATCGCCTGGTTCGCCAGGAAAAAGTAACAACGGCGTTACTTTTGCGATGCGGCGTGGGGCAATGATCGCTGCGATTCTCGATACGAGAAAACACAATCATTAAACCTATGAAAACAACCTCCGCTTACACAAAATTCGGGCTGCTCTTGGTAGCAGCAGTAATCTTCACGGCCACGTCTGCGCGCGCGGACACCTATTCGTGGACAAACTTTCAATCCGACATCGCCGGCGTCGCGCAGCACACCGATCCAAACCTTGTCAATCCGTGGGGCATGGCAGTGTCCTCGAATGGCACGATCTGGGTCAGCGATAACGGCACCGGTGTTTCCACTCTTTACCGTCAGGATGGCACAGCCAATCCGCTGATAGTAGAGATTCCGCCAGCCAGGCACAATAAAGACGGAGGCAATCCCACCGGCGTTGTCTTCAACAGTACGTCGTTCTTTCAAGTGACAAAAAATGGAATGTCGGCACGCGCCTTTTTCATTTTTGTCAGCGAAGACGGCTCGATCTCGGGTTGGAACCCGACGCTGGATGGGACGCACGCGATCATCGCCGTCGATAACAGCCAGGGCGGCCACCACGCCATTTACAAAGGCGCGACGCTTGGCGTGGCCGGCGGCCACAATTTTTTGTATGCGACAGATTTCCATAACGGCCAGGTCGACACCTTCGATGAAAATTTTCATCAGGTGAATCCCAACGGCTTCGTTGACCCAAGCCTTCCGGCTGGCTACGCCCCTTTTGGCATCCGCAATTTCAATAACGAAATTTTTGTGACCTACGCCAAGCAGGATCATCACCGCGAAGATGACGTTGCGTGTCCGGGCTGTGGCTTTGTAAATGTATTCGATACCAGCGGAAACTTTCTCAGACACCTCGTCTCAGGGGGGAACCTCAACGCGCCATGGGGACTCGTTGAGGTGGAAAACGAACTGTGGGTCGGAAACTTCGGTGACGGCTTCATCAATGTTTACGATCCGATGACTGGCGCGTTCATCGAGACACTCATGCGCGCCGATGGAACACCGCTCCAATTTGATGGTTTGTGGGATTTGCTCCCTGCGCAGAACGGAGGAGGAGTTTTTTTCACTGCTGGAATCGCGGACGAAGAGCATGGTCTCTTTGGGATCATCACCGAGGATTAAATCTGGCGACGTAAAAATCGGGAGCGCACGCATCCTTGTCTGCCGCTTAGGCGGAGTTGTCCCAGCAAGGGCGTGCGCTCGCCATTTGCGCGAAAGCGTTTTCTAGGGCGTTTTTGCTAGGTAACCACCTAAACGGGAATCCCAAGATTCGGCTCTTTACTTTGTCGAGCCCTCGCTCTCCGTGTTCTGAAAAGCCGTGATTAGCCACTTCCCATTAGTTTTGACCATCGTCATGGTGGTGATTTCTTTCAGAACTGGAACGGCCTCTCCAGTGGGACGACCTCCCCCGGTCACGTCCCACGTAGCATGGACTAGTGCAGTATCGGGTGTTGGAAAACGAACTTCTACACCGGTAAGAGTCCGAACGGCGCTCTTTAATCTGTTTTGAAAC
>DATHGV010000195.1:0-9447 GCA_035490135.1 Candidatus Methylomirabilota bacterium
CGATGCTGCCATGCTAAGCCCTCCGGAGAACGTTACCGCGGATTTACGAGTGCCGGGGAAGCATTCGTATCACCTCATTGTACCCAATCGCTGCGCATCACAGCAAAGATGCTGAACTCAAGCGCTCCGAGAATCCCCGGATTTGGATAAGGTCGTCTATGAATCCCTCGGCCTGTACTGGTGTTACATGGGATGATGATGGATGGGCGACAGAGTTACGTTTGCCGAGTTTTTCTACATAGACCTTGTACATGTTGCTCGTGATGATGCCTTCCGAATTTGCCCTCGATCACTTCACGCTCCGTCATCTCATCACGGAAATCATCGTACTTCGTTCACAGTCTGTTAATGACGCGGGCCAGCCCAGTATTTGAGAAGTAGTACAACTCAGCGAAACAGTGAAACTATAGGATAAAATTCTTCGTCCTACACGAGGGATGGACCGGCCAAGCCGACGGAGGCTTGATGGATCATCGGTCTTTACATGTATTTTTATTGGCTGTGGTGATCGCCCACGTACAAAGTGCGGCTCCTCCCCAAGATCTGCAGTTCCCGCTCGACGAAACATCCGCCTCGCGGCAGAGGCGTCTATACAACGAATCAAAACCATATCTGAATGATTCTCTTTCTGAATTGCAGAAAGCCATGCCGGAACTGCGCGGTCTCAAAGCTGGTGAGAAAGATCTCCCCACGCTGCTCACTCGCATTGGGCAAGAAATAGAAACGTTGTCGCAGCAGATGCCGAACCTCATCTCTCGCGAAGACGTCACTCAGACTAGACCTGGCTCGAGATCAGGCCATTCAAGCAATCAACAGTTCAACTACCTGATTCTTGTTCACCGGACCACCACCGGCACAGAAATGAGCGAGTATAGAACCGACCTTCAGAATAGGAGCATCGGTCAGCCCGGTGAAGATCCGCGAGCTCCGACCGCGCACGGTTTCGTCCTCGCGTGGGCATTCTTCCATCCCACGGTGCGCGCGGAATCTCAATTCCGTTACTTGGGAAGGCAAAAAATCGATGGCCGCAATGCCGATGTTGTAGCCTTTAGCCAGACACCCGGCCTCGTCCGCGCGCCCGGCGAGATCCGAGTTGGAAGCGAGTCTTTCCCGATGTTGTATCAGGGCATTGCGTGGATTGATGAGTCCACCTTTCGCATCCTTCGTTTGCGCACCGATCTGCTAGCTCCGCAGCCAGAGGCTCAACTGGAGAAACTAACTACCACGGTCGACTTCGCCGATGTGCGAATCCCACACAGCAAGCTCCGCCTGTGGCTTCCGCGGATGGCGGTCGTAGAGTGGAAAACCGTTCCGCGTAACTCGGTGGACTTATCGCCCACCGTGGCTTCCGGTAGATATATAGAGCGGCATTTGTATTCCCATTATCATCTCTACCAAGTCGAGGTGAAGATCGGCTCCTAGCCAACGTCTAAAGGACAAAGAGACGCGTGAAAATTTAGGAGTGGATTGGGAGCATGCGCATTACGTCGTTGTAGACGGCGTAGGCCATAATGGCGAGCAAGAAGACGAAACCGACCTGCACGAAGCGTTCTTTGAAGGCCATGCTTAGGTCGCGGCGCATTACGCCTTCGATGGCCAGCAACAGAATGTTGCCGCCGTCGAGGATGGGGATGGGCAGCAGGTTGAGGATGCCGAGATTGACGCTGATCAGCACCATCAGAGAGAGTACTGCGAGCGCGCCTTTGCGCACCGCTTCGCCGGCGGCACGAGAAATACCCACGACACCTGAAAGCTGCTTCATAGAAACGCGGCCGCTGAATAATCTGGCGACGACTCCGACGGTTTCGGAAATGCGTTCACCGGTCATGACTACCGCGTCGTGCATTCCTTCGCGGAGTCCTTCGCGGCGGTAAGACGTCTGGTCACGAACAGCGACGCCCACCTGATAAATTTTTTCGCCAGATTCGGTCACACCTTGCGCAGGAATTACCTGGGTGTGAATGGTTTGACCGTTGCGCAGCAAATCCAACTGCACGGCCTTCCCTTCCGAACCGCGAACGCGATCGACGAATTGTCCCCAATACTGAATTTTTTGACCATCCACAGATTGGATGGTATCGCCTTCCTTCAATCCGGCGTGGTTGGCTGGACTGCTGGAAGCTACTTCGTCAAGTACGGGAAGGAGCGGCGGATAGCCAAGCATGCGGTCGGTGCTAGCGGAATCGCCTAGCGTAGTTTCTACTGAGCGCCTCACGCCGCCGTTTTCTACTTCGGCGTTTAGCCGGCTGCCCGGTGCTTCATCCTTGATTACTTTGGCGGCTTGCTCCCAGGTGGGATTTGCCACGCCGTTAAGGCTGAGAATTTTGTCGCCGGGACGAAATGGGCTGGTTTGCGCGTCGGACTTTGAGCTCAACGCCACGACCTGGACAGGTTGGTCGAGGTACGCGGAATGGGGCACGCCGAACACGATGAACAAAACGGCTAACGCCACTACCGGGAAGATCAGATTTACGGCCGGCCCGGCAAAAGAAATCAGCGCACGCTGCCAGCGCGGCTTACTCATCAATTCATCGGAAGAACCGGTGGGCGGTTTGTCGCCCGCGTCTACGTCGGACATATCCTGGCCAGCCATGCGCACGTACCCGCCAAACGGCAGAGCGCTGATGCGCCAATCGGTGGCGCCGCTCTTCCATCCAAAGAGGCGCGGACCAAAGCCGATGGAGAAAACGTCGACGCGCACTTTAAAGAGCCGAGCCACGATGAAATGGCCCCACTCGTGAATCATGATCATCAAACCGAGTACCAGCGCGACGCCTAGCAGCAAATTCATGCGACTTTCTCTCCCGACTTTTTTGCCCTTGCAGTCTTCTTATTCTACGACGGTGGATTTTATTGTGTAATTAAATTCGGCCTAAGATGCCACCGCAGTTACTGACAACCGGGCCACTTCTTCCTTGGCCATTCGACGGGCTTCAGCATCCGCCGCGAGCACATCCGAAATATTTTCAAACTTCACGCGCGGTGTGCGTGCCAGCACGCTTTCGATGACTTCAGCGATACCGGGGAATGACAGCCGACGCTCCAGAAAAGCAGCCACGGCAATTTCATCGGCGGCGTTCAAAGCGCACGGCAAGGCGCCGCCTTTTTTCATGGCTTCCCGCGCTAATTTCAAACAGGGGAAACGCCGGGTGCTGGCCGAGGCGAAATCTAAACGCTTTAGTTTCTTCCAGTCCAGCGCTATCTGGTTAGATGCGAGTCTTTCGGGATAGGTTAACGCGTACTGGATGGCCATGCGCATATCGGTGGGGCCCAGCTGGGCCAGCACGCTGCCGTCAATAAATTCGACGAAGGAGTGCACCGTGGACTGCGGATGGATGACCACATCGATCTGATCAGGGCGCATACCGAAAAGCCAGCGGGCTTCGATAATCTCGAAGCCTTTATTCATCATGGTGGCGGAATCGATGGTGATGCGGTTGCCCATGCGCCAGTTGGGATGAGCTAACGCTTGCTCGGGCGTGATGGAATCGAAAGCGGAGAGTGGCGTCCTGCGGAACGGGCCACCTGACGCAGTAAGGACGAGGCGGCGAACTTCCGCGGCTTTGCCGCCGCGCAGGCATTGGTGCACGGCGTTATGTTCGCTATCGACAGGAAGGAGTTCGCGGCCTGCTTTTTTGGCGGCAGCCATGACCAGTTCGCCGGCAGCGACCAGAACTTCTTTATTGGAAAGCGCGACGGTTTTGCCGATTTTTACGGCTTCATACGTAGCTTCGAGGCCGACGATGCCAACAGCGGCGGAAACGACAATTTCGGCGCGGGCAAGGGTCGCGATGGTCAGCATGCCTTCGCGCCCGTGGTGAATGCTGGGCAGCGGCGCGACCTTTTTGGCGCGGAGGCGTTCGGCCAGCTCGTCGGCTTTTTGTGCGTTGGCGACGGAAACAACATTCGGGCGGTGGCGCTCGATTTGAGAGACAAGTTCGTCGAGGTTTGAGCCGGCAGCCAGCCCGCACACGACGAATTTATCGGGAAGCGATTCCACCACGGCGAGACACTGGCACCCGATGGAGCCGGTGGAACCCAGGATAGCTAAATGATTCACGCAGTCTCTTTCCGAGTTACGGTTGTTGATTTCGAGCGACTCGCCGCATCGCGCTTCGCGGGGGTATGCGCCTAGACGCTGGGCGGGTAGACCAAAACAAAATAGTACCAGACTACGGGGATGGCCAGAATAAGCGCGTCGATACGGTCGAGCATGCCTCCGTGGCCGGGCAAGAGCGCACCAGAGTCTTTGACTCCTGCGCTGCGTTTGTAGGCCGATTCGAGCAAATCGCCGATTTGACCGGCGATGTTACCTACGGCGGCCGCCCCGAGCAAAATCACGATGGGCACCGAGAGCCAGCGCATAAATGCGAAAGCCACAAGAATGGAGCTGGCGAAACCGGCGATGGAGCCTTCCCAGGTTTTCTTGGGACTCAGATGCGGCGCAAAGGGATGTTTGCCGAGAGCGCGGCCGGCGAAATACGCGGCGGAATCGCTGGCCCAGATCAGCACCAGCACGAAAAGCAGGAGACGCGGCCCTTCCCTGCCGAGTGCATGCAAACGAATTGCATACGTGAGCGGGAAAGCTACGAGAAGCAAGCCGCTTGAGCTGATACCTGCGGAAGGCAATGCTTCGACGATGGGGCGTTTGGTTGCCAGCGTGATGAATGCAATCCCGAGTACAAAAAGAAAGACGGCGTCTTCGGCGCGGGGAAAAAAACTGTGAAGGAGCCAGACCAGCCGGGCGGGGTAAATAATGCCGCCGAATTCTCCCCAGCGGACCGCGGTGGTCAGCCACTGCAGATACAAAATTATGAACGCACAAGTAGCGGTCCAGAAACGATACGCGCGATGGCCCATGGCGTCGCCCAGCGCGAAATATTCAAAGAGCGCCAGGAGCATCACGAGCGCCAACACCAGCGCCACGACAATGGTCGAGCCCCAAAGTACCAGGCCAACAACCACGGGAATTAATACCGCGGCGGTCGCCACTCTTTTCCAAGTCATGAAAGGCAAGTCCCCTGTATAAGTGCCGGAACATTACATCACATTGGGGGTATAGAGTTGGATCGGGGATAAAAGGACGTGGGAATCTGTTCTGCCTCAGATTCCCACAAGCTTCGCTTTGCCGCGCACCCACAACATACTTCGCCTTTCACTCAGGACAGTTGAGAGGCTGGCTTCCAGCACCCCAGGCTGTGGTTATCCCGCGTTTGGGTGTTTTGGGGAAGGTGACACTAAGAAGCTAAACAGCTTCTTCATGGTGCCTCCTCACGGGAAATGTCCCGCACACACATTATATATCCGTTAAATGACTATTTCCTTGTGACCTCTTGAAACTTAATTTTTTGCAAGCCAGCGCTCTTGGGATTCTGAAACCAGAAATCCCAAGTACTATCCACGTTTACTCCACGCAATCGCACGCGAGCCTTTATATTTTCTTGTACTAACTTCTGCTTCGGGTGCTTCCAATCCTTGTACTGGTAGGTTTAGTTTGACATCCCGAAGCACTCCGCCTCGTCTTGATATTTAAACGCAATGTCTAATTCTCTTCCTTGTCCGATTCCAAAATCTATCATTGCCAATACTTGTGCTGGACTTTGTCCTGGGGGTAACTGAGTTGCGCTGTATCCCCCATCTCCCAAGAAAGGCACAAAGCAAATGACCCGATTCGTCCACAAACTCTACTTTTTCCAGGATGTTGCGCGCGATTGAACTTTCAATGGAGAGCGTAGGATTGTTTTTAAATTTGACATGCAAGCATGAAACCTCAGCGACTGGCCTGACGATTGAGCCTAGCTGTTCCGAAAGTGTCCTGGTGTCTGCATAAAAGCCGCGCTGAATAACACACAAATGGGGTACGTCAGTTAGCCGTTTTTCTAATTGTGCGACCTTATTCTCCAAGAATTCTTTTGCGTTACATTCGTGGGACCACGCCAAAAAGGTTCCGCAGAAAAATAACAAAACGGACAGGCATACAAATGGATACGGAGAAAAAGTTTTGTCCTTGGCATGCTCAATAAAAGCCACCAAAAAAAGAACGGCCGCTGCTATCTCGGCGCCACGCCGTACCTCCCTGCGTCCTTGAAGAAGTGACCGATTCTTTTGATTTTGATCCGCACAGGCATGGATTCGGACAGTATAACCCTGAGAGTTCGCTGGCTCGTTAGCAGTGCGGCGACCCTGATTCTTCATGTTTAGAAAAGTCCGCCACACGGACATAAATTCGGAGTGTAGGAAACTCCTACGTCTTGGTTTCAAAGAGCGGCGACGGGAAAAATCATTTGCCGGCGGCGTGGGGGGAGTCGGCGAGTGAGGCTTCGTCAGAGTGGGTGGAGGAATTTGGTTTTTGCAGGCCGCCGTAGCGGCGATCGCGTTTCTGGAATTCTACGAGGGCTTCAAGCAGGCGAGCGCGGTTGAAATCGGGCCAGAGTGTTTCGCTGACGTACATTTCGGCGTAGGCGATTTGCCAGAGCAGGAAATTGCTTACGCGCATTTCGCCGCTGGTGCGGATGAGCAGATCGGGATCAGGCAGGCCTTCGGTATATAGATAACTGGAAACCTCATCTTCGGTGATGCGTTGAAAGTGGCCATCGCTGTCAGTGCGCTTAGGTTGGTCCGCGCCTCCGTTGGTATGCCTCGGGGATACATGACCGTTGCGTTTCGCAGCGTCGCCATTATCTGCGTGGCCGAGAGGCTCGTAGCCGTTCGCTCCGTTGCCGGCGCGCTGCGCGAGGATGGCGTTCATGGCATCGACAATTTCCGCGCGGCCACCGTAGTTGAAGGCGATGCACAGGCACATGCCGGTGTTTGCGGCGGTCTGCTCGGTGGCTTGGCGGACATCTTTTTGCACGCCGGGGGGAAGCTCATCGATGCGGCCCAGAAAGCGCATGCGAATGTTATTCCGCTGGATGAGCGGCATTTCCTTGCGGATATATTCGCGCAAGAGTTGCATGAGGAAATCAGTTTCGACTTTGGGGCGGCGCCAATTCTCGACGGAAAAAGCGTAGAGGGTCAGAGCTTCGATGTTTAGCCGCGCGCAAGTTTCAATTGTGGTGCGGGCGGTCTTAGTGCCGTAGCGATGGCCAGCAATTCGCGGAAGATGGCGGCGTTGCGCCCAGCGGCCGTTGCCATCCATGATGACCGCCACGTGGCGTGGCATGCGGGAAAGATCGAGTTGTCTGAGGACTTCGGACTCTTCCACGCTCAAGGGACCGAGTGTCTTGGGAGCGCCGATCGGCGATGGCGAGAGTTGTTTGGTGTGTGGCACGGCGACCGTCGCGAGGTTCTTGGGCGATTTCCCTTTACCGCGCAAAGTTAACATACGCATCGTAGGGATGCAAACGATGTGTCGCGAGAGTATCGGATCAGTTTCCGAGTAAGCGACAATATAAAAGGGCGCCCCTTATGGAGTAGGGTTTGGATGGTTGCCTCAATCCCTACAGGGTCGAAAATCACTGCGCGTGTGCTTGGCTGGGTTGAGGATTCGGTGGATCGATCCGATAGCCGAGACTTCGGAGTTGCCGGATCATTCTCGCAGTACGCTTTTGCTTCGATTGTTTGGTGACGGCGGGGCCTCGTTCTTCGTAACGAACTCCCTGGTGCAGGATCAACCAGATCAGCCGACACTGTCGATGGGCAATCGCCCCGATGGCCTGGTTATGTCCCAAGCGCGGGACCGAGCGGCGATACACAATGTCGAAGATACTTCCTTTGGTCCTGGCTGCGGCATTGGCCGTCTGGTTGAGAACACGCCGCATGTGGCGGTTGCCCTTCGGAGATCGGTGGCTGTAGTTCACGCCTGCGCTCTCATCGTCGCCGGGGCATGCACCAACCCAGGAGGAGAGACATTTCTCGGAAGGAAAGGTCGCTGCGGTGGGGCCGACTTCGGCAATGATTTGTTGTGCTGAATCCACTCCCAGACCTGGCACCTCCGCCAGCCGCTGGACGGCATCCTGGTGCAGATGGAGCACTGGCCAGTTCTTGGTCCAGTTGATCCATCTGCTGCTCGAGGAATTGCAACTGCTCCAGCGCCATCTTCAGGAGCCGTCGGTACACGGGCTTGAGGTCCGTGCATGCGCCCAGCGCATCACACAATTGTTCCGGCGTGGCGCGTAACTTCCAATCGGCTAAAGCAGCCAGAGCTGCCGGGTTGGTTTCTCCCTCAGCCAGTGCCTTCAGCATGCGCCGGGCACTGGCGCCCAGCAGATCCGAGACCAGGCTAGACAATTTGATATGGGCTTCTTCCAACAGAGACTCCACCTGGTTCTGTAGCCGCACGTGATCGCGTCTCAACTGGTACTTTCTCCGCGTCACCGTTCGCCACAGACGCTGCTCGGCATCGGGCACAAAGCTGAGAGTCAATTCCCGGGCCACCAGCCGCTTCACCAGGCGTTCAGCATCTGGGAAATCCCTCTTGCGTCCCCGCCGCCCGCGGTTCGATTGTGCCTGTGCCAAATGCAACGTTCCAGACCTCCGGCCTGCACCTTCCCGCTTCTGGCGTAGCGGTTTCCAATACCTTTCTAATGCTTCCCAAACGGGTTTCCAATATTGCGCCGTCGATTCCATAACGACTTCCTCGACCTCTTGCTCGAGCAGCCATGTGGCGAGCGATCGCAGTTGGTCAGGGCTGCTGCCAAACATCCGCCGCTCAAACTGGTACTCGCTTTCGATTTCGACGTCGGATACAACCACTGCCAGCATCTTCTTGTGAACATCGATTATGGCGACAGGTTCCGAGCGATGGACATTCCTGCATCTTCGAAATACAATCCGCGCTTCCCAGCAAACCGTAAGCTCAGACTGGACCAACCGCGCGCATGAGACTCTTTTTACCGTGAGAACGGCCGGAACCTTGGGCCGCAAGAAAGCAATTCATAAGCAAGTATTTTCGGTTTTATTTTGTGGAATCGGATTTCTATTGACTCCCGTTTCTATTGACTCCCGTTGACTTGGGTGTGGCGGGGACCTAAGATTGCGCCAATCTGTGCCCATGATTGGCCAAACCATCTCACATTACCGCATTAGTGCGGAGCTAGGCCGTGGAGGCATGGGGGTCGTCTACCGCGCTCATGATGAGCGCCTGCTCCGTTCCGTCGCCATCAAGATTCTCTCGGATGCGTCTTCCAGCTCGGCCGAAACTCGTTCACGAATGTTGGCAGAAGCCCGCGCCGCCTCGAGTCTCCATCACCCGGGAATCACAACGATCTATGAAGTGGGCGAGGACGGTGACAGCATTTTTCTAGTCATGGAGCTGGTCGAAGGCCGAACGCTCCGCTCCATGCTGTCCGATGGCCCGCTCGACCCGAAACGTATCATCGAAATTGGCGCACAGCTAGCCGAAGCTCTCGATGCCGCTCATTCGCGCGGCGTCTTCCACGGCGACGTCAAGCCCGAAAACATCGTAGTGCAAGCAGATGGCCGCGCGAAGCTGCTTGACTTCGGTGT
>DATHGV010000196.1:0-5185 GCA_035490135.1 Candidatus Methylomirabilota bacterium
CCGTGACTCCCGAGGCGGTGCGCAATCTGGCGGCGTTTCTTAGCGCTACTGGCTGGACCTGTTTGTATGGCATCGGCATGGGAACCAATACGCCTCAGCGGGCGGCGGAGGAAGCTGCGTTCGCGGCAGAGACTCTCGGTGCAAGCCTGCAGTACTTCCAGATCGGCAACGAAGCTGATTTCTTCGGCCGCCACAACATGCGCGATCCAAAAACTTGGTCAGCGAAAACTTACCTGCAGGAGTGGCTTACTCTTGCTCGAGCCGTCACTTCCCGCGTCCCAGCCGCAACGTTCGGACTGCCGGATGTTGGATCCGAAGTGGCGTGGCTGACGGAGATCGCGGATTTATGGCCTTCGATTCACAATCCACCGCACGTGACAACGCTTTCGCACCATTACTATTTTGGCGGCCCAGCGACAAATCCCGACGTCAACATTCCCAACCTCTTGAAGCCCGCTACCATGGCCAAGGTTCAGCACACCGCCGATGCCGCGACCGCCGCGGCAAATAAGATGGGCGTCCGGGTGCGCATGACAGAAGGCAACACTTGCTATCGCGGCGGCAAGCCGGGTGTCTCCGACGTTTTCGCTGCGGCACTGTGGGCTGCCGACTATTCGCTATTGCTCGCCAGCAATAATTATTCGGGAATCAATTTGCACGGCGGCACCGGCAAATCCGTCGCAAACTCCGTTGGAGGTTTCCTTCCGGGCGACATCCTTCTTAAAGAAAAAGGCGAGAGCGTGGAGCTCATCGCCGCCCATCCTCACCCCTTCTACACTCCCATTGCGACGTTTGGGCCAGAGTACGTCATGGAGCCAGTCGCCTATGGCCTCAAGTTCGCCGGTGAGCTCAGTGGCGGCACCTTTCTTCAGGGTAACTTCACCTCGCAACTCCAGGCCGCGGGAGTTGATGCAACCGGGTATGCAGCGACACTTTCCAGCGGGCATGTGGCGGTGATCATCCTGAACAAAGACGCCGATCAGAGCGTCCAAGTAACTTTGGATTTTGGAACGGGAAAAACGGGAGCGGTGGAAACCAAGACGTTACATGCACCGGCACTGGATAGCCGCGAAGCTCACATCACGCCGTCTCCAGAACCTGGTCATCTCCAGGACGGCAAGTATACCATCACAGTTGCGCCCGCAACTGGAGTCTGCCTGACCTTTAGCAAATGAATCGAGCATCCAGCTCCTCTAAACAATCTCTCGCCAATTAATTTCATTCAATGAGTTATTAAATCAATTGTCGTGCATCTGTCTCGTGGTCATTACGCTTCCAAGCTAGTAAATCTGTAGCCCGGAACACGGAGCGACGTTCGTGCCCTGGATTTCGGAATCAAAGACACGCGACGCGGCTGAACTGGCCATCGGTTATGTGCTTGTTTTGGTGGCGGAGTGGTGGCCCAATCCGGCGGTGCAGCGCTTTATGTTTTGGTTCACGTTGGGTTGGGTGATTGTCACGACCATCCTAGCCAAGCCGGATGCGCGGACGCTTGGTCTTCGACCTCCGAATGCGCGTTCAGTCTGGATCGTTCCGGCCATAATGCTTTTTGGCGCAGTCGCTATTTGGATGGCCGCTCAGTTCCATACCCTACATGATTTTTCGATTGGCACCCTGATGGGTCGGGTGCGTGGATATTTAGTGTGGTCATTGCTGCAACAATTCATGCTGCAGGATTATTTTCTTCTTCGGCTATTACGGTTAATACCCGCCAAGGCCGCAGCAGTGTCGACAGCCGCAATCCTGTTCGCCAGCGCCCACATTCCCAACCCGGTTCTTATGGTAGGTACTTTGTTATGGGGGGTGGCGGCCTGCATTCTTTTTATACGTTACCGCGATCTATATTCTCTAGGTCTCGCGCACTGCCTTCTGGGCATAAGTATTGCTGTGACGGTTCCAGCTCACATACATCACGGAATGCGCGTCGGCCTCGGTTATCGTCAATACCGGCCGCGCGTGGAACGGCCTCATTTCAGCCAGATGGACCAAATAGTGTCGACGGAAGCATGGGCGATCGCGGATGCCGTCAATCGGTGTTGGGCTCGCCAGGCTCGACCATAGAAAATGCCCGCGAACGTGGCTAATAAAACATAGCGCCAGTTGAAATGGGTCGCGCCTTTGTTGAAGTGCGATAAACCAAATATGGGAGCCGTCACCAACAACGCCCAGTGCGGCCCGATGCGGCGTTCCAGCAGATTCTGCAGCAGTCCACGAAAATAGGTTTCTTCCAGCACCGCTATGACGGCAAAAATAGCAAGCCACGATAGCGCAAAGCGGACAAACGATGGGAGCATTGCATGCCAATGCAAAAATCCCAACCACAGCCCCAACGGAACGGCGATCGGTGCATAAAAAGCTAACTCCCGCAGGCCAATCTTCACGTCTGATAAACGCGGCACAAAGTGGAAACCAACGTTGGGGAGCTGACGGATCACCAGGAATCCATACACCGCGGTGTCCAGCAGGATCAGGCGATTGAACGAACCCCTACCCGTTGGCCACGCCCCTTCGAATAAATGAAACTCCACCACCACGCCCAGAATAAGTAGCACCAAAAAATCGCGCCAGCCACCGCGTTGCTCTGGATCCAGCCGGCTCGCATCCCAAAGGAGGGTCACCAGGAGGACCGGTAGCACTGCGTAGATGCCGACAAACGGCCATCTGAAATTTCCGCTGGAATGTGCGACCAGGTAATACGGAACTGCCATCAAGACCGGTAGGCCCAGCCGAGCTGGCAAGGAAAAGCGAGTGACCGCCCGTCGGAATGGCTCGCCAAAAAATGCAAGCGCCAGCAACGGGAAAAGCAGCAAGGCTTCAGCCGCCACCTCTAAAGGGGTGAAATGCATGCTTCATAATAATCCAATGCAATTATTCATCTAACGGTGCCGATGCTCGAGTGATGTGGCGATGAAGACTGTTATGCGCGAAGGAAATAAATCAGGCAGCCCTAGTCGCGGCTACAACGCATCGGCATTTACCGCCGCTGACGTTTGTTCCGTGGCAAACTGGGTTCCCGCCGGGTCAATCGGCACGGTGCCCAGTTGCTACCCGGATATCTCGAGGTTGATACTACTTTCGGAACTCTACCCTAAATGTTTTTCGACAAGTGCGGGCGCCGCAGCGGCACAGAATGCGTCGCAGTTTTATGGAATATTTGTAATCCATGGTCAGCTCTTCGCCCGACCGGATCTTCCGCCGGCTCCAGAAAAATAGATGGCCCGCGATTCGTTTCGGCTTCAAGTTGGGCTCGCAGCTATGGTTCACATACTCCGCGCCACTTCCGCCGATTCTTCCGTCAATCACAAAGCCGCGTTTCAAATTAGCTATATAAATCGATTTTTCAAATGGAACTCGAGACGCCTTTGCCCAACTCATCCGTTTGCCGGTGTACTCAATCACTATCCGGCTCGCCGGAATATCCTCCAAGGCATACACACCAAAGCGGTGAATTCCGGAAAGAGCTGTGCGCAAACGGTAGCGCGCATATTTTGATTTGATGCGGGGGAGCATCCTGTATTTCTTGTTCAGAACCTTGCGACTCAAAGTCAAATCATGCTGATCCGCCCGTTGACTCGCGATATAGCGCAGAATCTTGCGGCATTTTCTGGCGCCGCACGCGCATGGGACCACCCGGGCTTTAATCGGATGGCTGAAGTACGCGGTGAGTTCCTGGTCCGCGGGAATTCGACGGATGCTATAGAAAAACAAGCGCCCGCGCCTGCGCCGCCACGTCAAATTAGGATTACATCCGTGGTTGATAAACTCCGCTCCGCTGCCGCCGACGCTTCCGTTAATCACCGGACCGTTGCGATGGTGAATCAGATAGTCGTCGTGTGGGGGCTTTAGAAGGAAAGCCTGATCCGGGCTGAGTCGCCTCCCGGTGTATTCAATGACCTGGCGCCCGCAGGGGATGTCCTCGCAGGCGAATACGCCATATCTATGGATGGGAGACCTACCGAGCCGCAGGCCATAAGGCGCTGAAGCATGCCTTATGGGCCCGCAGGACGGTCGAACGCTTTTCATGTCTTGCTACTACAGGCCTTTGTAATAACCCACGGCAAGCGGCTTGGTAGCTTCTAACTTCTTGGCCTTCTTGAGGGACTTCGTATTCTTGGCCTTTTTCGCTTTTTTGGCTGCCATTTTCGTTCCTCTTTTCAGTTTGAGATATTTTGACTACAACCATAGACCCATACCTTAATGAACTGGAGACTACCGAGAGCCTA
This sequence comes from Candidatus Methylomirabilota bacterium, assembly GCA_035490135.1. Lineage (GTDB taxonomy): Bacteria > Acidobacteriota > Terriglobia > Acidiferrales > UBA7541 > Acidiferrum. The sequence continues at coordinate 4,224 of DATHGV010000196.1, forward strand.
GTACGACACCTTGATTTTCGAATAATTAAAGCTGACGAGGGGCTTGGTGGCTTCGAGCTTCTTGGCCTTCTTGAGCGATTTCGTCTTTTCGTCTTTTTGTTTGCCATTTTCTCGCTCTTCTTACCTCTCGCTACTTGCTTAACTAGCTATTCATTGCCCAGTTTCAAGAAGGACGAGTTAACCATCAACGGCTTGGTTGCTTCCAACTTCTTGGCTTTGTGCAGCACCTTGCTCTTGTTGGTCTTTTTCGGTGTCATTTTCTTAGTTGCCATTTTTGCTCCTCTTTTCAGTTTTTTTTGAGTCGTACTGGGCCCGCATCTTCACTTACTAGGACGGTCCAGGCCTACCGTCGATGACCAAGTACACTTTCACCGCCGGCGGCTTGGTTGCTTCCAACTTCTTGGCCTTGTCCAGCACCTTGCTCCTCACATCGATGCACCTTGGCTTAACTCTTTTAACTCACTTCTGACATCATGCATTTCACGCGCCAAGTTCGCAGGGCTTTGGCCGTTGGTCAAGTGATTCTTTTTGCGGCACATGCACCAGCAAGGTCCGCTCACTCCCACCTATTCGTTGTGCGCAGCGTTGAACCAGTCAACTCGCGATGAAAAATTCACCACAGAAGAACGGTAGTTTCGCGAATTTTCGACTGCGGCAATCTTGGAAAAGGATCACGGGGGCCAAGCAATTTTATTGTTGGTGACCGCTTGCTGAGTTTTTCAGCTAAAGTTGAACCATTCAACGTAACGGGCTCTGGCGTTCGACACTCACAGATATTTTGTTTCGCGTATCCACTTTGGATGGCGACACTTGGCATTTCAAAATTGTTGCGTTCGATCTTGGCCAGTAATTTGCACCAGAAACGTCAGCGCTAATCAACAAAGCTGACGATGGGCGCAATCTGACGGGCGGACGATTTCCCCGGCCGCAGTGGCAACGTACAGGAGATAAGACGATGGCAA
>DATHGV010000197.1:0-11757 GCA_035490135.1 Candidatus Methylomirabilota bacterium
GGAGGGCTACGCGACTGGTCTGAAATTTCTCGGCCATCTCCCGTTCAGGCAGTAACTTGTGGCCGGGCAGAAGGAGGCCATTAAAAATGGCCTGGCGAATCTGATCGGCAACCGCTTCGTGGATGCGCGGCCGAGCAAGCCCGGTGATGTTAAAAGGATTATCGAGATCGGGGCGTGGCATGCAACTCCGGACCTGTGAGATAGGCTACTAGCAGCGCACTGTACCACAGGTCTTATGTTAGACCAACTTCTTTTTTCAAATGTAAAATTTTAAGGGAACGTCGATGCGAAGCCACGGCAGAGTGTCGTGACAATTGCAAAATGTCAGCCCAATATGATTAAACGTCCCCGATTACAAGTGGTAAATCATCAGAAAAGCAAATGTGAGGCATGGAATTTTTTCTTGACTTGACCTCATTGGTCTGATATTACGCCAAAGTGCATTTCGCTGCCATCTCGCCCTCAGGCTCCTGTTTGGCACTTCGCGGCGAACCCTTGGACTGCTTGTTTCGCCGCCCGCCCGCGCCAAGCGACTCGGAGAGCGGGGCAGGCTCTTAATGCGAGGACACCTCCATTTTTGGGGACCCCCGGCAAAGTTGGGTGGTTGCCTGACCTTATTAGCCAGCCTAGCCGCCGGTTTAACCCTCTCCATGCTCAACTCTGGACCGAGTATTTCCGTCGTCCTCGCCGATGACGACTCGCAAGACGCTTGTTCCACTTCCACCTGGTCCACTCCAGGGATCGTGGAAGCTTCTGAGCTGGAGAAGACGACCGGTGGTGACATCGTGCCGGTGCGTTCTGTGGCCGATCCCTATCCTAGCCTCCACAGCGTCACCGTCGATCCCGAGAACAACAAGGTTCTGATGAGCGACTCCAATCGTGGCGGTCTCCTGGTCTATGACCGCGCCGCTGGAACCGTTCCTGGGTCGGATGCGGTTAGCGAACCTGTTAGTCAAGTGCGTGGACCCGCGACGGGGATGATGTTTGTCGCTGGGGTAGCGTCAGATCCGCGCAACCGCGAACTTTTCGCAGTGAACAACGACATCGGCGATCGCATGGAAGTGTTCCCCTACGACGCGGAAGGAAATGTAAAACCAAAGCGAATTTTATTTGTGCCTCACGGCTCATGGGGCGTGGCCCTGAACCGCCAGCGCGAAGAGCTCGCCATTACCGTTGAGCACGCCAACACTGTCGTGGTGTACCGGCGGGATGCCACGCTGGGCGATGCGCCTTTGCGCGTGCTGCACGGCACCAACACCGGACTGCAAGATCCTCACGGAATTATTTTTGACGAGGCGCACAACGAAATCTCTGTCGCCAACCACGGCAATTGGGCACCGCTGACGCGAGCGGAATCGCTGCAAGGCGAACTCAAAGGCGGAAAATTTGATCTGCCTTCCATTACCACTTACGCCGGGGACGCGAATAAGGACCAGGCGCCCACTCGCAAGATTCAGGGCAAACATACAGAACTGAACTGGCCGATGGGCATCGCTCCGGATCCTCTCCACGACGAGATCGCGGTGGCCAGTTACGGCAATAATTCCATTTTAATTTTTCACCGCGATGCGCAAGGTGACGCCACCCCAATAAGAACGATTGGTGGCAGCCGCACGGGCATCGCCGGACCCATGGGCGTAAGCATCGACACCCAGAACGACGAAATCTGGGTCACCAATTATCGCGACCACAGCGCGGCCGTTTTTGCGCGCACCGCGAAAGGTAATGTGGCGCCCAAACGGTTGTTACGTAATGCGCCTTCAGGCACTCCCGCTGTGGGATTCGGGAATCCCGGCGCGGTGACCTACGATTCGAAACGCGATCAGATTCTGGTTCCGAATTGAGTAAGCGTACCCAGAATTCTGGTGTTTGCCAGGTTGGCAAACGGAAACACGGGGCCAGTGAGAGTGATTGAGGGGCAGGGAACGCACCTGAGCCGCACCATGCACGGCATAGCTTACGACGCGGAGCACGACGAAATGATCGTGCCGGTGCATCTCGCCGGCTCGGTGCTGGTCTTTCGGGGCGATGCCAAAGGCGAAGAAGGTCCTATACGCATGATTCAGGGTCCGCATACGCAAATATTGCGCCCGGAAACCGTGACGATGGATGTGCCGCACGGCGAAATTATCGTTGGCGAAGATGGCGGCAAAGACATTTTAGTGTTCAGCAGGGAAGCGCGGGGTGACGCCGCGCCGCTGCGGATCATCCGCGGACCGAAAACTGGTCTGGATGAAGTTCGCGGCGTGGCCGTTGATCCGGTGCGCAACGTCATCGTCGTTTCGAGCTACAGCAAAAAGGGCACCACCGGGTTGTTCGTTTTTAACCGCATGGACGAAGGCGATGTGGTGCCGAAGGCCATCATCGCGGGGCCCAAGACTGGAATTATCAGAATCCGCCAAGTCGAGGTGGATTCCGCGCAAGGCAAGATTTTTGTAGCGGTAAAAAACAATACCGAGTCGTACCGCTTTGATGCGTTGTCACCGTCGCCGTGGAATTCCGCGGAACTCGGCTTTATCGGAGTTTGGGATATCGCCGACAGCGGCGATGTCGCTCCGCGGGCGATTTTGAAAGGTCCGGCCACCGGCATGGTGTGGCCTGCTGGCGTGGCATTGAACGCGCGTAATCGCGAAATTTACACGATTGATAGCGTTCGTAACGGAATGCTCGCGTATTCCGTTCCTGAATTTTTCCGTAACGATTTCGAGGGGAAGCAACAGCCGGTTGTGCATTAATGCGCGACCGGTTTTTTTCAGGGTGGATGTAGGCAAGTTCAATAAGTCAGACAGGTGGAGGCCACAAAGGTATGAAGCCTACGGGTGCTTATATTCGAATAATTCTAAAGCTGATAACGTTCCTGTTCTTCCTCTATGCAATCTCCGGAAACGCCAGAGCGCAAACGACCAACGGAACTATCTTCGGGACAGTCCACGATACCAGCGGAGCGGCGATGAGCGGGGTGAACGTCACGCTGAAAAGCGTGGAGACTGGCGCATCGCGGGAAGCAACGACCAATGGTGACGGCGAATACGAATTCGTGAGTTTGCCGGCGGGTGGCTATGAAGCTACGGCCACTTTCACGGGGTTCAAAACCCAGCAGCGCCAAGGCATCGTGTTAACGGTCGGCGCGAACGTCGCGGTGAACTTTTCACTTTCGCTGGGAGACGTGGTGGAGAAAGTGGTGGTTTCCGAAGACACCCCGCAAGTGGATACCTCCAGTGCTACGGTGTCGGGCGTGGTCGGCGAGGCCACCATTCGGGAACTTCCCTTGAACGGTCGCGACTGGCTCCAGCTGGCTACCCTTCAGCCTGGGGTTATCGGCGGCTTGGAGCAACAGTCTAGTGCGGTCAGCACCAACTCTCGCGCGGCACGCGGCAACGGAGAAAATCTTTACATCTCCGGAAACCGCCCTACTGAGAATTTGTACCTTGTGGACGGCCTGATCGTAAATGACTACGCCAACGGCAGTCCCGGCAGCGGTTTGAACGTAAACCTGGGTGTCGATGCGGTGCGCGAATTTGCGGTCTTGACGAGCGACTACGGCGCGCAGTACGGGATGACGTCCGGTGGCGTTGTGAATGCCATCTTCAAATCCGGAACAAACCAAATTCACGGCGATGCTTTCGGTTTTTTCCGCAACAGTGCGCTGGATGCGCGAAATTTCTTCGATCCGGCAGGCGGCGTGCCACCCTTTCATCGCAATCAGTACGGTGGGTCGATCGGCGGACCGATCATCAAAGACAAAGCTTTTTTCTTTGCCAGCTTCGAAGGTCTGAACCAGGACCTCAGCATCTCCGAGCAATCGCTGACACTCTCAAACGGCGCTCGCAATGGAATTGTCCCCAATCCCAACGGTCCTGGAAACATCACCGTTGCGGTGGCACCCGCGATCGTGCCGTACCTGGCGCTCTTTCCGGTCGCGAACGGCGCCGACAACGGCGACGGGACCGCGTTCTATCAGTTCGCCGGAGCGGAAACCGGACACGAGTATTACGCCGTGGGAAAATTCGATTACAACTTCTCGGACTTGACGCGCCTTTCGGCCAGCTATCAGTGGGATACTGGCGCGCTGGTGCAGCCCGACCTCTTCAATCAAAAACTTCTGGGCTCTCCGTCGGGTCACCAAAATTTCACGCTATCGCTGCAGCACAGCTTTACGCCCAATATCGTGAACACCGCGCGTATAGGAGTTAGCCGTACCTTTGCGGCGGATTCCCAAGACGTTTCGGCAATTTCGCCGCTGGCGAACAATCCTAGTCTGGGCTTCTTGTCCGGGCTGCCCGTAGGCATTATTACGGCTGGCAACCTCGCCACCGCTGGTGGTCTCGGGGCTTCCGGTTCCGACAATTTTCACTTCACTTCCTACCAGGCCTCCGACGATGTCACTTATATTCGCGGACGCCACACCTGGCAATTCGGTTTTCTCTTCGATCGCATCGATGACAATTTCAACTCCGCGAACATCCCACTTGGCGAGTGGGACTACAATTCCGTTCAAGATCTGTTGACCAATGGCCCGGCGGATTTCACTTCGGATTTTCCGGGAACTAACGGTGCTCGCGGATTGCGTAGCGATGTGTTCGGAGCCTACGCGCAGGATTCCATGCGCTTGCGCAGAAATCTCACGCTTACGCTCGGGGTCCGCTATGAAACTTCAACCCCGGTCTCCGAGCAGAATGACAAAGTGGCCACGCTCGTGAACCTCACGGATGCTCTTCCGAAGGTTGGCGGCGCCTTTTTCAATAACCCCACCAAGCGAAATTTTGCGCCGCGCGTTGGCATCGTCTGGGATCCCACAGGCAGCGGCAAAACGTCGGTTCGCGCCTCTTTCGGCATGTATGACATTCTTCCCTTACCGTATTTGTTCATCAACCGCACCCACGGCGCGCCGTTCTTTCTGCAAGGCACGGCGCAGACTCCGCCGCCAAACGATTTTCCGAACCAGGGACTAGCTCTGCTCACTCCAGCGACGGCGCGCGTAGCTTTCGTCGAGGCCAATCCTCATCGCGCGTACAACGATCAATGGAATCTTTCCATTCAGCGACAACTGAATACCAGTACCGCAGTGATGATTGGCTATGTAGGCTCGCATGCCGTTCACGTCCCGATGGGGATTGAGGACATGGACCAGGTGCCCCTTGCGGATGTAACGTTTGGCGCCAACGGCCAACTCATGTTCCCCATACCTCCCGGCAGCAACTTCAAGAATCAGGTTAAAAATATTCAGCGAATCAATCCCAATTACGGCCGCATCGTGGGAACGTTGTGGAGAGATTATTCCAAGTACAACGCCCTATTGGTGCAGGTCAGCAAGCGTATGAATCACGGATTCGCTTTGCAGGGCTCCTACACCTGGTCAAAGAACACCGACCAAGGTTCTGCGACCTTCAGCGACAACGAATATCTGAACACCGCCGGACCTTCTTACGCCTTCGTTCCTAACTTGCAGAATGGCGTTTCCGATTTCGATATCACCCACAACTTTGTTTTGAACGGCACCTGGAACATTCCCGTCCCCGAATCTTTCCACGGTCCAACTCGCGCGGTTCTGGGAGGCTGGGAGCTCGGCGGCATCTTTACCGCTCACACCGGGGTTCCGTTTACCGTCAAGCTGACTTCCGACGAAGCCTTCACAGGAAATAGCCGAGTGAACAGCACCGCCGGGGGCCAGCGGCCTAACTTCAACCCAGGTCCAGGTTGTTCAACGAACCCGACTAATCCCAGCCAGCCCAACAACTACATCAACGTGAATTGTTTCTCATTCCCCGGGCCCGGAGTTCTCGGCGACCTGGGCCGCAATACCTTGCGTGGACCGGCCTTTGCGGACCTGGATTTCTCGCTGTTCAAGAACATTCTCTTCTCGCAGGAGCGTTACAAGATTCAATTCCGCGCTGAAGCTTTTAACGTTCTAAACCACACCAATTTTGGCGTACAGACTACCGCCATTTTCAATGGCAACGGCCTGCCATTGGCATCCGCTGGCGTATTGCAGCAACCGACCCTGACCACTTCACGTCAAATTCAACTTGGTGTGAAGTTTATATTCTGAGGTGCACACGGCACATGAGGAGACGATCCAAGCGAGTATTTTTTGTGCTCACAGGGATCGTCTCGTGCGCTGTAGGTCTCGCTAATTCGGCGCCCCAAGAGGAACATCGTTCAAAACCCTACCCCGAGGACATTCCCGCGGCGCGCATGGTCGTCGATCCTTACCCAGCGCTGAACGGTATCGCTGTCGATTCACAAAATGATGTGGTGATTGCCAGCGATCCCAACCGCAAGAGCTTGCTGTTGTACGACCGCACGCGCAACCCCGCAGAGAACGGACAGACCCGTCCAGTGCGTCAAATTATTGGCCCAGCGACATATATCGGTATGGTTGCGTCCGTGGTGGTCGATTCGCAGCGACAAGAAATCTTCACTGCCAACAATGACATCGAAGACACCGTCGTGGTGATGCCCTATGCGGCGAAGGGTAACGCCGCGCCTAGGCGGGTTCTCTCGGTGCCGCATCAGGCTTGGGGGCTGGCCCTTGGCAAGTCCACCGATGAACTCGCTGTCACCGCGGAAATCTTCAACGCGGTCGTTTTTTATCGCCGCGAGGCAAAGGGCGTTGAAGCGCCTGTGCGAGTCATCCGCGGACCTAAGACGCGACTAGCCGATCCACACGGAATTTACTGGGATGACGCCAACGGGGAAATCGGCGTTGCCAGTCACGGAAATTTTCGTGGCGTGATTCACAACAGTGGCGCCGGTTGTGCTCCCGGGCCTTTGGCGGCCAAGTCTGACTCAACGAAATCAGAGACGGCCAAATCAGAATCGAGCCAATCAGGATCCCCCAAATCAGAGGCGGCTGAAGAGGGCGGCGAATTTCGCCTGCCGTCTATCGCCATTTTTTCGGCGACTGCCAAAGACGATCAGGCCCCGCTGCGCACTATCGAGGGCGACGCCACCAAACTCGATTGGCCCATGGGCATCGCCGAAGATTCCGGGCACAACACCATCGTTGTGTCCAACAATGGCGACAACTCCATCCTGATTTTCGACCGCCAGCGCGGCGGAAATGTAGCTCCCGTTCGAATCATTCGGGGAGAACGTACCGGCATCAACCGCCCCATGGGTCTGGCGGTCGACGCAAAAAATGGCGAGATCTGGATTTCCAACTATGGCGATCACACCGCGTTAGCCTTCGATAGCGCCGCAGACGGCAACATCGCGCCAAAACGAATCCTGCGCAGTGCACCAGCAGGCACTTCCACGCCAGGCTTCGGCAATCCCATGGCGCTCGCTTACGACACCAAACGCAGCCAGATCCTGGTGCCCAATTGAGTGAGCCAACCGCGGGTCGCGGCGTTTGCCAGGCTGGCAAATGGAAACGCTGGGCCACAGAGAGTGATCACCGGCCAAGGCTCGAAGCTGGGGCGGACGATCCATGGTTTGGCGTACGATGCCGTGCACGACGAAATTATTGTGCCCAATGCCTTGGCCGACGCCATTCTGGTATTTCGTGGCAGCGCCAATGGAGACGAAGCGCCGATTCGCGTGATTCAGGGCCCATGCACCAGGCTGATTACTCCGCATTCGGTCAGTATCGATGCCGAGCACGGAGAAATTCTGGTGGCCAGCCTTACCGGCAAGAGGATCAATGTTTACCGCTGGGATGCCAATGGAAATGCGGCCCCGCTCCGCGTGATTACCGGGCCACAGACTCAACTCGGGCATCTCGTGGGCATTGCGGTCGACCCGATACAGAATTTAATGGCTGTGGCCAACTCCGAGGACATGCTGATTTTTAACCGCACCGATAACGGAGACGTAACTCCCCGAGCGCGCATCGCTGGACCGAAAACTGGGATGACCGACGAGCCCTGGCAGATGCAATTTTACAAAGGGAAAATTTATTTGGCGGCATCCAATCATCTGCACGTCAATCTGTACTCCGGGGTGACCCTGAAGGAATCGTCGAAGGCAGTTCCCGACGATCCGTGGCTCAACCCCACGCTGGGCTTCGTCGGCATTTGGAACATCACCGATAACGGCGACGTGCCTCCGCGAGCGATGATTCGCGGACCGTTTAGCGGGCTGTTGCATCCGGTAGGACTGGCCTTGAATCCCGAGGACGGTGAAATTTACGTTTCAGACAGCGTCAGAAACGGCATTTTGAGTTTTGTGGTGCCCGACTTATTCGAATTAAAGGATCAAAATTCAAGTAGCGAACACAAGGAGTAGCACATGCAAAGCAGAGACTTGCGAGGCTGGATCAAAGAAGCCGAGGCGTTGGGCGAACTGAAAAAGATCGATGGCGCGGATTGGGACGTCGAAATTGGCGCGGTCACTGAGTTGGGCCATCATCGCGGCGAACAAAGCCACGCCCTGCTCTTCGATCACATCAAAGGCTATCCAGATGGCTACCGCGTGCTGTCGAATACCCTAAATACCACCAAGCGATTGGCCATGACACTACACATGGACACCAACTACACGCGCCTGCAATTCGTGAAGGACATCAAGAAGCACATCACCGACCTCGAATACCTCAAGCCCGAGGTGGTTAAAGATGGACCGGTGATGGAGAACGTGATCGAGGAAAAAGACATCGATATGTTCAAGTTTCCCAGTCCCAAGTGGCACGAGCTGGACGGTGGCCGCTACATCGGCACTGGTTCCGTGGACATAACTGTCGATCCGGATGAAGGCTGGGTCAATCTCGGCACTTATCGCGTGATGGTGCATGATCGCAATACACTGGGATTTTTTATTTCGCCCGGAAAACAAGGCCGCATCATGCGCGAGAAATATTTCGCGCGCGGGCAGTCCTGCAAGCTGGCGGTTTCTTTTGGCCACGACCCGTTGCTGTATCTCGCCGGCGGCATGGAAGTTCCTTACGGCGTTTCGGAGTACGAATGGGTTGGCGGCTTGCAAGGCCATCCCGTCCAGGTAATCAAGGGCGAGTACACCGGACTTCCCATACCGGCGCGTTCGGAAATTGTGGTGGAGTGCGAGGCCGTGCCCGGGCAGAATCACGACGAAGGTCCGTTCGGCGAATGGACTGGCTACTACGCCAGCAACATGCGCCCCGAACCGACCATGAAGGTAAAGCGTCTATATCACCGCAACAATCCGATCATTCTCGGCGCACCTCCAACTCGCCCGCCGTGCGAATTTAATTACATGCGTTGCTTCATGCGCTCTGCACTGATCTGGCAAGAACTCGAGAAAGCTGGCGTTCCCGATATCACTGGTGTGTGGTGCCACGAAGCGGGTGGAAGCCGACTGCTGAACATTGTCTCCATCAAACAGCGCTATCCCGGTCATGCGCGCCAAGCTGGCATGGTCGCCGCCTATTGCCATGCAGGCGCATATCTCGGGCGCTACACCATCGTGGTCGATGATGACATCGACGTCACCAACACTAACGACGTGTTGTGGGCCATCAGCACTCGTTCGAATCCCGAAATCGATATCGAAATTATTCGCCGCAGTTGGAGCGGCGCACTCGATCCCATTATTCCTATGGCCCAGCGTGGGCTCAGTTCGCGCGCCATCATTGACGCGTGCAGGCCGTATGAGTGGCTCAAGGACTTTCCTCCCGTCGCAGAGTCCAGTCCCGAAGTGCGCCGCGCGGCGGAAGAAAAATGGGGGAAGATTCTTGCTGAACCCACCACAGCGGCGAGGAATGGGCCCAGCGTCCCGGAGGCGGAACCCGTGCACGCTTCAGGCAACGGCCGTGGCGCTGCCAAGAAAAAGGAAACCGTGACAAAAGGGAAGCATTAATGCCTGAGGTGGAACTCGCGCAGCCGGTCGCGCACATCTATAGAGCGGATGAAACCCGGATTTCCACGCGAAAAGTCGTCGGGGCCATTTTAAGTATTCTGGTGCCTGCGGCAGTGTGGTTTGCTCCGCTCAATTTTGATGTGACTGCCAGGCACGCGCTCGCGGTTTCCGCCTTCATGATTTTTGCATGGATCACGGAGCCCATACCGCACGCGCTTACGGGACTGATCGGCTGTTACCTGTTTTGGGTGCTGAAGGTAGTTAAGTTCGACATGGCGTTCAGCGGTTTTGCGGACCAAACGCCATGGTTTCTTTTTGGCGCCGGCCTGTTCGGCATGATGGCCACCAAAACTGGCCTGGCACGCAGGCTGGCTTATCTGGTGATCCATCGCGTGGGCGCAAGTTACTCGCGGCTGCTGTTGGGAATCATTCTGTCGTCGTTCCTCTTGACCTTTCTGGTGCCTTCCGGAATCGCTTGTGTGGTCATCATGGCTTCGGTCGCACTCGGTTTGATGGAAGTCTTTGGATTAGGGCGCGGCAGCAACATCGGTACCGGAATTTTTATTACCCTCACCTACACCGCCGGTTGTTTCGACAAAATGGTCATCGCCGGGCCTTCCAGCATACTGGGCCGGGGCTTGATCGAAAATGGCGCTAACATTCACGTGTACTACAGTCTGTGGCTGATGGCTTTTCTTCCGTGCGCGCTCGTAACCATCTTCGGAGTCTGGCGCCTGGTGGTTTGGATGTACCCGCCGGAGAACGCCGCACTTGAGCGTGGGTCCGAATTTCTCAATACCGAACTCCAGAACATGGGCTCGTGGAGCGCCATGGAAAAAAGAGCGCTGTTCCTGATGCTGCTAGCCATCGCTTTGTGGATGACCGATCTGCTTCATCATATTTCCCCCGCCATCATCGGCATCGGCATCGGCTTGTTTGCATGCATCCCCGGGGTTGGCATTCTCAATCAGGAAGACATGAAGCGCCTGAATTATCTTCCGGTGTTTTTCGTGGCGACGGCCATCAGCATGGGCAACGTGTTGGTACAAACCGGCGCACTCAAAACCATGACCGTGATCATGTTCGATTGGATGCGTCCGCTGATGGCTACCAGCGTCTTCGCGCTCGCGGTGGTGCCCTACTGGACCGCTTTCATCTACCACATTTTTCTTGGCAATGAGATTGGCATGCTCGCAACTTCCATGCCCGGCCTCATGAGTTTCGCGAAAGCCAATGCCATTTCTCCTCTGCCCCTGGGTTTGATCTGGGCTTTTGCTGCCGGAGGAAAGATCTTTGTTTATCAGTCAGGAGTGCTGGTAGCCGGATACTCATACGGGTATTTCAAGGCGCGTGATGTTTTTCGCGTAGGTCTTTGTGTCACAGTAATCGAGTCGCTGGTTCTCCTGATCATCGTGCCTTTTTATTGGCCGCTTCTGGGAATCCGCTGATAGCAGAGAAGTATTTTTTGTGAGTAGACTGCGAGTGAAGTAACGGGTTATGGCCAAGCGTCCTTTCCGATTGATCCTTGGCATCACCGGAGCTACCGGAACCATTCTGGGAGTACGCCTCCTACAGGTCTTGAAAGAGCACAAGGTGGAAACCCATCTGATTCTCAGCAACTGGGGCGCCCGCACTCTAGTGCATGAAACGCCTTACTCGGTGACTCGCGTACAGGAAATGGCCACGAAATGTTACGGCGCTCAAGATCAAGCCGCGGCGGTATCCAGCGGTTCTTTCATCACCGATGGAATGGTGATCTGCCCGTGTAGCGTCAGGTCGCTGGCGGCCATTGCGCAGGGTCACGGCGACTCGCTGGTGCACCGCGCCGCCGACGTAATTCTGAAAGAGCGCCGCAAGCTCGTTCTGGTTGTTCGCGAAACTCCACTAAGCGACATTCACATTGAAAACATGTTGAGGCTCTCGCGTATGGGCGCGGTGATTTTTCCCCCGGTTCCGGCCTTCTACAACCATCCCAAAACGATA
>DATHGV010000198.1:0-3789 GCA_035490135.1 Candidatus Methylomirabilota bacterium
ATCGTTCGCAGGACTAACGCTGGCCCTAACTGCTGGCGCAATACCGAAGAAGCTGGCAAAACCGCCACCCAGGATCCGATTTACACCGGCGCCGTAGCGGATAATGTGGGTGCTAAAGCTCTTGGTGCCATCGTATTTAAATTGTTTGTTGCTCTGGTAGGTTTTTTGCGGCGCAAGAATATTCGGCCCTGAACAAAACAGATCGCCGCCCGCGGTGCAAGAAGTAGAAACATTGCCGACGGCTAAAGCGAGAAGCGGAGCCGGGTTGAAGATGCTCGATCCGGTTACCGCATCGGTGATGCCGTTGCGAAACTTCAGATAACCCACTCGGAAGCTGTGAGTCCACGTGCCGTGGGTAATATCTACACCAGCACCATACGTCGGTGTGAAGTCTACGTTTGCGAATTCCTGATAGGTCCCAGGCACAAAGGTTGCAGCGTTGAGATTTTGCTCATAGCCAAACTTGAAGAACGCATGGATATTATTTCTCACCGCATAGTCAAGACGGCCGAGGTACTCCTGATCGCGGAATGGGGAGTTGAAGGTAGTGGTAAGCGCGTCAAACGGAGCGATCGGCGCGCCAGCGGCGATCAAGTCCTGCGTGGTACGTTCCCACGAGCCGAATGCGAAAAGCTTATCTTTCCAGAGGGGCCCCCCCAGGTTAACGCCATATTGTTTACGGTTGAATTGCGCGGCTGGATTGCCAATCGCAGCAGACGTACCGTCGCTTCGGTAATTGAAAAAGCCTTCGCCATGAACGGTGTTCGTTCCGGAAATTGTAGTGATATTAACAGTGCCGGAAGAAGTGAGCTCCGTGGAGAGGTCGAGGCTGGACTGACTAACCTGAAATTCCTTGATGGAATTTACGGGCACGTTCTGGGTCGTGGTACCTACCGTCTCGTCCGATATGTCGAGGCCATCGACTTCTATGCGAGCGGTGCGGCCAAAGCGGCCGCCAAACGAAATGGAAGAAAATCCTTTTTTGGTGGGGTCAAAATTGCCACCGTCCTGAATTTGGACGCCGGGTTCGAGCTGCGCGAGATCGAGGAAGTTACGTCCATTTATAGGCAGGTTTTCAATCTGAGCCGTGGTGACGACCCCCTGAATGGTCGTCTGTTCGGTGTCAACGCTGACGGCCGAACCCTCAACAGTGATAACGGTGCTTTCCGAGCCTATTTCCATCGTCACATTACCCGGTGTGATATTTCCTACCTGGACCGTCATGGTTTCTTCGATAGCCTTGAACCCTGAGCTTTCGACACGAACGACGTATTGGCCAGGTACCAGCGGCCCAGAGTTGTAGGTTCCACTCGCCGTAACCTCGGGGGTGACAACTGCACCCGTGCCTTTGCTGGTGATCGTCACCTTAGCATTCGAAACTGAAGCACCGTTGGGGTCGAGAATTGTTCCTTGAATTGTGCCTGTCGAGAGCCCGGCTTGGGCGTGAGCGCAGGGAACAAACAACATGTTCCCCCCGACGCTGACAATAGTTACAGCAATTAACAAGGAGAGGTAAAACAGTTTGCGAGCTGGACTCATTATTCCCCCATCGTTGCTTTCGCAAGATTTAGATTTAAGATCTTAAAGTGTGAAGTTGGATCAGATACCCATCACCATCAATGGTTCGCGACCCCAGCGTCCTTAAAGCGTGTAATCTTTTAAAGCAAGTAAGTGTCCAAGTTTATGTAAAGGTTAGATCGAATAAATATAATGGAATCTTAATTTACAACAGCGAAACAAGGGTCTGACGTCGGTCGTCTCCGATAAAACGCATAAATATACATATTTTTGTATTGGCACTCCGAGAACATACTCCGCAGATCCAGGATCCCACTGATGTTGGTTACTGTGGCCAAACCTACCTACACCCATACCGCCGGTCCCGCCACGGGGGAGTTCGGCAGTCACGGCTTGCTCTCCACGACGCGCAGGTCCTTGGCGTGCTGGACAGAGTTCTCATGCTCTGCCGGAGAGTGTTGTTCGGGAGCCGCAGAATTCACTGCTTAACGGGTTCTGGCCCGAGCATATTCTGTGTCCCGAGCTAGTCGCAACGAAACGTAATTTATTTCACACTCGATTGGCAGTCGCACATCAGGCCGACGCGAATATTGCAGCAACCTGCCCCCCGAAGACCGCTCGCATCGCTGTTGGACATTCCAATAACTTGGCTTTCTGTTTCATAAATTATATGAATTTACAAAACTTTAACTTTAATCTTGACAAAATTCTTCGCGAGTAATAAGCAAGAGGCAATATTTGGCACTGTGGTGGTGTCCAAAATCAAAAATGGCGAGGAAGTTCTGCGCTTGCCGCGGAGGGTCTATGTGTGTCTTCGCACGAAAAACCCTGGGTTACTTTTGTCTTGTTTTTGCTTTGATTAGTGTTTTCGTCCCTGTTCGCGCATGGGGACAAGCAATTTCGACGGGCACCATACAAGGGGCAGTCACCGATCCGGCTGGCGCAGTTGTCGCGGGCGCCACGGTCACACTCACTGAAGCCGCTACCAACACCTCACGAAGCGACACTACGAATGACGCTGGACGCTACATCTTCGCAAACGCGGCACCAGGAATCTATGATCTGGCGATCAGTAAACAGGGATTCCGCGTCACGAAGTTTGTAAAACAAGAAGTGACCGTCGGCGCGACCATCCAGTTGGATGCCCAACTGGAGCTCGGCTCGAACGTCGAAACTGTGGAAGTAACTGCTACGGGCGTCACCCTCGACACCGGGAGCGCCACGGTGGGTAACACACTGACTGGCCTGCCCCTGGATAACCTCCCCGGGCTGGGGCGCGATGTCAGCACGTTCGTAACTTTGCAGCCCGGAGTCGCTCCGGACGGCAGCGCGGGGGGCGCGAACCAGGATCAGAACTCCTTTATGCTTGATGGCGGTAATAACTCCAGCGACATGGACGGCACCCAAAACACCTACACTCCCAGCTTTGCGGGCGACCCATCCGGCGGCTTGGTAAACTCCCAAGTCACCGGCACGGCCCCAAGCGGTAGCCCAGGAGGCGGCGGCCCGACCGGAGTTATGCCTACCCCTGCGGACAGTATCGAAGAATTCAAGGTGGGAACGAACAACCAAACGGCCGACTTTAACAGTTCCGCAGGCGCTCAAGTTCAGATGGTGACAAAGCGCGGCACGAACCAGTGGCATGGTACCGCGTATGAGTATTATCTGGACAACACTTGGGGAGCCAATACCTTCAACAACGACGTCTCGGGAACGCCCAAACCCAGCTACCACTACAACCGTTTCGGAGCATCTGGCGGCGGCCCATTGGTTTCAAAGAACGTGCTTGGCGGCAAGTGGTACATTTTTGCGAATTACGAAGGCTTCCGTTGGAACCAGTCGACCACCATTACAAGGGCTGTTCCGTCCCCCGCCTTGGAGCAGGGAATTCTCCAGTTCGGGGGAGTGGCCTACAATCTGAACCCGACCCCGGTCACTTACAATGGTCCGGCTACCTCCGTACTAACGCCCGGACAAGTTGTAGCACCGGCGGTATGCCCTGCGGGACCCTGCGACCCGCGTGGATTGGGAATTAGCCCCACCGTTCAGAGCATGTGGACTCAATTCATGCCTGCGTCAAACACATCGACGTGCTCAGGTCTTAGCAGATGCGATCATTTGAACGTGCTGGCTTTTCGCGGCAACATGATCATTCCGTGGAAAGATAACTTTGGAGTGGTTCGCCTCGACCATGACTTTGGCGCCAAGTGGCACTTCTACGGCTCCTATCGCTATTACAAAATGCAGCGGGCCACCGGGAATCAAATCGAC
>DATHGV010000199.1:0-15168 GCA_035490135.1 Candidatus Methylomirabilota bacterium
ACGACCCCTACAATCAACAACCGGCTGACAACGGTTGGACGATCATGTGGGAACTTCCACCGTGCGCAGCACAGATGGACAGCGACGTGACCAGCGCGAGCGGCCTAGCCCGGATGAGCGGCCAAAGGGACGGCGGGCCGGTGCAAGTGCTGACGGACGCAGTCAATGTAGGATCGGACTACGGCACGTTCTACCAAGAAATATATCAAGACGACATCACAAACCAGCAATTGGCCGGCGTGATTGCATACGCGCATGGCCTTCTAGCCTGCTCGTCTCCGACGCCAACTGCGACCCCGACCCCGACCTCGACGCCTACGCCGACGGCAACACCAACGGTGACACCATCCCCGACTCCGACGCCAGGCGGGATCACGCTGACGGCCTCAGGGCGCAGGGTGCAGGGCAGGCACACGGTGGATCTCTCCTGGAGCGGGTCGAATGCGGCCAATATCGACATCTACCGTGATGGAGTAGTGATCGCGACAGTGCCCAACAATGGGGCGTATAAGGACTTCATCGGTGTCCGAGGAGGCAACGTGCGTTACACCTATAAGGTATGCGACGCGGGGACTACCAACTGCTCCAATGAAGTCACGGTGCGGTTTGGTGGCCCGCCCTTGTAACGAATTTTGGCAGGGCTCC
Organism: Candidatus Methylomirabilota bacterium; assembly: GCA_035490135.1. GTDB lineage: Bacteria > Acidobacteriota > Terriglobia > Acidiferrales > UBA7541 > Acidiferrum. Next base: position 646 of record DATHGV010000199.1, read on the forward strand.
GACCAAGCTTACCCTGAGCGAAAGCTTGCCCTGAGCGCAGTCGAACGGGTCGAATGGAGGCGCGCCGAAATGAAAGTTAACCAACGCGATGCCACGCGCGGGTGGCGCCGCGTTTTTTTGTAGCGCCGAATGCTACTTTTGGAGTTGAACTATTGATCCGCCTTCGCCCAAGGACCAGGGCGCGACAGGACGGTTAACACGTTGGGCGAGCCCACGTAATTCGTCAAAAAGGCGTACCTTTCGTGATTCCTTCGTTATTCTTGTTATTCAGATCATTCGCCTCGCAAGGGAAGGTCGGCTCATCCGTGTTATCGGTATAATCCACGCTCCTCCTGGTGCCGTTTGAAAATTAACCACGGATTGCCCAGCTAAACTGATGAGAACACAAACGTATTTGTGTCCATTCGTGGTTGGACAGTTCAAAGTTCTAAAAACGCTTTCACCTTGCGCGGAAAGCAGATTGGGCTTAGGCGAAAACGTGAAAGCAACACAGGCATTGATTCTAATGTTAATCGCGCACACAGGCTGCGCCGCCCAAGCTGAGGCACAGTCTCCAAACCTGATCGGCAGATGGAACGTGGAGATCACCTTCGCTAATGGGAACCGCCATTCATTGCGCTTTGACGCTCAAGGCGCCGGAAAAGGCTCTTTCCTGTTACTCGATCCAGGGGCTAAGTTCTGGGAGCCCGCCAAGCCTTCGGGGGTAAAGTGGACTGCGGCCGACGGAAATTCCGTGACGTTTTCTGGCCCTATCGAATTTCCAATCGGCAACGTCGGACGCGACGCGAGAACATTGGTGTGCAAAGGAAAGTTTGAAACAGAGAGCTTGATAACGGGCGAAGTGGAATTCTCCCCCCTCGTCGGAGACGGACCTTCGAAGAGTGGCACGTTCAAAGCGATCCGTGTCGCGGGCGGATAAAATTCGAGGGGAGCGCACCCGCGCATCGACAGTGAGGCGGCAAGGCCGCATTTAATTTAACAACGCGTTGAGGACAACGCGTTCCACCCGCGCACTTGGTGGATCGGCTTCTCCGAAGACGATGCCAAAACAATCGCCGAAGGCGCAATATTTACTCGGACATCGCTTCGCCGGCTAGACTCGCCGGTTAGCCTCATCGGAATGAAAATTTATCGAGGGTTCCCGCAGCGGTTGCACCACACTGTGCCGCATTGGGTTGAACCAGGCGCGCTCTTTCACATCCGCATCGCCCTTGATCGCGAGAAGGAACAAAGGCCGTTAACAGATCCGGCGTTGGCGCAAGCAATTTTCGATTCCGCAAAGTTCTATGAAGCCAGGAAGCGCTGGCATATCACGCTTTTTCTTTTGATGCCTGATTATTTGCACGCGCTGCTATCTTTCGCGCGCAATGAATCGATGAGCGCAGTCATCAGAGATTGGAAGCGTTTTCATGCGCGAATCAATCGCGTCATCTGGCAGGAGGGATATTTCGATCATCGTTTGATGTTACTGTCCGGCCCCTCGGAATGACGCCAGTTCGCGCCTTGTTGATAACGCCATCATTGCCGATAGTCATTCAGCGGCAGCGGCTTGGAACTTGGCGTAAGAACTAACGAACCAGCCACGAGATTTCCCCGAGGAACGCTCGGCGGATCGTCGGTCTTAGGCGTTTGCTGAACAACATTTTTAATCGCTATGAATTTGAGCTTTACGCCGCGGAGAGATTGTGGAGCCACCTAATCCGTGCGATTATTACTTGTTACTAAAGTGGTGTTTGCCGGACAGGCCGTAGGTGCATTAATGAGATTTCTCCTGTGGCAGTATTCGATGCGTTTCTGCGTTCACAAAGTCGCGTGGGAAAACCGCGTTAGGGCAGTTCGCGGGCGAGTTGTCGGAAGAGCCATCGCTTTTCGATCTCAAGCAAAAGCGGCGTTATGCGCGCCGCCAGAGAATCGCCAAGATTTTTATCGCGCGCGATGGGCAGCTTCTGGCGCGCCAAATCGACCTTCCCTTTTCGCAATGTCATTGAAACGGCGGTGCGCTGCAATTCAAAAAGCCTCGCCGCCAGTGCGAAGAGCGCAGGTTCACGAGGTCGCTCGGTTAAGCTGGCAAGATAGCTGCGGTCGAAGGCAGCCAGACTTTGGGTGATGATTGCACGCCTTCGATCGAACGGTCGCCGTAGGGTGAAATTCCATAAGTGGCGTCGCATAGAACTGCGGAAAACGGCAAAGTCCCAAAGATGCGCGCCCTGCCGCAACCTACCGGGCGGATCCACCAGAAAGAGCTCATTATTGCTGAACAACAGATTCTCCGCTGTGTAATCACCGTAAACCCGGCCCATGCTGACTTGCAGCTGAGCCACAGTTTCAAGGACCGCTTGAAGGACATTTTCTTCGCGAGATGAAAGGTGCCACGGGGCCGTCTCGAAATCGCGCGCGAGCGACTCCACGGGCATCGGAGCGATTTTTTCCGTGCGGGCGATTTGAAGTTGCGCAATGATTTTTCCGGCGAGCTCGCATGCCGGAAGCAGGTCGCCTTCGCTAGTTTGATTCCAGATCAGGTGCGAGATCGGCTTACCTTGGGCCAATTCCATTAAATAGACCCGCTTCTGCGGAAGAATGCCCAGGCCCCGCGGCTCGCGCAAGCCGGGAATTTGAAACCTCGCCAGCGCTTGCAACTGGTCGTATTGGTATCGGAGCATCTCGTCGGTACCCACGATCACCTGTTTCGCCAATGCGACATGACCGCTCACAAGTTCAATTCGATAAATCCGGTTCCTCCAATTTTTTGCGAACAGGTGGAAATTTTGCACCGGTTCGCCCAACGCTTTGCCCAATTCCCCCACGGTCGGCGGCTCCACGGGATCGATCTCGCTGCTGCGCGTCGCTTCGATACGTTGGCGCGCATCTTGGATGTACCCGAAATCGAACGCGTGCGGCGCAGTGGCGGGCTGGAGCGAATCTTTCACAAAGTTAATGGTGCGCGATTTGTCCAGCCCTCGCGAAAACTTCTCACGACTGATCGCCCTCATCGACACAACTTCATGGCGATTCTATCTAATCCGGTAGAAATCCGCTAGACTTAAACTTTAAATGTGAAAGCGGGCCACACAGATCCGCTCCACGATGATCATCGGGGCAGCTCACGGGCGAGTTGTCGAAAAAGCCACCGCTTTTCGATCTCCAGTAAAGGCAGTGTGATTCGGTTGGCCAGAGGATTGCCAAGCCGTGCGTGGCCGGCGATCGGCATTTTCTGGCGTGCCGCATCTACCTTCCCTTTTTGCAATGCCATTAACACCGCCGTTCGCTGCAGCTCGAAAAACCGCACGGCAGATGCGAACAAACCGGGCTCAGGATACGGAGGGCCGACATTCGCGAGATAGCCGTGCTCAAAGGCGGCCATGGCCTGGCGAATGCCCGCCCGCCGCCGATCAAACGGTCGCCGCAAGCTGAACCTCCACAGTTCGCGCCGCATGAAGCTGCGGAAGATCGAAAAATCCCAGAGCTGCACGCCTTGCCGTAACACTCCAGGAGGATCGATCAGAAATAACTCGTCATCTTCAAACAAAAAATTTGCTGGCTTGTAATCGTAATAAACCTGCCCCATGCGCACTTCTGCGCGAGCAAGACCTTCAAATGCTGATTGAAGAATCTCTTCTTCGCGGGAGGAGAGGCGCCACGGAGTCGCAGCCAGGTCGCGCGCAAGCGATTCGACGGGCATCGAGCAGATCTTTTGCGTCCACGCCAGATGGATCCCTGCCAGGATCTTTCCCGCAAGTTCACATGCCTTGAGTAGGTCGTCTGAGTGTTTGCGATCCCACGCCAGCGCCGGGATTGTTTTCCCGGGCGCGAGATCCATGACGTAAGTACGCTTGGCCGGGAGCAAAGCGAGCACCTCTGGCACGCGCAATCCAGGAATTTGCAACCTAGCGAGTCTTCCTAGCTGATCGTATTCACATTGGAATTTCGCGTCCGTCCCAATAATCATTTGTTTCGCGACCGCAGCACCCCCTCTCGCGAGCTCCAGTCGATAAACCCGGTTCCGCCAATTCCCTTCCCAAAGTTCGCACCTCTGCACTCGCTCGCCTAGCGCCTCCTCTAACTCGGAGAGTGTCGGTGGCTCCAGCAGAACCGCCTCGCTCGGCCGCACCTCATCGAGCCGTCGACGAGCGGCGTGAACGTAGCCGCAATCGATTGCGGGCGAGACGTTCACCGCCTGGATGGACGTTGTCATGAAAATAGCCGATCCGTGGTGTTTTCCCAACCCTAGTGAAAAAACGCTTCATAACACCTAACGCAAATGTAACGCGATTGTCACGAATAAAAATAATCATTAGGTAGCATTTCGTGTCGTCGGATTGCGCGAACGATTTCAAGAGAGCTTATTGCTCATGATGGCATCGTTCGGATGGAAAGTTCCTTTTTATGAAAATCGTGAGGTTGCGAAGATTCGTCCCTCGATCGAACCGAATGTGATTAATGTGATCCGCGAGGACAATCGCTTCGACATCGAGCTTTATGACTTTGCCAAGAAGCTCTTTGAAGAAGGCCTGCGCAGAAACGCGGACGCAATCAGGGAGAGATTAGCTACTCTAAATTCGGAGCGAGGACTTGGATCGTTCAAGAAGTTTTGGCCGACCGTGTCTACGATATGACATGGAATATCGGACGATTTGCGGCGTGCAAAAATTGGCTGTTCGTCACATCGGCAGCTCATGGGCGAGTTGACGAAAGAGCCAGCGTTTTTCCATTTCCAACAAAGGCAGCGTAATGCGATTTGCTAAAGAATCACCAACGCGCACGGCGCTAGAAGTGGGCATCACCTGACGCGCCATATTAATCTTCCCCTTCTGCATCGTCATTAACACCGCCGTTCGCTGCAGCTCGAAAAACTGCACAACAAATGCAAACAACCCGGGCTCAGGATACGGCGTGCCGACATTCGCGAGGTAGCCGCGCTCAAAGGCGGCCATGCCTTGGCGAATGCCCGCACGCCGCCGATCGAACGGTCGCCGCAAGCTGAGCCTCCATAAGTGGCGTCGCATCGAACTTTGGAAAGCCGCAAAATCCCTCAAATGCGCGCCTTGCCGTACCGTATCTGGAGGGTCAACTAGAAATAACTCATTGTTGTCGAACAGCAGATTGGCTGGCTTGTAATCGTAGTAAATCTCGCCAATGCGCAATTCGGCTCGAGCAAAAGTTTTAAGCGCCAATTGCTGAATCTTTTGTTCCCGTGATGAAAGATGCCAGGGAGCCGCAGCCAGATCGCGCGCCAATGGCTCGACCGGCATCGGCGAGATCTTCTCCGTGCGCAGAATATGCATTCGCGCGAGAATTTTTCCCGCGAGCTCGCAGGCCAGCAGCAGGTCGGCCCGCCGATTTCGATTCCAAAGCAGCGACTCGATTGTTTTCCCCGGGGCAAACTCCATCACGTAGACCCGCTTGGGGCGCAAGAAAGCCAGCGCCTTTGGCACTCGCATTCCGGGAATGTCCAACTTCGATAGCTGTTCCAACTGGTTGTATTGGTGTTGAACCATGGCCTCAGTCCCTCTGACTGCTTGTTTGGCGAGGGCAGCACGGCCCCTTGCCAGCTCGATTCGATAAACACGGTTCCGCCAATTCTGCGCCCACAGTTCGCATTTTTGTACCCGCTCCCCTAAGGCTTGTTCCAACTCCAGCAGGGTGGGCGACTCCACGGGATGGGCCGCGCTGGCGTGTATCTCCGCGACGCGTAGCTGGGCAGCCCGGACGAAGTCGCAATCGAAGACAGGCGAGGGTGTAATCGCAGAGTGGATCGAATGCTTCATCATAGTGATCCTATGCGAGGTCGCCTAGCGACGGTGGAAGCTTTCACGGCGATCAATCATGCGCGGAACAACGTTCTAGACTTTAATAGTTGTTTGTCTCCCGGGCTAGGCGGAAATATTAGAAGTCGCTAGCTGACTTAAAACTTTCTTGACCGGAATGACGACGCAGGGATACTTCAACGTGCCGAGTTCAAAATGGCGTAGTTCTTTCGAGCAGCTGCGTCTGCTTTTGAGCATCAGCCGGCGTCCACAGTCGCGGCTTGAGCAAATTCGGCTAAAGCTCGATCGCTTTTCCCTCGCGTTGGCCCGCAGCGATCCCGCTCTCGGCCAGATTAGAGTTCCGCCAGTGGTGATCGGAGCAGTTGGAGGCTCGGGCACGCGGATCCTGGCTCAAGTGCTCCGGAAAGCTGGTTGGTTTATGGGTCAGCGGGTGGATTCGCGCAATGAAGATTCTCTGCCGATGGCCTGGTTCTTGACCAAGTGGCTCAAAAGGCTGCACGATTTTCCAAACGTCGATAGCCGCACGCTGAGTAAGGCCACGAGCGACTTCGACCGGATGGTACAGGTGCACAGACGCGGCATCCCCTCATGGGACGCTCCGTGGGGATGGAAAAATCCGCGCACCATGTGGTTGCTTCCGTTCCTGGTCGATCGGTTCCCGGAAATGAAATTCATTCACATGATCCGCGACGCCCGCGACATGATGTTATCGGAAAACAGATATTTCCTCAGGAGTCACGGCCAGTGGTTTCTCGGTCCCGAGTGGTGGCAGAATCCGCTGGCGGCACAACTTGAATTGTGGCGGGTGGGGAACAAACGGGCGGTGGAGTTCGGCGAACGTTATCTTGGCGATCGCTATCACATGATCCGCTACGAAGACCTGTGCCAGAAACCGGCCGAAACCGTCACACGGCTCGTGGAATTTCTCGACGCACGGAAGATGAACGTCGGCCCGTTGATCGAAGGAATTCGTGATCGAGGTAATATCGGGCGTTGGCGGCGAGCAGGCGGGCCAGAGGCTGGCGAGTTAGGCGCTGATATGCGCTCCGATTTGGAGCGCTTCGGTTATACGGCATGAGACGACGAAAGGCTGGCAAGACTCTACGAGCGTGTCTTTGCTGTCTCGCCATTGCAGCTACGGATCAGGTCTTTGCCGAGCGGGAGCCGCCGATGCGCACAGGCCTATGGGTCACACAAAAAATTTCCGAAAGCGTAGCGAATCTGACCGGCTTTGAAGCCGCGATCCGCGGAAATCCACATTTAGCCGGCGTCTGCCTCACCGTTGGCTGGAAAGAAATCGAGACCGAACCTGGCAAGCCGGACTTTAGTTCAATCGATAAAACGGTGGCAGTGCTTCACCGCATCGGAATGAAGTATGAGCTCGCTCTCAAACCTGGAATTGATACACCGGCTTACGTTTTCCGACAGGGCGCCCAGTCCTTGCAGACGAGCGTCACGAATCCCCACCGCCCTAACTTTGGCGAGACAGTAAGTGTCCCAGTCCCGTGGGATCCGATCTATCAACGGAATTTCTCGCGCGTAATTGCTCAACTAGGCGAACGCTATGCCGCCGATCCTTTGTGCGTGGGCGTGGTGCTCACTTGCGCGAATTTTATGAGCAAAGAAATGCATTTGCCAAAGACTCCTGAGGATCGCGCGAAATGGAGTGCGATGGGGGATTACGGAACCAAGCTTCTCGACGTCTACAAGAAGTATACCGATGAGTGGGCCAAAGCGTTTCCAAAACAGCAAATATCCCTTCATTTATCTCAGGTATTAGATCTGCCTTCGACGTTTTTTGAACGCATCATCGATTACGGGGTGAGCAAACATCCGGAGCAGTTCACGATTCAGAATTGCCAACTCACTGGGCGCAGGGAAGACACCGGTAGGATGAGTTATGATCTTGTCCTGAAGTATCGCGACCGCCTCCATCACGGCTTTCAAAGTCTGGCTGGTTTTGGCCATGGTGGCGAAAGAATGGGCTCTATCCAAATGGCCGTCCTCAACGTTGTTCATGCCGACGGGGAATATTGGGAGCTGTGGCACGGCGACGGTCTCAGCGCGGAAACATCGGGCGAGGTAGCCAAAGCGTGGGAGGAAGCGAAGCGACTCGGCTACGATGCTTACAAAAAGAAGCTCGTCGCCGAAGGTCGTTATCAAGAGCAAAGCCGCGGCCACCACCGGGGAAGGGGCAGGCGTGGCCGACACGACGCCGTGCTGACGCCTGATGTATAACAGGCCTTTAAAGTCGCTTGTTAGCAGTTGTTACTCTCGGGTTGCAGATTTTCCTCACTTCGATTGTGGTGCTGAAGTGCCTACAGGGCGAATCCGCGATCCTTTGCGCCAGAGGCTCTTTTCGATCGGCGCAGCTGCGCGGAAGGCGACCAACCAACCTATTTAGCGTTGTAGCCTGCAGTCGGGTTTACTGACTGGTTTTCTCCGCCAATCAGCAGGACTTTGCCGCGGTAAGACTCAAAAACAACCTTGGCGTGTTCATTCAGGTATACACGCGCCTCCGGGCTGCTCAAGTGCCCGAACCCTCCGTAAGGAACGAAAACAATCCAGGTGCGCCGTCCCCGACTGATCGCTTCTCGCAGTTCCTTTAAACTACGAATCGCAGCATAGCCACGAAACCTGTCCATAAAGCGTGGTTCCGCAAATTTGGCGTTGTAAATTATTTTCTTCATTAAAATGGTATCCAAAAAGTAATCCCCCCGTATCCCGGCGTAGTGTTCGAAGACGTGTGGGATACCCGCGATGATGATATCACCTGGCTGGAGATGGCTTCTCACGTATTCCGCGGCGCCGCGGTGATCGTAACGATAGGTGTTTAGACGTGTCATCAGCGCAGGACTGGCGTTCGGACTCGAGAGTGAATAAAGTTTCATCAACCACTCATTACTTTGAACGAATAGCAGAAAGAGCATCGCTACGCCGGTGGTATGCGCAAAGCTGCGAGCAACCGTGGAGTTAGATTCGCGCTCGGCAAACAATAACAGCCGATCGTAGAGCATAACAGCCGCAGCTACTCCGGAGAGAATAAGAAGCGGCTGATAATAGATACAGTAGCGCGTGGAGAGAGCCGCAATTAAGTTCGTGTGGCAGAAAAGCAGAGCGCCGATTAGAGTAACAACGTAGCGGAAAGCGGGTTGACGCCAGCAGAATGGGATTCCTGCGACAGTCATGAGGGTGAAAAACACGTGGTTCTCCGCCAACAACAGATGGTCGACGTAAAACATTGGCCGCCAGCCATACTTTAGAAAAAAGAGGGAAGGACCGGCGAGATCATTAACGCCAGTACCTATCTGCAAATAGGGCAATGAAACGAGCGTGCGCCAGGAGAACTGCGCGATCACCAAGGTAGCCATAAAGAAAACACAGCGGTAGAGATGGAATTCTTTTAGCCACCACCATTCGCCCCAGCGCACAACGAGCAAGGCAAGGAATAAAGCGGGCAGAATGAATGCGCTTCCTTCCCATGAAAGATAAGATGCGCAAAAGGTTACCGTCGCGGCTGTCAGATATTTGTGACAGAACGGCCGAACTCTGATCCCTTCATAAAAGAACCAGAAGGTGAGCATGGCCATGAACTGGCATTGCTGCGGATGAAAGGCATTCTGCGCCCACCGGATATCCAGTGGAAGGCAGGCGTAGATGAATGCGGCGATCAAGCCGGTCCTCCAATTGAAAAGCCGGCGGCCCATCAGCGCGATGATCCCGATGCAAAGTGTGCCCATAATGACAGCCGGCAGCCGGATCGACCACTCCGACTCGCCAAAAAGCCGGCTCGTAACAGCCATCGGATAGGGAATCAACTCATAGGTAGTGGCCGGTCTGATCCTTCCCGTAACCCTGTTAAATGGGAAACCAAGTTCCCAGATCCCCTTCGATTTCTGAACCTCTCCGTACTCGTCATGGTCGAACGACATGACGCCGAAATCATGATAACGGAATGCGAAGCCCAACCCTATGATCATTGCCAGCAGTAGATAAGGCAGCGCCTCGGCAGACACGGCATTTTTGAGCCGCCGAATCTGTGCGCTGAGATCTGCTGTTATTCGCCGGCGCGGAACGAAGTGAAGCAACCGAACTCCTAAAAGGGCGACAATTGCCAGCACAACAAATCTTGGTTGGAACGGCCAGTCTATTGGAAAACGAAAGTCGTACCTTGGGAGGAGCAAGAAGAGCAGGCCGCCGGTGATTGGGGCGTGAAATAGCGCATCACGAGCGAGAGCATATCGAAGCGCCTCGTGTGTCTTCGCAGCGACAAAGCGTGAGGCCAGTAGCCACATGGCGATGGTTCCGACGATCGTCAACAAAATCACTACTACAGGTTTGGCAACAACATCGAAGTCGGAAAGATTAACCGGGCTGTGCAACTCTTGGGTAAGGTAACCCCACGGCGCGGATCCATTGCTACCGGCTTCCACAGCGCGCCCCTTTTGCGCGCCTTGATGATCGCTCACTCGCCAGTCCGAATTGGTCTCGAATTGTTGAATGCTGCCATCCTTTCGAACTATGAAGCCGCTTGCGAGAAATCTGGCTGGTCCCTGGGTATTGCGCACCGTCGCGACGATTGTGTTCGGGCCTTTTTTGATCCAGTAGCTGATGTCATAGGCGTCAAGAGTCGGCTTCTGCGACGAAGTAGCCATCGATCCGGAGGTACTTGCCGAATGCGCGGGTGTGGCGGTTGCGCTAGGACTCGCAGACGGACTGGGAGAAGGCGGAGGTTTGGCGTTCTGCGGCGGACTAACGACTGCGGGCGGTGGAGTTGTCATTTCGACCTTCTCCTTCTCCGAAGGTTCCCTCGTCAGCCTGGGTAAACCCGGCGTCTTTGGCTCTTCGAGCGGGGAAGTGGCCATGCTGGTGATGAGTTTGCCATTCACGAGAAGGTCGAGGCTTCCTGAACTCGCCACTTGGATCCATGTCTCCGGACGAGCTTTTTCCGCATTTACGGAGGCGGAAAAGACTGCTTCTCGCCGGGCGTCTTCGGCCACAATCCACTTGCCAGATGGCGGGAGTTGAAGCAAAAGCGGGTTTCTTTCCACCCAGGTTATGTGGACTGGATGTTCCGTAATTGTGGCGCGCCGCGCGTTCGGCCAAACCTGCTCCTGCACCAGGGGAGAGACCCATTCCTCTGTACCCTGTACGATCCCGGTCCTTGGAGTAACTCTCCACTGTTCGTCCGAAATAAATGAGCCGGTCTTTCCGCCAGGTTCTTTAAAGCCGCCGCAAACAAGAAGCTGTGCGGAACCTGGGTAGGAATTCCGAACAACCGAGATCGCAATGACGTTTGTCCCAGGCTTTAGAAATCTTTTGACGTCATAAATTTGTGCTACCCGCGTCTTCAGACTGGTTTCGGTGCCGACTGTGCTGTCATTGATAATAATTTTGAAAGAGTCCGTTGCTGCGACTTCCAGCCAAGCCTGCTCGGGTTCAGCATTTAAAAAAATCTCGCGGCGAAAGTAAGCTACCGGGGCAAACTCGGCTGGTTCTATCCATTGGGCAGCTCCGAAGTCCAATTGGTATTGCCGATACAGCGGCCACGCAAAGGCGCGAAGTATGAAGAAGCCAAGCAATGCCCCGCACAGCAGCACCAAAACCAATGACCACCGTCGCGCGCGTGGCGGTAGATCTCGCAGTGGCCGCAAGAAGGTCGGCATAGCATCAGTCCCCGGCTAACGCACTCATCGCCCAGAAATTTACAAGTATATCCTCTTTGAGGGATAGGTTGTAAGACCTCCGGGCATCGGCATCCCGGCCAAGCTTCATGTAACAATTTCCTGCAAGGGAGTAAGCATTGGCTAACAATGGCTTATCATCGCTCGCCTTAAGAATTGCATTGAGAGCGTCGAGCGACGCTTGATAACGGCCGAGATCATAATTTCCCCTCGCGATCAGGAAGGCGAGGTCTTGCTGCTGCACCGGGTCTTCGGCAAGCGCCTGCTGCCACTGGGTCACAGCAGCCCCGATACCTCCAGCATTGTAGAGGGCAATGCCAAAATCCACCCGAGTGCGCGCAGACTCACATCGCGCAGCTATGGCGACTGCACCGCCCCACGCTGCGGCCCGGCTAAGCTCAAAGACCGCCGACTCGTATTCTCTTGCCTCCCTAAATTCCTGGGCCCTGCTCATATGCCTCTCGGGCGAATCCTCACCTGAACCTGACAGCCTTTCGAGATCTCCAATAGTTGCGTAGATATTGATATCTTGCCTACGCCACCGATCCCACCACATGGCTTTGCGATAATACGTGATGGCCTTTTCATTATTCCCCTGGGCCTGCGCGGTGCAGGCACTGATGAAGTAATGCTGCCCGATAACTGGCGGCGTTAGGAAAATGATAAGCACGCCTATTGGAATACCGCCTAGTGCCAGGACCGTCATTCCTCGCTCGCCACGCAGGCGCCTTATCGAATATGTAGCAATCAAGAACGATCCTATTCCAAAACAATACCATCCAAGTCCAAGAAAAGAATAGGCAGCGACAAAACGGTCCCAAACGGTGTCCAACTCGAAGTGCTTCGAGTACTCTTCAGCGGGACCATAATTTACGGGAAGATAAGTCTTTGTAAAACCCCTGATCGTCGGAAGATCTTGAGTCTCCGCATTCAGGCGACGAAGCAAAGCAGGCTGTTGAAAGGCGATCTGGCATGGCGCCGCCACCCAAAAGGCAATGAGGATGGCGGCCGCAACCGCGAGGAAGGTGTCGGAACGCCGAAGCAAGGCAAGACCGGTCGCTAAAACACAGGCCCCGAGCACTCCGTAAGAGAGAAGAGAAAGGTGAGGAAGTAGCTCGATGTTTCCCAGCAGGGGCAGCTGCAAACCGTAGGGATGATGGCTGAAAGGAAAGTTAACCCATTTGAGAATAGCCGAACCAAATACCAAAAAACTACCTACAAACAGAAGCCAATACGTTGCCCAAATGGTAGCGCCCACCCCTGCCCATAATTCCACCCTCTTCCCTATCTTCACGTGTTGCGTTTAAGTTTCTTAGTCCAGGACTCTACAAAGGGGGAGAGAAATCCAAGCCCCTCCCGTGCATGACGGATCTCTTCGATAGAAAACGTTCGAAGGGAGAATAAGACCGCGACATAAACAGTCGACGCGAGCATCGCTGTGCCGATCTGCCAGGGAATCGGCATGCCACGGCCTACAACAAGTACCAGGGCCATCGCCACCGCCCCGACCAGTGGACGCCAGAGTATATCGAGCGGTCGTGCGTCAAAGCCGAGTCGCGCCAGCTGAATCATCCAAATGGCCACGACTAGCGTTTCGCTACAAACAAACGCAATCGCCGGCCCGACAAATCCAAAGATCGGTATTAGGATCAAAAGGAGCAACAGTCGCAAACCTGAGCCGACGCAGGTACTGGCAAGAAAACGCTTCTGCTGGTCCAGCGCGGCGAAAAGGTATTGAAACAAGGTAGAAAGAAAGAAGGGGACCAAGCCGATACCGAGAAGCTGCATCGCTGGGATTGCGGCCAAATACCTTGTCCCGAGTGCTAGCTGTAGAATTGGCTTAGACCATGCCACGAAGAACGCCGCCATGGGAAAGCTAATCAGTGCAAAAAATTTAACGCTCCATTGGTAAGCCTCGGTAAATCGCTGCGGCGAGAAGTGTGCCGTGCGCGAGTAAAGGGGGAAGAGTGGCAGGGAAAGAGTTTGTGGGATCACGCGCATAGCCATACTGAGTCTATAAGGTCCGCTAAATAATCCGACTGCGGTGAGACTTGTCATCCAGGTAAGGACAAGGATGTCGAGCTGGAGGGCAAGCGAACGAAGCATGACGCCGCCGCCCATGGGTAGAGCAGAAAAAAGAAGAGCCTTCCAGAGCGGCACGTCGATGCGCAGCGGCACGGGCGCATATAGGTGGGTTACCAAGAGATGGTAGAAGTACCAAAGTAGCAGGTTCGACGCGAGATGGGCGGCAACAAAGCCAACCAATCCGAAATGTAGCTTTACGATTGCAAATACAAGACCGAGCAGAAGAAGCTTGTGCAAAACAAAGCCGAGGTAGTTAAGCTCATTATCTTCAAACGCGCGCAGCACGGCGCTGTAGCCAGAGGCGTGAAAGGATGCCATGGTGGCAATACTCATGCCCAGGGCGGATATTTTCACATCTGTTCCCAAATGAAAAAACGGCACCACCAGCGCAACCAGGAGACACATAATTCCTGAAATGACCCAGATAAGTGAGGCTGCGGCGCCTACTACCGGAACGAGTCGCTCGCGATCTTTTGCGATCTCGCGGATGACCATGCGGGGCAACCCGGAATCGGCGACATTGCTCACGAACATGGCGAAGGCCAGGACGAAGGAATACTTGCCAAAGTCAGCGACGCTAACCGAATGGGCGATTGTGAGGATGGTGGCCAGGTAGAGGAGACCACCAATTACAGCGGCGCCGATACCAAAGACTGCGTTTTTGACAATCCGCTGCGACTGCTTCATCGAAGCCACTTCCACGTGCCGCCCATCGCCTTCTGCATATCAGCGTAAAGCAGGAGTAGCCTCGATCGGTGTACGTCCTGTTCCTCCTGCTTATCGATAAGTGCCACCTCCGCGTCAATCGTGGTCAGTGGTGGCCCGATGCCCTGCTGCTGTTGAGATTGAGCAACGCGCAGATCGCGGTCGAGTTTCCCGGCCTCTACCTGCAGAGTGAGAATCCTTTGGGTCTCTGCATAGATTTCCTCGTAGATTCTAACGAGATCACTGGTCAGGTCATTGCCAACAGCGCCCAGGCGAGCTTGTTC
>DATHGV010000200.1:0-3135 GCA_035490135.1 Candidatus Methylomirabilota bacterium
AGGTCGCGGAGAACACTCCTGTGGAACTGGATGCTGCGCGGACGACCGAGACTCAGCAACGTTCGCGTTACCAAGCAGGGTTGGCAACTTTGATCGATGTAGCGGACGCGCAAAGCCTACTCGTGCAGGCAGAAACTGATGACGCTCTTGCCTGGCTGGCCGTTTGGCAAAACTTGGCTTCGGTCGCCGCGTCGCAAGGGGATCTCGCGCCGTTTTTGCAGTTTCTGCACCAGAAGACGCAAGGAGGCCCATAGCGCCATGTGGCTAATTCGGCTAGCGCTACGGCGTCCAATCACAATCATGGTCATCGTGGCGGCCATTGCGCTTTCGTCGATCCTGGCCGTTATGCGAACGCGCATCGACATCTTTCCGACGCTGGACCTGCCAGTTATTTATGTCGCGCAACCTTACGGCGGCATGAGTCCACAACAAATGGAAGGGTTTCTCTCCTACTACTACGAGTATCACTTCCTATACATCAATGGAATTGAGAGCGTGGAGGCAAAGTCTATTCAGAGTACAGCTTTGCTGCGGCTGAGTTTTCATGCCGGCACGAACATGAACGAAGCGCTGGCGCAGACAGTGTCCTACGTCAATCGTGCGCGCGCTTTCATGCCTCCGGGAACGGTCTCACCCTTTGTGATTCGTTTCGACGCTGGGACTTTGCCAGTGGGCTATCTAGTCTTTTCAAGTCCATCACGTACGTTGTCTGAATTACAGGACTTGGCGCTGAATCGGGTTCGTCCGGTATTCGCAACATTGCCAGGTGTCTCCTCGCCGCCACCCTTTGGGGGTAACCAGCGAACGATCGTGATCAACGTTGACCCGCAAAAACTGCATGCCTATGGGCTGTCACCGGACAGCGTAGTGCAGGCTCTGACGACCGGAAATAGTATTCAGCCGGCAGGAAATGTCGACCTGGGCTCGACGAATGCCATGGTCACAACGGATTCCACCGTGACGCAGATCGATGACCTTCTGAATATTCCATTGCGTCCGGGTACAGGGGCTTCCGTCTATGTACGCGACGTCGGCAGCGTGAAGGACACCTCGGATGTTCTCGCTGGCTATGCGCTGCTGAACGGTCAGCGTACAGTCTACATTCCAGTAACCAAGCGGCCGGATGCTTCCACGATCACGGTTGTCGATGAAGTGCGCCAGAATATCGAGCGTTTTCAGTCACTCATTCCACAAGACATCAAGATTACCTACGAATTTGACCAGTCGCAGTATGTGCGCGCTGCGCTTCTCTCGGTGCTGCGCGAAGGGTTGATCGGGGCGGCGCTCACAGGTCTGATGATTTTGTTCTTCCTGGGGGACTGGCGGAGTTCCCTCATCGTGGTCATCACAATTCCATTTGCACTGCTGACGGCGGTGGTTTTGCTGCGACTCACTGGGCAGACGATCAACATTATGACTCTCGGCGGCCTGGCGCTCGCCGTGGGGGTGCTCGTCGATGAAGGCACGGTGCTGATGGAAAATATCCATGTGCACCTGGCACAAGGAGAGAAAAAAGCGCAAGCGGTTCTGGCGGCTAGCCGCGAAGTTGCGATCCCCCGATTGTTAGCGATGCTGAGCGTGCTGGCCGTTTTTCTTCCGTCCTTCTTTATGACCGGGCCGTCGCAGTCGCTGTTTGTACCGTTGTCCCTTGCGGTGGGTTTCTCGATGGGTGCGTCGTATTTACTGTCGAGCTCGCTAGTGCCAGTGCTGGCCAATTGGATCCTCAAGGAGGAAACGAACGACGCAGAACATCCCAAAGAAACCCGTTTTGACCGTTTTCGCAAACGCTTCCAGGCAACCCTGGAGCGCATCATGAAGTTCCCCATATTGCTGCTGGGTGCGTACGCCGTGGTGGCGGCGCTGATTATTGTGCTGCTCGGGCCGAGATTGGCGGAGGAAATCTTCCCGTCTTCAGCGTCGACGCAATTCCGTTTACGCATTGATGCGCCCGATGGCACACGCGTGGCCGTGACCGAGGCCCTGGTTCAGAAAGTGTTGGCCGTAATCACCCGCGAAGCAGGCGCAAGCAATCTCGATCTGACCCTTGGCTATATCGGGACACAACCTTCTTCATACCCGATCAATACGGTGTTCCTGTGGACCAGTGGACCGCAGCAGGCCATCATGAACATCGGACTAAATCCTGGCGCGAAAATTTCGCTGCACGACCTGGAAGAGAACCTGAGGCAAAAATTACCGCAGGAATTTCCAGGCACGCATTTTTCTTTTGACCCTGGAGATCTCATCAGTCAAATCCTGAACTTCGGCGCGCCTTCATCCGCGGAAGTGGCCATCACTGGGCCGCAGTATGCCGACGTGCAGAGTTATGCGAATCGTGTTCAGCAAGAACTCGCAAAAGTAAAAGAATTGCGAGATGTCGAATTCGAAGAGCCGCTGCGCTATCCAACAGTAAACGTTCATGTGGACCGGGTGCTGGCTGGCCAGCTCGGGGCAACCGCGAATGATGTAGGCGCGGCTGTAGTCTCTTCTACCGCTTCGAGCCGTTTTATTGCTCCCAACTATTGGCGTGATCCCAAATCCGGCGTGAGTTACCAGGTCCAAGTGCAGGTGCCTCAACCCGCGATGACTTCGCTGAAAGATATTCAAACCATTCCCGTAAATAGCAGTACAGGAACGCACCCGCTGTTAAGCCAGGTCGCCGAGGTGCAATCGACTACCGTGCCGGGAGAGTTAGACCGGCAGAACGGCATGTGGATGATCATCGCCTCCGCGAATGTCGGCAACAACGACTTTGCACGAGCCGCCAAGGAGATTGATCGCGCTATAGCGAATGCAGGGCAGGCGCCTCGTGGAGTTACGACTCAGGTACGCGGACAGGTAAGCGCGCTTAAACAAATCTTTGCTCAGTTAACTATCGGTCTGGCGCTGGCGGTAGTTGTAATTCTGCTGCTGCTCACGGCGAACTTTCAATCGTTGCGGCTCGCTCTGATCGTCATCTCTAGCGCCCCGGCTGTACTTATCGGGGTCATCCTAATGCTCTTAATCACGGGCACAACGCTGAACCTCGAAAGTTTCATGGGCACCATCATGGCGATTGGCGTCGCGGTGGCAAACGCGATTCTGTTGGTCACCTTCGCGGAACAAAATCGCCGGAATGGCGCCGACCCCGTTTCA
>DATHGV010000201.1:0-5768 GCA_035490135.1 Candidatus Methylomirabilota bacterium
CCACCGACTTTGTCGACCGTGCCCCTCAAAAGGGTGGTTCCCACAAGTTGGTAACGAATCCATTGCATGCTGTTGGTTGTAGGATTGAACTCTTCCAGAATCAAATCGAAACCGCTCGGCGAAAGGCAAACGCCGACCGCACATGCAGTTGGTGAAGGGGGGCTCCATGCCACGGGAGTTACGGCGTAACCTGTTACCGGAGTGGCCGCCAGAACCTGATTAGCCGCGGGATAGCCGGAATCGTTGACATCGCGCACAATCATATCGAGAGCGAGCCGACCCTCCTGAAATGAACTGAGGAGCTGGCCCTCGGTCTGGAAACGCTTCTGAGCGCCGTTCAACAGGCTCAACGCGGCGCCGCTGATGATGACAAAGAGAGCCAACGAGAGCAGAAGTTCAAGTATCGAGAATCCTGCTTGCCTGGCGCGACGGGATAATAATGGGCGGTTCATCGGGACACCGTGGTATCAAGTGTTACCGGCGGCAGAGGAGTATCTCCACCGCTTTTTTGGACTCCCATAATGAATCGCCGCGAATAGATATTATTAGCCGTGCCTGTACTGATAACTGCCCAGCGCACGTCATAGTTAGTTGTAGGGTCTGTTGGATCGGTGTATTTGTAGCTGTATCCTGCGACCTGCCCGCCGGTGAAGTTGATCGCCACATGACCTCCGACGGTCGTGACCGGACTGCCTACCACAGCGTCGAAAACCGTACCGCCGCCCACATTGCAGTTGGGATTGCCCTGCTGGTCGGTGAAAGTATAGGGTGCCGGGATGAACGCTTGATTCACAAACTGATCCATCTCCCGCTGCGCATAAACAAGACTGCTGGAGTCAAAACGGTTGCGCGAGTTAAGAAAAATCGCTGCGGGAACCAGTTGGGCCACCGACACCACCCCGACCACGAGTACAACGATGGCAATCATCAACTCAATCAGGGTAAATCCCTGTTGGCCCCGACGCTTTCTGTTATTCGTATTGCACTTATTCATTCGCATTTCCTTAAAGAATCAGCTTATTTGGTGCCAGGCGTTTCCGGCATTGCCGGCCCACACTTGGGCTGCGCCGGAAGGCATGACCACCACTGCCCGATAGTCCTGCGTGCTCTGAGAGGTCGGCCCGACGTAAAACACGTAAACGGTAGGGACACCGCCGGCGCTTGCGGGAAAATTAACGGCCCCTCGCGGATCGAAGAAGATTGCTTTTGCCGAGGTGGCGCCGGATAGAACAGTGATTGCTGGCACATTCAAAGCTGCCGGGAGAGTGGCGGATGTGGGTACGCCGGCAGCGGTGAGCAGAGTAACGTTTCCGGTAATCTCGTACTGGCGTTCCGAAAGCTGTAAAATGGTATCGGCATTACTATCCGTGCCTACCGACCACCTTACTCCCGACCACCATGCCAGGAAGCTCATCTGGCTGTTACGACGAATGGCTTCAAAACGTGAGAATTTTATGGCGTCAGCGATCTGGGAGGCGGCTGAAGAAACTTGATAAGTACGCAACGTACGTGTGATTTGTGGAATGGCAAGACCAGAAACGACCATAACGATGGCTACCACCACCAAGAGTTCGATCATGCTGAACCCTGTAGTGCGCGATTTTCCAGCTACTGGCTTGCTGTTGCGTCTTCCGCTCATTGATACACACCCGCTATTCTCGTCATGAATACCATTACGGCCTAACCCTCACAACTGGCCGAAGGAACAGTTTCCGAGCACCAGAAAAAACCGTCCGCGCTTACTAGGGGGCCAGTTACCAACGTTTACAGGTCGAACACGCTGGAGAGAGGCGTCCTTCCCGGTATCAAAAACGGTACAAGGGTCATTGGTTGAGGGGAATAGAACTAGTCGGGAATTGTCTTCGCCTAGTCAACAACGGACCAGACACATAAACCAGGGCTCGGTCGATGCAGGGATTTGGTTCTATTCCCGATAGTACTTTCGATACCCAGTTTCCTGAGCATTCACTCGTTAACCGCAAGCGGAGAGGTGTGAAGTTATAAAATGAGAGGCCCGGATTACGCCAACTTCAACTTTTAGATATTGGATTTCTACGGCCGCGTTTTGGGATTGCAAATTTCCTTGGATCGCTGCTGAATTGAGTCATTCTTTGTAGCAAATGCAGCACGGGAGCCATATTTGCGGGATGCTGCGAGATGATTGATTGGGGGTATTAAGCTGAACTGGGTTCGGGCGTGCGTTAGGGAAGTTCGAAACCCGGAAGCCGCAGTGCCTCCCGGTCGAACGTCAGCGTACAGGAACAGCCCATCCTCGCGGCGCCCAGGGCCGCGATCAGGCCGTCAGCGAACGAGCCTTGTCCGTCCTTCAAGGCAATCATGCCGGTGAAAACCTCCTGCTCGTTCTGCACAACGAGCACATCGATTTGCAACATGCGTTCGATGGCGCCGACGATTTCACTGGGTGTCAACCGGTAGGCCCGCTCGAGGACCCATACGGTCTCGACCATCGCCATAATACTGACGAAGCCGGGCTTTTCCTCAGTTAGCCGCCGCTCGATTATCTCCCTTGCCTTCGGCGACTGTATTGGGTCGTCTTGGGTGAGATAGCGAACGAGAATGTTCGTGTCGAGCCCGATCATCGACGTCGAGCGCGTGGCGCGACGCCAGCGGCGCCTCCAGCAGCGGCATCCGTCATCTCCCCGATTGTCACAGGCCGCCGACGTCTGGATTTGATCATACCTCGTAAAGCCGCCGCAGGGAGTTTCGGCAAGAGAACCACGCTGCCATCGGGATGCACAAAAAACTTGACCCGATCCCCCGGTTTCAACTGGAGATGCTCGCGAATAGCCTTCGGGATTGTCGCCTGACCCTTGACCGTAATCGCAGACTCCATGGTGATCTCCATTACTTTTGTCTATATGTAATACCACGCAGTTTTGACCAGTGTCAAGATACCTTTGGCAAGCTCCTGAAGCGGCGTGGGGGATGACCGCTTAGCGGGTGAGAAATCTTAGGGCACCGGCACGAACGAATGTTTGTGTAACAGCAGCAACGGGGGTGGGGCGAGTCTCAAATAACGAGGTATACAGGAGGAAATAGCAGCTCGTAGTTGTAGGTAGTTTTACTCACAGTGGCGGAGGAGGAGGCATTATACTCCACGTATCAGTAGCGGTTTCGAATTTGCCTGAATCGCCAGCGTTTATGCGGATTTCGAAAGCCGCAAATCGACCGAAAGTAGTAGCAAAACTAGTCGCACGGACTGAGAGAATCGCGCCGCCGAATGCACGAAATGGTTGCCGGCCCGGTGCACAGCAACAGCAAAGAAAAGTGGTGAACGGCTATTGCCGCTCCGATACGCCACCGCGTTCACTTCAGCGGGCTAAGTATCCGCGAGTAACGACTTCGGGCGATTGTAGCGGCTTATTTTGCGGTGGCCAAGGGAAACCATCTTCGGGCCGCTTTTATGGATTCAGTTTTTCTCGATTTTGACGCTTAGCGGAAGGACGGAGACGATGACATACCCTCTGCGGTTGCCACGTTCGCTAAAGAGAGCGGTGGAGCGACAGAGCAAGGAAGATAGGACGAGCATAAACCAATTCGTCGCCACAGCAGTGGCTGAAAAGCTTTCAGCTTTGCAAACGGCGGAGTTCTTTGCTGACCGTAAAGCGCGCGCAGATTTCAAGGCCTTTGACAAGCTCATGAAACGGCGCGGCGGAAAGCCGCCGCGTACAGGTGATGAAATGCCGGGCAGCAAAGCGAAAGCATCTCGTCACGTTCGTGATAATCCATAGCGGCTCTGCGTTTGGCTATCTAGTGAGACGCTGAATCAGCGGTTGCTGCACTCGCAGCACGGCAAGTTTGTGGGACAATCTCTTGTGAATCCTTACTGGATCAACTGACGGAGTTCGCCTTGCGATAATACCGCGTCCAAGAGAGCAGGATTGGCTTCCAGATGACATTAGTTTGTTGCAGCGTGCAGGAATTGACGTAGTCGTTTCTGCCTTGACGACCGCCGAAAATCAGGAGCTGGGACTCGTCGAAGAAAGTCGTTGCTGCTAAAGCAGAGGTATCGAGTTTCTTTCCTTCCCCATCGAAGACAGATCCGTTCCGTATGAAATCAGAGTAAACATGACAAAAAGTAGTAGCAAAGAACAAATAGCCGCATGTTTACTGCATTCTTTGAGCAGTGGCGGAGGAGGAGGGATTATACCCCTCGTAGACTGTAGGTAGGCTCTAGGTTGAGTTGCGCTGGTATGCGTATTGTTTGCAATGCGGTTCTGGGTTACAAGGTCCTGCCAGATGGCCATGGCATTCCGACCACGACCCAGTCCCTGCTCGAGCTCGCGGTATGGCTCGCAGGCACTGGTGACCCGATCCTGATTGCCCGTTGGAAGTGAAATCGATGGGCCAAAGTCGGTGGTCACCTCGTTGGCCGGTTTTGACTCAGAAGAGTCGGTGGTCACCTCATTGGCCGGTATTGCCGGCGCTCGTCGCCCCCAACCGCCCGGCGCTCGTACTCTGATCCCGGCCGCCTTGAGGTAAGCGCCTGCTGTTTCTCGACGCACACCGGTGGCTTGCTCGAATGCGCCGCAGAGGCCATCCGAGCTTTCCCAGTGCGATAACTTGCTGTTTCTTCTCTTCGCTCAAGACATTGCTCATGCTGACAGAGGTTATAGGCCCTCTCGTCAGAGTCAATGTCCCGGACTTTATCGTTGGCCGGTTTTCAGGTGACCCTCATTGGCCGGTTTTGGGTGACCACTGAGGTCCACGGCTCCACTTGACTTCACTTCAGATGATAGCGGATCGCAAAGGGTAGGCCACCCAGAGTCCTTTAAAGCCAGTTGCGAAGCCATATTTAAACGTAATGGCGAAATTAACGGTACTGTATGAGCTATAACCCGAGATAAAGCTGTTTATGTTGTTGCTTTTTCTCAATTTACGGTGTAAAGAAAGTAAAGGTCTATTTACACATCCCTCCGCCGCGCCCCTCGGGCGACGGTTCCTTGTGGCAACAGACGAAACCGTCACAATGGGTCCACGGTTTTCCCTTTTCCAATGGCTACACGCCTCATGCGTGCCGCCAGGGGGTGGATGATGGTTTATCTGCAATTCCCCGCGTGGCAATCGCTTTGCTGGGAAGCCGTAGGCGAATTTGACTTCCAAAAACTTCTAGTGCGCATTGACCGCGCAGAAGCGGCAGTCTTGCATCGTGCCAATCAGTTAAAAAACTCCGCAACCGAAGATGATGAAAAATTAGCAATAGGGGACGCGTTCATATCTTTACAGTTGCTAAAACGGCTGTACGATAATGGCCGGCCCCTGCGAGCTAGCCAGTGAAGGTCGACGCGAAGGGAAGATTAGCGATTCCTTCGAATCTTCTCACCCCATTAACCAGTGCATCTGAATTTTTTATCACTAGTGAAGACGGCAAGTCGGCACGCATCTACCCCATGGAAGTGTGGTCCCGGGTTGAGAAGGAATTGATTGCGGCGCATCGACCTCAGAGTGACAGACTTCTCGTCCGGGCGAAGTATTTCGGTCAAGCAGTTACAATCGACAAGCAAGGAAGGGTATTGATTCCCGTCATTTTAAGGCGAACTGCGTGCATCAATGGCGAAGTCAATGTGTTTGGTTATACCAAATACTTAGATGTTTGGGATCACGGCAAATTCGTAAAGAACCTGAAGCGGAATTCCGTTACGGCCCGTGATGAGAAGACGCTGCGAAGACTGCTGGATAATCAGCGCCCTGAGAGTAGCGATAGAACGCTTTTGGCAAGGTTTACTCAACAAACGTTCAATTGGGAA
>DATHGV010000202.1:0-2067 GCA_035490135.1 Candidatus Methylomirabilota bacterium
GCGCCCCACGATCTCCGACCTCTGACCTCCGACCTCCGACTTTTGCGGAGCGTGGCCGCTCTCGCGGATTCACGCTGCTCGAGCTTCTCGTCGTGATGGGCATTATTTTGATCGCGCTTGCTGCCTTAGTTCCGGCCGTTACATCGCTCTCTAAGTCGGGCGGACGAAGAGCTGCGCTCAACAGCTTGCTCGGCGGGATTGAGCAGGCGCGGGCCGAAGCCATTAAGAGCAGTCAGGCTACCTATGTCGTGTTTGCGATTTTTGGCGCTGGCACCGCCCAGACGACTTTGGACGGCTACAACTACAGGTCGTACGCGATATTCGAAGACGATGCGGCAAATCCCGGAAGTGTGAAGGAGCTGACCGCTTGGAAATCTCTTTCAACAGGAGTAGCACTTCGCTCAGCTGGAATCGCTCCCTTATCCAACCTCGCTACCTCGCCGCCGACCTTTACCTTTCCACCCGACAGAAGCGCGACCACCACCGCATTCCGATATTTAAAATTCAATGCAAATGGCGAAGTCGAAGCACCGGCTGCAAATGTTCTCCTCGGTATTTTCGAAGGATACGTAAACGGCGGCTCGGAAGTTGTCACAGGCGCCAAGGACGGCAGCAACAACCCCCTAGCGGCAGAGTACCTCATGGTGTCGCAATTCACGGGACGCGCAGAACCAACCGCCAGCCCATGAAGCGTGCGACTGTATCAGGGCAGAGGGCGAGAACGCGCAGCTTCAGTTTGCTCGAAGTGGTGATTGCATTGGGCGTAATCTCCGTCGGGATTGTGGGCATCCTGGCCGTATTCCCCACCGCCTTGCAAACCGGCCATGCAGCCCAGGACGAAACGCGCGCAGCGCACATCGCCCAGTCAGTTTTTGGCAGCCTTGTGGCGCAGGCGCCGTCGCAATTTAGCAACGTGCGGTTTCTGCTTTCCGATGGCGTAACGCTGTCTCCCTCGATCAACTTAACAGCCTCTTCGTCGCCTACTACCCCTTCACTCTGTGGCGACAACGATGGCAAACTTGTTCAAACGTCTCCCGAAATCCCCTACTGCCCGGGCTACTCGCACGCGATTTATATTTATACGAATAATACGGTACCTGGCTTCACCGATCCGGCGAGTGCCAATGCGGTAACAGTGCGAGTGGCGTGGCCAGCGACCGCGCCTGTCGCAAATCAAACCTTCCGCGATTACGTGCGGATCGTATCCAAATACTAGCTGCCTTGTTAACCACGAATGGACACGAATGGACACGAATGGACACGAATGAACACAAATTAACACCACGGATTACGCGGATGCTCCGGATGTTTTTCTTCTGTAGCCACGCCTCTATGAGCCATCGGGGTTCGCTACCGCCCACAGGGCCGTGGCTAGAGCGCCTGCGAAGCCATCGCGGATTCACGTTCGCAAAGCAACGTGAGCGCGTCAGCGCTTTTACGTTGGTTGAGCTTTTGATCGCGACAGGGATCACCGTTGCGATGGTCCTCATGCTGGGCTGGATGTTGGGCTCACTGATGGGCAGCGCATCACACGCCACTGAGCGTGTTGACGCTTTTCGAGACGCGCGCGCCGCGTTGCAAATGATGGAACGCGACTTGCGAAATCTGGTTCGCACTCAGTGGAACCCGGATCCCTTTGCAGGCCCGGCGCCATGTCCCACTGCGACTCCCGGTACGGCGCAGCCAGTGACGCTGCTGGCTGCTTACTTTGTCTTAAAAGACATTTATGCGGATCCTGCAACGGCCGGCAATCACAATCAGCAGCTCTATGCTCTGGCCGCGGCAAAAACGACGGCTTCATCCGGTGACGTGTGCGCCGTTGGTTATTATTGTCAGTGGGATAATCAGCTTCACGCCTATAGTTTACGGCGTTTTTTTCGGGACAGCGCCGCCACGTTCGCTGTGATGCAGGCGGCGGGAAGCTACGCGGCAGACTCCGTTTTGTACGTGCCGGGTGCGAGCGATGCGATAATGGCCGCTTACGTCTGGAATTTCAAAGTAACAATGTATGATGCCTGCGGGGCGGTGATTAACACGTATCCCTACATTTGCGATCCCCTCGCTACG
>DATHGV010000203.1:0-23308 GCA_035490135.1 Candidatus Methylomirabilota bacterium
AATAAGTGGCGATTCCACCAGCGTCAGCGTCACTGTCTCGCCTGGCTGCCAACCTGCACCGGTAATATTCACGGTAGTTCCCGGCGGATAATCTGCCGCATCGGTCTTCACCGTGGCAAACCCATATATATCCGTATTCGCTAGCGCAACTCCCGACGCATCCTGCCCACCCGCCACCACCAAAAGCCCGTCCTGCTTCATCGCACTGCCTGCCGAATTACTTCGCGCGACAGTCAAAGAGCCCGTAGGCGCAAATGTCCCCAGCCACGGCGTGAACACTTCCGCGGACGCCAGTGGCACGCCCGCCGAAGTACCGCCCACGATCAGCACGGTATTATTGTTCGGCAAAAGAAAAGCCAAATGGCCCTGGCGCGTCGTACTCAGAGAACTGGCCGCAGCTGTAATCGTGCCTGCAACCGGATCGAAAATTTCCGCGCTGGCCAGATCCGCCGTGCCATTATTTCCGCCGGCGATCAAAACGCGCCCATCCAACATCGTGGTCGCAGAGTGTCCCATACGCAGTGCGGACAAGGTCGGCCCTGCGTTCACGCTGCCCGCAACAGGATCGTAAATATCCGTCGTATTCAGTGCCGCGCTTCCATTCGAACCGCCCGCGATGAATACGCGTCCATCCGACAGCAGTGCCATGGCGTGATCCGTGCGCGGAGACGCCATCGCGCCGGCAAAAGAAAATGTGAGCGCGACAGGATCGAAAATTTCTATCGTGGAACTGGCTACTCCGGATCTGTCTCCTCCGGCGATTAGCACCCGGCCATCCAACATCACAGTAGCAGTCGCGTTCGAACGCGCCTCGATCATTACGCTCGCAACAGTTGTCCAAGAATTCGCAACCGGATCATAAATCTCTGCTGTGTTGATCGCGCCGCCCCCTGAGGTTGTGCCGCCCGCCACCAGCACACTGCCATTCGCCAAGACTGCGGAAACATGCTTACTCCGCGCGGTGCTCATAGACGCTGCGGCGGAGGACGTGCCATCTAAGCCGATAATTTCCGCGCTAGCCAGCGTGCCCGCAACCCCGTCGCCGCCTGTCACCAATACGCGTCCATCCTGCAGTAGCACAGCCGAGGCAGCAGACCGCGCTTGAGTCAGGCTCGCTTGAGCGGCCCAAGTTCCGCTCGCCACCTGCAATATGTAACCCTTGACCCCCAACACTACGCACAGAATCAAAGCGACACTCAGCAGGATGTATTTAAGAGATTTACGCATTATTACCTCGAATGGAGTCGGCAAGACACACACCTTCGCGATCGTTTTCAGAGCTAAATCCTGAAAACTTCTGGACACCCGCAATCGGTCTATGGAACTAAGTAACCATTCGGGGACGGACTATGGTACGTGCTTAGGACTACAGCAATCTCCCGGCCACCCTTAGGGTGTTTCCCCTAGTGCTCACCGGTGCGAAGCCCCGGCAGCGTTATCTCATTGTAATCAAGCATATAGCCGCTGTGCTTTCACTTCCGTCAAGGGAATTTGCCAAACCACAAATTTGGGGGAATACGATGAGCGTCAAACCGGGAGAACAGCAGTATCCGAAACGTAACTTAAATGGACAGCAAATCCCCACCATCACGTCTCAAAATGGTTCTAAGTACTATTAGCAATAGTAAAGGTATGATCTTTGCCTTGCCGTTTGATTTATTTTGCTAAACGCGCTACTGCACACCTAGGTTACGGAACAATTGCCGCGATCTCACTGGAATACGTGCTCTCCTGATTGGTGGCATCCAGCGCGGTTACGACGTAGTAGTACGTACGCCCAGACTGAACGCTGCTGTCGACATAGGAACTCCCCGCTACGGGAGAGGATGTCAGCCTTGAATAGGGACCGCCGGATACAGAAGCCACATAAGCATTGTATCCAGTTATGGTGGTGTCACCGTCGCTCCACGACAATGACACGGAATGTACGACCGGCGTAACACCAGTGCCCGTAAGACCGATCTTGGCTGGGGAATTGGTGGCGTTGCTGCTAACGCTTACTGACCCGCTCGCGGCTCCATTCGTTGATGGGGTGAATGTTACGTTCACAGCTGTGCTTTGTCCCGGACTCAGAATCAAGCCTGCGGCTCCGCCAGCGTTAAAGCCAGCTCCAGACACCATAACCTGGGAGATGGTCACGTTGGAATTTCCGGCGTTAGTCAAGGTTACGTTTTGTGAACCGCTGCTAGATACGTTTACGTTGCCAAAGTTCAGGTTTGAGACATTCGGGCTCAGAACAATGGTTGGCGCTGGCGCAACCGATAGAGTAGCGGCTGCACTGGTGACGCTTCCCGCTGCATTCCTGATCACCACTGAAAATGCTGCGCCATTATCTGAAGTGCTCGTTGCGGGCGTCGTGTAGGTTGGCCCGCTCGCACCGGAGATCGATAATCCATTCCTCATCCATTGATAAGACATTGGCGCTGTTCCCGTCGCAGCTGCGGAGAATACTGCGCTGTTGGGAACCGTCACGGTCTGGCTGCTTGGTTGAAGACTGATAACCGGCGCTGAGATCGCTGTATTTACAGTCAAGAACGCAGGATTACTTGTCACTGACCCAAAATTGTTAGTGACAGTTACGGTGAACTCGGAGCCGCTGTCGGAAACTGTGGTCACCGGTGTCGAGTAACTGGAATTGGTCGCGCCGGTAAGGGCGCCGCCATTTTTTTGCCATTGGTAAGTGACGCCGCTACCCATTGCGGATACCGAAAAGCTAGTTGACTGCCCCGCTGTAACTGTTTGGCTCACCGGCTGAACTGTGATGTGAGGCGCTTTGTGTTTCTGACCGTTACCTGTCTGCGTTGCTAGCGTCGCTGTTGCCTCGACCGTTACTCCTGCTAAGAATAAAAATGAGGCAATTATCGCCCTTTGCAAGCTTCTCGTGTGTGTGTTCACGGTTCTTTCCCTTTTCGCGACGCTTCAATATCCGTGACCTTGATCGCAGTACGGAACGGATGTCTCGATGTCGAAGCGTAGATTAGGGACTATTTGCCAGCTACTGTTCGCAAGGACAGAATCGGTTCACCGGTGAGTTGCGTTTAAAGAGAGATGTGGCTGTCCGTCCGGGCAAGTGTCTGCCACGTAACAGAGTTTGAGACGGGCCGTTTAGTTGGCTTTCTGATCTACGTGGCTCAACTTAGCAAATGAAAGAGCTCATCTTTGTAACTGACTACAATTCAACTTGGTGCCGCTCCCCAACAACATAGTTCCGTTGCGCGACACGAGAGCTCTGCGCGAGAGATGGGTATGGGTACCGAGGCTGTGCAAACGCAGCCCGTTTTCGAGATGGACAAAGTGAAGTTACACCACACAGCGCAATGCTATCCATAAGCGGCCAATGTCACTTTTTCAATATGGCCGCACAGTATCGAAAAACATTACAGCGTTTCTAGCAGGGAAGTGACGCGGCGGTGGGTGACCGGGAAGAATTCAGAACGCGCCGAACACGACAATTGTTCAGCGTTCAGACGTTGTTCAGCAATCGAAGAAAACGGTTTCGTCTACGCCCTGCAACACCACGTTCCATTCCAGCCGGTTGTCGCGCACCTTCTTGGCAATCAGCGTGTGGCGCCTCTCGGCGTCAACTAATCTGAGCGCGAAGTCTTGGGCATTACTCGGCTCGTCCGGAAAATAAATGCGGGTAACTAACCGGCGCAACAATCCACGCGTAAAAACAGAAACCGCAATGTGCGGAGCTTGCACCGTTCCATCGGGGGCCGGTACACCGCCAGGCTTGATCGTTTTGAAGCGAAAAGATCCATCGGCCTGCGTGGGCACGCGCCCGAATCCGAGGAATGCACCCTGCCCTCGCTGCGCCTGTATGTGTTCCGTGACATGCGGGTCATTGTTTTGATTATTCTGGAGATCCCGCGAAAATTCCGGCTGGGCGTATTTGCCTTCCGCGTCGGCTTGCCAGATTTCGATCACGCCATCCGGCACAGGTTCGCCATCGCCGTCGAGCACGCGCCCTGCAATTTCGATCACTTCTCCAGAGACACCCGGCACCGTCAAGTCATCGATATAAAATCTCGCCAGCCCAATCTGGAAAAATGGTCCTACCGTCTGGGAAGTTGTAGCCTGAAAGTTCATTATTTTTCCAAAGGCGTGGAATCGCGCCCGCTAAGAATAATGTCGAACCTGTACCCCAGCGCTTGCTCACAGACCGTAGTCTCCCAATCGAATCGCGAAATCAAGCGATTGCGTGCCTTTTCATCGGCGGTGCAATTAAAGATGGGATCAAACGGCAGTAGCGCATCCCCGGGAAAGTACATCTGCGTAATTAATCGCGTCGCAAACGCCGGACCGAATACCGAGAAATGAATGTGTGCCGGCCGCCACGCGTTGTAGTGATTTCTCCACGGATAAGCGCCCGGCCGAATGGTAATAAATCTGAAATTGCCGTGTTCATCGGTGAGCGTGTGTCCACTGCCTTCGAAATTTGGATCGAGCGGAGCATTGTGTTGGTCCACATTGTGCCGGTAGCGCCCCGCGGCATTTGCTTGCCAAACTTCGATCAGCGTGTGTGTAACCGGCCGTCCATCTTCATCCAGTACTCGCCCGCTGACAATGATGCGTTCGCCTAGCGGTTCGCCATGGTGCTGTCGAGTCAGGTCGCTGGCCTTCACATCGATCGCCAAAGAATCGAAACTCGGCCCCGTTACTTCCGAAAGAGTGTGCGGCAGATACACGAGCGGCTTCGATGGCGCCCGCTTGATGGAGGAAACGTAAGGCGGATGAAGATGATTCGGTTGTGTACCTGGTTCAGCCCGGCGATACCCGCGGAAATTCGACATAGATTGCATCATAGCGCGACAGGGAATTCACTCCACACGGATCACGGCGTTGCTCCGCTGCCGGCAATCACCGGAAGTAAAAGTGCCGAGGGATGCTCCGCGTCATGCAGGATCGTATTTGTCGCTGAAATAAAATCGCGGCTCGTCGCCTGTTCCGCTCCGGTGTTCAGGTTGCGATCGAAACGCGGGAAATTGCTGCTCGATACTTCCAGCCGCAGCACGTGACCCTTCTTAAAAACATTGCTGGTCGCCCATAGGTCCACCGAGATTTTGTAAACCTGCCCCGGATTCATCAACGTGGGCTTCTCCTGTGAATCCCGATAGCGCATGCGCAGGATTCCGTCCGTGAGATTCATAGCGAACCCGTCCGGTGAAACGTCCACAAGTTTCGCCGTGAAGTCGGTGTCCACAGCGGAAGATTTAACCCACGCTTCCAGCGTGACCGGCCCGGTAACTTCCATGTCCTCCGCAACGGGCTTGGTGGAATACACCAGCACGTCGTTGCGATTTTCATCGGCACGCTGATCGCGCGGCCCAGGTTCGTAGTGTTCCGCGTCGCAACACAGTGACCCGCCGATAGTCGTCACCGGATTTGCCGGATCATACGTAAATTTATCAGCCGCTTCTTTTTTTGGCGGCGTGCTGGAAAGCGCACCATCCCCACCCAGCGAATTAGCCGAACCTCCCGAGTGCAGGAAATAGCGAGTGGTTTTAGCTTGCGGCGGAGGCCAATCCGCCTCCTCCTGATATTTGTTCGCGCCCATCACAAAAATGTGCACCGGCTTGCCCGCACCAGCTCCTTCCGTGGCAAATTCGTTCTGAACGCCCTTGAAGAGATAGTCGTACCAGTCCAGCACCACCTGCGTCGAAGAAAACTTCAGCGCTTCATCGCCGAATTCCACGTCGCCAATCCGCCGCCCAAAACCCGCGTGCCCTCCGATTTGTATCAATAGCCGCTGGCCGTTGCGCGCCTCTTCCGATCCGCCATGCGCCTTGATTCCCATGTAATTCCTCAGCGTGCCGGTTAAAAAAATGTCATACCACCCGCCGATGTGCAGCGCCGGCACGCGAATATCCGAAAAATGTTCCTCGATCGACCACTGCTTCCAATATTCGTCATAAGACGGGTGCGCCAGCCAATCCAGATAATAAGGAGCGACCTGAGCCGTCGCTTCAGCCCCCGCGGGAAGTGCGGCGTAGTTGAACGCCGGATACTGGGTAAGTGGCAGCACTCGCACGCCCAGCAGCGCATTCGTATTCTTCGCGATCAATCGCCACATCGTGTTGGTGGCCAACTGTGTCGCCCAGTTTTGATCGAACCACTGTTCAAGCGCCCCGCTCTGATATGTCCAACCGTCGTGATAATTGCTGGCCGTGACCACCGGGCAAATACCCCCCAGATGCGGCGGATGCGCAATGGCGGAAAGCATCTGTGTCGCGCCTACGTAAGAACCGCCGGTCATGCCCACTTTACCGTTCGAAAACGGCAGTGCAGCGGCCCACTCGATCGTGTCATAGCCATCTTCCGACTCATGGCGAAAGGGATACCACTCACCCTCCGACGTATACCGCCCGCGAACATCTTGCACGATGGCCACGTAGCCATGCGTGGCCATCTCGTACGCTGGCCCTACCGCCCAGCCCGTGCTTTTATCGTACGGAGTGCGCATCAGGATGACTGGAAATTTCCCCTCAGCTTTCGGCCGGTAAATGTCCGCGTAGAGTTTCACGCCGTCACGCGTTTTCATCCCCACGCCGTCCTGCGTGATCACCGCATAACTTTGCTGCGCGCGAACACCGCTCGCCGCCGATAAAGCTACCGCACAGATCGTCAGCATTACGTGTAAGATTTTTCGCTGGAACAAAACGCCTCCTCGCTCGAAATTGAAGTGGGGCACCGCTTCGTGAAAATTAATTGCCAATACTTTGCCATTAACCTGAGTCGGAAAGATAGCGTCCAAATCGGTTCCTGGACGTTGCTTAACGTCATGTAACCGGGCCCGAATTCGCAAATCACTTTGCCAAATTTCTGTGTCCTTGCTGTTCATGCTCTTTATTCTCGCTACTGAATCGGAAGCACAAAACGCTCAATAACTTGCCGTTTCTCATGAGGGTTGCAAAATCCAGTCCACCATTTACGAAGGCTGGCCCGCCCAGCAGCTTTCAAACCATTGGTTAAAATTAACCATCGTGCCGCAACTCGGCGGTCGCATCCTGCAAGCCATCTTCGTCGCCCACAACGATTACAGTCATTCAACTCTTACTGGATCCCCCGCGAAACAGCCGCCGACCCTTTAGTCTTTCCTCTGATTTTTTGCAGACCTATTTCCGTCCGCCCTTCCTCGATCAAATAAAATTGATCCGCTTTTACATCATGGAATACCTGGCGCCCTCCGCTCGGCCAAGTCACTTCCACAGTTGACACCACCACCCCGTCACCCAAACCAAAATTGGCTCGCAGGTCGCTCTGCGAAAGATAACTCCCGCCTCCAGCAATCTCTCGAATCTGCGAGATTTTTCCGGCCGTCACCCGGATCCTTGCCCCCAAAGCATCTCGATTGCTTTTGGTCCCCACAAGTTTGAAATTTACAAAGTGATTTTCGTGCTTTCCCGAATTCCGCAACAATGTCGGTGGATCACCATTATTCGCAACAATCACGTCCACGTATCCGTCGTTGTCAAAGTCCGCAAACGCAACACCTCGTCCCGCTCGCGGGGCCAGTCCCGTCAAACCTCCCGCCTCCGTAGTCTCCTTGAATTTTCCATTGCGCTCGTTGTGAAACAGTGAGTTATGTTGTTTGTAATGTATCTCCGGAGAAATCTGCTCGATCTCGGGATACACATGCCCATTGGCAATAAAAAGATCCAGCCACCCGTCGTTGTCATAGTCAATAAATCCTCCGCCAAAACTCAGCACGTCCCGCGTCGGAACCGTGATCCCCGCCGCATCGCTCACTTCGTCAAAATAGCCTTTACCCGAGTTATGCCACAGATGGTCCGAGCTCTTCTGAAAATCAGAAATATACAGATCCAACCAGCCATCGTTATCGTAATCGCCTAAAGAAATACACATCGCCGCCATGTTTTGCCCGCGCGCGGTGTATGCCATTCCCGCCACCTGACCCATCTCTTGAAATTTTCCATTGTGCAAATTCTGGTACAGGTACGCGGGCAGCCCATCATTCGCAACAAACAAATCCGGCCACCCGTCATTGTCATAGTCCGCCGCGCCCACTGACAAATTCTTTCCCTCCGGTTGCAAAATATTCGCCTTGGTCGATACATTTGTAAACGTGCCGTCCCCATTGTTGTGATACAGCGCGTTCGGACTTCCGCGGTACGCACTCGGTGGACAACTGGACATCACCCCACCGATATCGCAATAGCGCCTGGCTTTTGCGCCGAAAGCCACATAACTTCCCACATAAAGATCCAGCCACCCGTCGCGATCGTAGTCCACAAAAACCGCGCCGGAATGAAATGGCCCAGACTCCACTCCAGCCACCCCCGCCTTGGCGGTTACGTCCGTGAACGTTCCGTCCCCATTGTTGTGATACAGCACATTGCTGCCGTATTGCGTAACGAAAAGATCCGGAAAGCCGTCATTGTCGTAATCGCCCCACGCGCAACCAAGCCCGTAGCCTGTACCTGGCACACCCGCGCGCTCAGTCACATCCGTAAATGTGTTATCTCCGTTGTTTCGATATAACGCATTTTTCACCACGATGCCGCGATCGTAGCGGTCCCGCCCGTTTACAAAATAAATATCCTGCCAACCATCCTGATCAAAATCAGACACGCACACACCCGGACCAAATTCCTCCAGGTTTATAGAAACGCCTTGATTCCCCTTGAGGTGCACAAATTTGATCCCAGCGGATTTAGTTACATCTGTAAATTCGCTGGAAGGTGCGCTATCACTCTGCCCGTTCACTCGCACAGCGTGGAAAACCAGGAAAGTTGTAAGCAACGATAGAATAATTCGCGCTGGAATTGATTTGTCCGGCGAGCACGCGGCAACTTTCAGTTTGTTTACCTCTATTTTGTTGCGAGGGAACTGCAGCGATGATCGCTCGCCCCCCAGGCCTCAGCGCGAAATCATCTCCACTTGTCCTCGCCTTCAACGATCGTGATGTAGCGATCCACCGGAGGATTTACGAACCGCTGGGTACGCCCGCTTGGCATTGGCCACGCCACTTCCACCCAGTCCATCTTGTCGCGGCTTCCCAGACCCAAAACCATGCGCGGATCGTGAGACGAAAGATAACTCCCGCCCGCCACTTTCATACGGCTGCGCTTCAAATCACCGGCCTGATAGGTAACCTTGGCTCCCATCGCATCCGGATTACACTTTTTCCCGATCAGATGAACCCCTAGCCAGTGGTTATGCCTCCCGGCGTTATTCCGCAGCAGCAGTGGGGCGCCGTTATTTACCGAGATCAGCACATTCACAGCTCCATCGTTATTAAAATCTCCAAGTGCCAGCCCCCGCGAGGACATCGGTGTCGCAAAAAGCGCCCCGCTTTGTGCGCTCACGTCTTCAAACGATTTACCCGTTCCGTGAAACAACATCAGTGGCTCTTCATAAGCGCTCTCCCCGTGCAGCGCCTTAATCAGGTCATCGGGATTCCCATTGGCCAGCAACAGATCCAAATTCCCGTCATTGTCGTAATCAAAAAACTTCAATCCCCACCCGCTCATTGCGCGGGTAGCTTTGGCAATGCCCGTCGGAACCGCCAGATCGTCAAATGTACCGTCATGATTGTTGCGGTAAATCGCAAAATCCTCGCGGTCGAGATTGGCCACAAACAAATCCTGCCAGCCGTCGTTATTGAAATCAGCGGCGTCCACGCCCATCCCCGAGCGCGGCTTGCCGTTGGCGCTGTAAGCCACGCCCGCCTCCGTCCCCGTCTCGGTGAACTTTCCTTTCCCATTATTCACAAACAGAAAATTGGCAACTGTATCGTTGGTGACGAAAAGATCCATCCATCCGTCATTGTTGATGTCCGTAGCCACCACGCCCCAGCCCTTCCCCAAGTGCGAAGAAATTCCCGACGCTTTGGAAACGTCCGTGAACGTTCCGTCTCCATTGTTGCGGAATAACCAGTTCGGCATCGGCTGATAAATTTGCGGAATACAATAATGCCTTCTCCCATCCTCATGGACTCCGCAGGGCTTATTTTTTTCTTTGCTGAAATCCACGAACTGGCACACAAACAAATCCAGCAATCCGTCATTGTCGTAATCGAACCACACCGCGCTCGAAGCCCACCCGGGAGCAGCCACCCCAGCCCGGTCCGTTACATCGGTAAACGTCCCATCTCCGTTGTTATGAAATAAAATGCTCCGCCCATACTGCGTGACGTATAGATCCGGAAATCCGTCCCGGTCGTAATCTCCCACTGCCACTCCTTGCCCAAATCCCCCGGCCCCCACGCCCGCTTGCTCCGTAACATCGCTAAACGTTCCGTCGCGATTGTTGCGATACAGCGCATTGCGCAACGGAGGATCAGGCGTGTAGAAATCACACTTCCCACTGTTCACCAGATAAATGTCCATCCACCCATCATTGTCATAATCCAGAAATGCGCAGCCCGCGCCAGTCGTCTCCGGCAAATATTTTTCCGCCGATTTACCGCTGGAATGCCGCCAGGTAATCCCGCTGGCCGAAGGAGGAACTTGTTCGAAAGGGAATTCGCTGGACGGAAAAGCCCCCACCAACCGCGGACAAATCCCGGCCAGCGCCCAACCCGCAATTCCCCTCAGCAAATCGCGCCGCGTTGGATTCCGCGTATCCGGCAATTTGGGAATTCTTGCCAAAAAATGCGCCCCGCCGTCCTATTCCTGTTTCGCTTGGCCCGGCGCGGAGTTCTGCGTCAACTGGCGCTGAATCGCAAATTCTTTCTCTGCTTCTTCTTTTTTCCCAGTGCGGCTCAACGCCACCGCCAGGTTGTAATGCGCCGAGGGATTGCCTTGCTGCAGGCGCACCGCGACTTCCAGCGGCGGTATCGCCTCTTCATAGCGTTTTACCGAGACCAGGCAAAAACCCAGGCTCATGTAAGCATCGCCAAAACTCGCATCCAGCTTCGTCGCTCGCCTAAAGTGTGCGATCGCATCATCCCACTGTGATTCCTGTCGCGCCATTTCTCCCAGAATATATTCCGCTCCGGCATTCTGTGGATCGATCTGCAGCTCTTTCTGAAATTCCTGCTTCGCCCGTTCGGCGGACTGCGCATTACCATCCGGACGAGAAAGCAACAGCCTTCCCAGCAAGTAATGAACGCTCGGCGCATCGGGATGCTCTTCGAGGATCGTTTCGTATTCGCGCTGGGCGTCGTCCCACTTGCCCTGCATCTCGAGCGCTTCGGCATTGAGCTTGTGCGCCGGCACCGATCGTGGAGCAGTGCGGCCCAGGTCCTGTGCGGTGCGCGAAGAAAGATCGGAGTACGCATGCACAAGGATAAAAAGAATCTCCGGATCCTGTGCGAACTGATGCCCTAGCGCTCGAGCAAAATCCAGAGCCGCGTCACGGCTGTCCATCGTCAACGAGCACCGCAATCCAAGCACTCCAGCTTTTTTTCGTTGTTCCGCGGGCCCTTGCGAATTTACAGCGCGCTTCAGCGCCGGCACCGCTTCCTTACACCGCCCCTGTTCAGCAAGGCCAATGGCCTTCTCCGTTGTCAGAGATGAGTCGCTACCCGGCCCGGGAGCGGCTTTTGGAGCCTGCGCGACGAGTTGTAAAGCGAAGAACCAGGGGCCTACAGCGAATGAAAGAAATGTAATGGTATATAAGTTTCTGGACATTTCGTTTTGGCGCCGCTGCCCTGCAACGAAGTTTTACACAAAAAAAGCCTCTACAAAATAAAAGTGAGGCAGGCGCTCTCACGCCTGCCTCATCATACGCGCTTCGCGTTTAGTAGTAGAGCTTCAACGCAAACTGGATATTCCTCGCAGGTTGCGAATTCTGAATGACTCCGGTCGTCGATGTATTCACTGTGGTGTTGGGAACGGCCAGGTTCACGCGGTTGAAAGCGTTCAGGAAGTCAGAGCGGAACTGCAGTCTGAATCGCTCGCTGATGGGGAAGTTTTTCTGCAAGCTGATATCCCAGTTGTAGTATCCGGGCCCGCGCAATCCGCCGATTTGGGGAGCACACGTTCCGAACGTCGTCGTGGGGTCCGAGTAGTTGCTGGGGTCAAACCACAGGAAACCGCCCCCTTGCTTGGCTGTGGCGTTTTGCCGTCCGAAGATCGTATTGGTGCCGTTGCAATCGGGACGCAACCCGCGGGAG
This sequence comes from Candidatus Methylomirabilota bacterium, assembly GCA_035490135.1. Classification (GTDB taxonomy): domain Bacteria; phylum Acidobacteriota; class Terriglobia; order Acidiferrales; family UBA7541; genus Acidiferrum. Next base: position 12,083 of record DATHGV010000203.1, read on the forward strand.
CCCGTCGCTGTTGGATCGCTGGCGTTGGTATAGAGGGACATTGGGAATCCGGTATGCAGAGAAAGAATCGGGCTCACCGTCCACCCTCCCACGATGTTGTTAACCACCGCGTTCGCGTCATGCGCAAATTGCTTACCCTTGCCCACCGGTAGGTCGTAGATCGCATAGCTCGTGAGCGTGTGCGTGGCATCGTAATAACACGGTGCCCACTCCGCCTTCGGATCATAAATGTTTTGCCAATACGGCGACGCCGTCGACGATGCTCTCGCAGTTGACCAGGTACCGTAATAGCCGGTGTTGTTGGACATACACTTTGAGAACGTATACGACACCTGATATTGCAACCCGTGGCCCATGTTCTTCTGCAGCACCGCCTGCAAAGCGTTGTACATCATCGTTCCGTTTGATTGCGTGCCGGATACCGACGAGTCACCAATCGTGGTACCCAGGGTCGGGTTCTGGGCGAAAAATGGGCTTGGCGCGGTGCATGGTGGTGTGCTGCATGCACTGCTGGGCTCCGCCACCAACTGCCCATAGCTGAAGGGCACCATCAAGTGCACCCCACGTTGCCACACATACCCTACCTGCAGCGTTGTTTTGTCCCCGAACTGGTGCTGCACCGTCAAGTTGGCCTGATCAGAGACCGCCGGTTGCACATTCGGGTCCCACAGCCGGAATATTACTCCCGCAAAGCAACTGAAGTTTGGACAGGAAAGTCCCGTATTGGGCGGCGCAATGATGCCTTGCTCTGCGGTCGTGCCCGGCAACGGTTGCAGTAAATATTGCGTCTGAAATTCGGGACTGCCCGGTGATCCACCGTCGAACGGCGCGTTCAGTGGCAGGCGCAGGTTCGTGCCCGTCCCTTCGAGATAAGAGGAGATGGTGAACGCGCCACGGAAAACCGTGTGTCCGCCTGACCATCCAGGGGTATACGCGAAGCCTAGCCGCGGCTGGAAATCCTTGCCGCCATACACGCCGTTGTACAGCGCGCGACTGGCGCCATTCTTGCCCGCGAAATCAATGTTGCCAGTCTGTGTGTTGTAGTTGTCCTGCAGATTGTTTTCTTCAACCCACGGCGTGTGCGCTTCGTATCTCAATCCGGCATTGACGGTCAGACGGTCCGAAACTCGCCAGGTATCCTGGGCATATCCGGCAATGATGCTCGAGGTTTGTACCCAGTTGCCGCCAGTGAGGCCGCGGCCGAATGCAGTAGGCAGGCCGAGAAAGAAGTCCCCCATTCCTTCGCCAGTGTGCTGCGTTGGGTTGGTGGCAGCAGAGGCCGTAAAATTAGGCCCGAACGTGATGCCTCCTAAGGAACCGCTATTCCCGGAATAAAACGCGGTTATCTTGTCGAACCAATACTGTGCTCCAATTTTTAGTGTGTGGCGACCGTGCGTCCACGTCACGCCATCATCAAACTGATACACCTTGCTGTCGAACTTCTGGGTGACCATGCTGTTTCCGATGTTGTTCAGCGTCCCAGTGCCCGGGCTCGTAGGCGTGCCTCCGCCAAAATCAACTCCCAGCAGGCCCACAATGTTTGCGGGGTTCGAACCCGCTATACCGATGGCCTGACCAAAGGCTCCCACCGAGGGATCCCACGCCGTCCCGCTGTTAAGCGTGACGTGGTTCCAGCCAAAGCGAGCGTCGTTTAGGATATTCGTCGAAATGGTACGAGTCCAATCGCCAACAACGCTCCAGATCGGTGCGACAACTTGACCATTCCCCAGTAGGAGAACCGAATTCGTCGACGGGTCAACTTGCAGTGCCCGGGTGAACCGTCCGGAAATCTGATCCTTGCTCGATAATCTGTAATCGACTTTTGCGTCACCCTGGTCGCTGTTGAACGCAGTGCCCTTCAGATTGATGGCGTTATTGGTCAATGCACTATTAATGGCCGTCGGATAGAGCGGCGACGCGAACAACGCAGCCGCTACCGGGCTGATCATACTGATTGGTATCTGGTTGTTGGGAAACGGTGTACGCACCGCTGCGGCCACACACGGGGAACCGCTCACCCCCGTTCCCGCCTGACATGGATTGTAGAGTTGTACTGGCGTGGCCTGATTCAAAAGAGCTGAAAAATCGCCGCCTTGCTCAGCAGGTGTGAACACTGATATACGATTGCCTGCCGGTGGGTGGTCGAAGCGCTGCCCCTGATAGTCCACGAAGAAAAATAATTTGTTCTTGAGGACCGGCCCGCCCAGTGTACCGCCAAACATATTCCATCGCAGAGGCGACACGGGAATTGCCGGCGAATTCGGATTAATCTTGTTTTCCCACTGGTCGGCATTCAGCTTGTCATTCCGGAAAAACTCCCACACATCCCCGTGAAAGCTGTTCGTCCCCGACTTGATGCTTGCGCTGACGATTCCGCCCTGGAAATTGCCGAATTCAGCCGGAGCGTTATTGGAAATGAGATTGAATTCCTGAATGGCGTCCGGTGATGGCGTGTAACCCAGAAGATTATCCGACACCTCGTTGTTATCCACTCCGTCGAGCAAAAAATTGTTGGACTGCTCGCGGTTGCCATTGATAAAAGGCCGCGCGCCGGCGTTCACATTGTCCCCGTTGTTGAAACTGCTGGGATCTGGATGGATGGCCCCGGGCGATAGCAGCGTCAGTTCCACATAATTCCGCGTGGCCAGCGGCAGCGTATCGTTGGTGGCCGAATCGATGACCGTGTCGACTTGCGTTGACTCCGTCTTCAGAATAGGCGCCGCGCCGGTCACTTCAATAGTCTGGCTGACCTGGCCCACGCTCATTTGCACAGGAATATTTCCGACCTGGTTCAGCTGCAGTTCAAACGCCGGGTACACCGAGGTTTGAAATCCCTGCTTCTCAACGCGCAATTCGTAATGGCCCACCGGCAACTGCGAGAGGCGATAGAGTCCCGAGTCGCCTGTCGTGGTCGTATAGGTTTCCCCACGTTCGACCGACTTCGCGGTAACCGTGGCGCCCGCTATCGCCCCGCCGCTTGAATCGGTAACTGTTCCGGTAATCGTCGCGGTCACGTCTTGCGCAAAAGCACTGTGCGCCCCACAAATCATCACGATGAGTGCCACGCTACCAAGTACCCAGCAAAGCAGTCGCAGTTTCTTCATAAAATCTCCCCAGGAGTTTGCCGCCAGACGCCGGCAGACTCTTTCCCCAAAATTTAGTCGGATCTAAACAAACGGCAAAAACACCCCCGAATGACAGTAGCTATATAGCGCCGGTTTATTCTTGTCAACAGAAAAATATTACTTTATAAGAGAAACGGATTGTTTTATAAGGGTCTCATCGCGGTGCCCTATAGCATCACCGCCATATAGCACTACTGGTGTGGGGATTTTTGGTGCTCTTGGCATCCTTAGGCGTGGATTCACGCTGGCGGAGGCTTCCCCCTGCCAGACAACAAGTTCGTAGAATTGAGTCAGAGTAACTAACGGTTGAACTTTTCTACCGTCTCTATCGTTATGAATTTGTGAGGTTTGTAGCTCGGTCCGGATACAGTCGAGGAAATCGCGAATGCTAGCCAAGAAAACAAATGGAATTCCTGCGTATAAAAGGATCCAGGAAGAGATTCGAACCGGCATTGACGCCGGCCAGCTCCGTGCTGGAAACGTAGTACCCTCCGAGAGAGAACTCGCAAGAATTCACGATGTCAGCTTGATGACCGCTCGTCACGCCCTTGCCTCACTGGAGCTCGAAGGCTTGGTGGAACGCCGCCGCGGGGTCGGCACCTTCGTCGCCGCTCCCAAAATTCATTTCAATAAATTGATGAGTTATACCGAACAAATGGGCAGCCGCGGGTTGACTCCCAGTTCCAAGGTTCTCTTTACAAAAGTCATCGACAACGAAGAGGAAGCCACCGCCCGTTTAGCCCTTCCCCCCAGAAGCAGCATCTTTAAATTAGAGCGCTTAAGGCATGCCGCTGGTGGCGAGCCGTTCGCCCTGGAGACTTGCTATCTTTCCGCTGAACAGTTTTCCGGATTGCAATCCGCCCCTTTGCAGAACGAATCTTTATTCTCCACCTTGCAGCGTGATTATCACGTCGAGCTCAGCTATTCCGACGAAGAAGTCGACGCTACCGCCGCCGACCCGCGAACCGCTGAACTTCTGGGTGTTCCAAAACGCGCTCCACTGCTGCGCATCCGCCAGGTTATTTATTCCACGAAAGGTGTTGTCATTCTCTACGTTCTGGGACTTTATCGCTCCGATCGCCACAACCTCGTGATCCGCAGATACCGCTAAGCCAAACTCCTTCGCTCCGTATTTTCCTTTTTCAACTGTGCCGCTTTACAATTGGGCATCAAAACCTGTCACTTCGTTTGTGTAGCAACACGTTTCGCGAAAAATTTGGCCTTAACTTAAACTCCGCTGCAACTCCCGCCGCAGCGCATCCTTTATCTGCTCCGTCAATTTCTTCCCGCGCGATGTCAGGTAAAACACGTCAATCGCCTTTTGCCCTTCGGTATCAATCAGCGCCACTTCAATATTGCATTCTTGCTTGGCCATCGCCGACCCCATCTCATAGAGCAGTCCCGGCCGGTCCTGCGTCACAATTTCTAGCAATGTGCTGTGCAACGATGACGCATCATCAAAAGTAATTCGCGTATCCACAGCGATCTTCGGAGCTTTGGCCCTCATCGCGCTGTCCCTGCTGTGCAACAACGGCTCCAGCGCTGCTTTTCCATTCACAACATCCCCCAAGTTTCGCCGGAAGCGCTCAATTTCCCCGGGATTCAATTCCAGCGTCCGGTGCAAATCGACAAATTGAAATGTATCCAGCACCACGCCCGCCGCGTTCGCAAACGCATCCGCCTTCACAATATTCATTCCCCAACCCGCCAGCACTCCCGCAATCTTGGCAAACAACGCCGGCCGGTCCGCGGTTATCACCGAAAGCGAGAACCCGTGCCGCATCCTCTTGATTTCCGTTTGCATCGGCTCGCCCTTCAATTTCTGATACAGCGCAAAGTGCTCCGCAATTTCCGCCGCCGAGTGCACCGCCAGGTACCGCCGCGGGAAGCCCTCCAGGAACCGCTCGATTTCGCCTTCCTTCGCGCCGCGTGTTTGCGAACGCACCTGCGCCAGCAGCGACACTTCTGTGGAAGCGTGCAGCCGGTCGCGATCCAGCGTCCGGCTGAAGTGATTGGAAGTTGCCGCGAACAATTGCCACAACATTTCCGCTTTCCAGGGAGTCAACGCCTCCGGATTCACCGCGTGAATGTCCGCATACGTAAGCAGCGTCAGCCGCTGCAATCGTTCCTGCGTTCCCACCGTCCTCGCGAACATCGTCACCGTGCCCGCGTCGAAAATATCCCGCCGCTGCATCGTCTCGGACATGTCCAGATGGTGTGCGATCAAAAAGTGCACCTCGGCCTTTTCTTCCGCCGTCAGTCCCAGCCTCGTTGCCGCGCTCTCCAGCGCCTCCAGGCTTCCTGTCACGTGATTTGGCACCGCCATGCCCTTGCCCAAGTCGTGCAGCAGCATCGTTAGTATCAGCAAGTCTCGCCGCTCCAGCGTCTTCCATAGCGGCGCAAAGTTTTTGCCCAGAGGGTCGCCGCCGTCCCCCAATTCCTGCAGATGTTCAATCGTTCGCAGCGAATGTTCATCCACCGTGTATCGATGATAGTAATCGCGCACCACCAGCGAATCGATGTGCCCGAATTCCGGCAACACCTCCGTCAACAATCCCAATCTTTGCATCGGCCGCAGCGCCACACCCGGATAATCCGCGCTCAGAATTTCCCGCAATGTGGCCCAAGGTACTTCCGTATTCTGCGCCGGCACCTCCGGATGCGTCTGGATATACGCGATGGTGCGTTCCGCCTCCCGGCTTAGCGGCACGCCTGTACTCGCGGCCGCGGAAAAAAGCGAAAACGTAATCGCGCGATCCGATAGCGCACCGGGCGCGACAATCTCAAGCAATCCGTCGCGCTCAATAAAAGGCCGTACCGTGCTTGTTTCCAATTTCGGCACGCGCGCTGCGTTAAAAATTCGTTCTCGCAGCGACAATGTAGTGAGCTGCGTTTTTTGTTCCATGTGCCGCAGCAATCGCCGGTTCAGTGTCCGCGCTTGCCGGAAGTACATGCGCATCCATTCCGCTGCCTCATGCTCCGCGGTGCCTCTTTCAGAAACTTCAGCATCTCTATTCCCCGAGTTGCGCGAAATCCCTCCGGAAATCCCCGGGGAAATTCCCAGCGATCGCGCCGCGGCCGCCGCTTGTAGCTCGTAGGTCAAGGTGTTGTCGTTCCGCCCATTGCTGTAGTGCAAAAAACACCGAATCTCGCTCATGAAATCGACTGCTCTTCGCACCAGGTCGTCTTCCGCGGTCATCGCCGGCCGTACATCTTTTTTCTCGCCGCTGATTTGTTGCATCCACAGCGTGGCTTGATAATCCCGCAAGCCACCAGGCGATTCCTTCACGTTAGGCTCAAGATGAAAAATCGTATTCCCATACCTCGTCAGCCGGTCCTTCGTCAATTTTTGCAGTTGCGCCATCAAAAACGGCCGCGCCTGTTTTTCCGAGCCGGGCAGCACCTTGCTGTCCAACTTCTCAAATAGTGTCTTGTCTCCCGCAAGGAATCGCCGGTCCAGCAAGGCCAGGTGAAATTCCGCGTTATCTTCTTCTATGCGTTTGCATTCATCGATGGTTCGCCCGGCCGAGCTTACCCGAAACCCAATGTCCCACAACACCCGGGAAAATTCGCTGATTAACGGTCTGAATTGCGCTTCCGTCTTCTCATTGCCAAATAAAAATAAAATATCTAGATCGGAGTAGGGAAAAAGCCACCGTCGTCCGAATCCCCCCAGCGCCAGCAGACAAAACCCCTGCGTGTCGTTGTCATGCACCCGCAGCACTTCACCAAAAATGCGCTGTATATTTCGATCCGCCAGCTCGCACAATGCCGCCAGCGTTTCTCGCGCACCCGCACCCGCTTCGAATTTCTCGCGTATTCGTTGCCGCTCGTCGTCCGCTTCTGGTCCGAGCGTGGAAAGAGGAGTTATGGATCCTTGCATCGATTTTTTAGCTTGGCCGATCAATTCTTGATAGAACTATAGCGGGCAATGTTGCTTCTGTAGAGCTTCTTTTCTTCCCGCTTTTCATTCCCTCGCAAGGACGACGGCTGGGCAGTCTTCGTCGGCAGATTTAACGTTTTATTATCAAGGCAGCACAAATCTTCTCTAAATAAATCCATTGCGTCACTCCGGGTGGTCCATCCTTACGGTTTTTGCAAGGGTTTACCCGCCGTGGCGGGTGGGGCTTTACAACGCGTTCTCCCCGCGCTCATCATTCCGTATTCGAATGGCCTCATCGATCTTTGACAAGAAAATTTTCCCGTCGCCGATCATTCCGGTTTTAGCCGTCTTCATAATCGCCGCCAGCGCCTTTTCCACCAGCGCATCCGGCAACACCATCTCTATTTTCATTTTTGGCAACAGGTCCACGGTATATTCCCGCCCGCGATAAATCTCCGTGTGTCCTTTTTGCCGCCCGTGCCCGCGCACTTCCGTCACCGTCATCCCTTCGATCCCAATTTCGTGCAGCGCTTCTTTCACGGAAACAAATCGCGATGGTTGAATGATGGCTTCAATTTTCATCATGGAGGTAATTTCCAATACTCCCCAATGCGTTTCTCCGCGTGTGCGTTACAAATGCAACCCGCGTATCACGCTTCCAGGTTGTAGGCCTCTTCTCCGTGTTGCGTAATATCCAGCCCTGCCTCTTCCTCTTCCGTGCTCACTCGCAGCCCCGTGATCATATCAACGATCTTCAACAGCACAATCGTTCCCACCAACGCGAATCCCCACGCGATCAGCACTCCTACCAATTGATTCCCAACTTGCGCCCAGTGCCCATCCATTCCGCCCACCGCTTTTCCCGCGCCGAAAATCGGATTAATCGCTTGCTGCGCAAACACCCCTGTTAGCAGCGCCCCGATCGTGCCTCCTGCCCCATGAACGCCAAAGGCATCCAGCGCGTCATCATACTTAAAAATTGCTTTAACCTTCGTCACCATCCAGTAGCAAAATGCGCCCGCGCAAATACCTATGACTAGCGCCGGCATCGGCCCGACAAATCCGGCCGCCGGCGTGATCGCCACCAGTCCCGCCACCGCGCCCGATATCGCCCCCAGCGCGCTCGCATGTCCATTCTTCAACCACTCCGCCGCGCTCCACGCCAAAGCTGCGCTGGCAGCCGCGAAATGTGTTGCGACGAACGCGCTCGACGCCAATCCGTTTGAAGCCAGCGCGCTCCCGGCATTGAATCCAAACCATCCCACCCACAACAAACAAGCCCCAATAAAACTCAGCACTAAACTATGCGGCGGCATCGGTTGTTGCGGGTAGCCTGTCCTTTTCCTCAGATAGAGCGCGCACACCAGTGCCGAGACCCCCGAAGAAATATGCACCACCGTTCCGCCCGCGAAGTCCAGCGTCGGAAATCTTCCCCCCAGCGATGCATTCAGAAAACCACCTTTACCCCACACCATGTGCGCCAGCGGCGCGTACACAAAAACAAACCACAGCACCATAAACAACACCGACCCGCTGAATTTCATCCGCTCCGCCGTCGCTCCCGTAATTAACGCCGGGGTGATAATCGCAAACATCAGCTGGTACACCATGAAGGTCGTCTGCGGTATCGTCCCCGCGTAATCGGGATTCGGATCCGCCCCCACGCCCCGCAAGAATGCGTGCTCGAATCCGCCAATCACCGGCCCATTTCCGCCAAAACACAAGCTGTAGCCCACCAGCGCCCACATCACCGTGATCAAAGCCATCAGCGCGAAACTTTGCATCATGATCGCCAGCGTATTTTTACGCCGCACCAACCCGCCATAAAAAAGCGCCAGCCCCGGCCCCGTCATCATCAACACCAACGCCGCGCTCACTAGCATCCACGCGTTATCCGCGGAAGACTGCGCTGCCGTCACCCGCTGGTCAAGCTGCGTAAGCTTCTCGGTGGTACTCGCCTTGGAAAAATCGGTGGGAGCCGCTGTTTGCGCGAACGCCCCTGAAGCGCCCCACAAACTCATCGCCAGCAGCAAACCAGTTCGCCACGCCCTGGATCTGCGGCGCGCCTTCTCGCAATAGTTTTGAGACAAATGTAGGGACTTCGGAATGGTCATCAGTTAATCAAAGAAACAAAAAATCCCCTCTAAGCCAGTCCCAGCCCCACGATGGCCTCAGATGGGCTCTGGACGCGCCCGATTATAAGCACCAGCCTTCCCCTTGTCATATAAATAGAATTGATTCATCCCACAAAAAATTTAACTAGCAAGCCCTCCACCCACCACTAAACTCAATACACCTCGTAAGGTGTCCCGGGGGTGCCCCGGGTTCGCAGTTGAGTTGTGTCTAGTCCCAATACATCCTTTACAAAGTGTCGCTAGACAGTTGAGTTATGAACCCGGGTCTTGGGGTTGACGTTCAGGTTTGCTTGTGAAGTTCACGAAGTTCACGAAGTTGACGAAGTTGACGAAGTTGACGAAGTTGACGTCAGGTTGTGAAGTTCACGAAGAAATTGACTAGCACAATGTCCACAGCACTAAAATTCAACACAACACGGAGGGTGCCCCACCCTCGATTTTCAAGGGTGGGTCTTTCTGTTGACGTTAGGTTTTGAAATACGTTGGGTGCCGAATTTGAGGATGGAATCTCGAATGCATTCAGCTGCTCATTATTTTGCCCTTTTTGAGCGCAGAAACTAGCGGATAGTTCTCCCGTCCAAATTGCCCCACACAAATTCCAGCCCACCAATCGCTTGTCGTCTTCCTTCGTCGTATAATGCACGCCAATGGAAAGCCGCCCTAACCAGCGCCGCTTATCCACTCGGACGGAGAATCACCACATGGCCGATCACGCCCCCATAGAAATAAACGTTCGCGCCAGCGGGCCCGTCTCCGTTCTTGACGTGCACGGCCGCCTGACCATTGGCGAATCCAGCGAACAGCTTCACGAAGCGCTGCAATCCGTAATCGACCAGGGCGCCCGCAAAGTCGTGGTCATCCTCAACGGTGTCCCCCAGATCGACAGCTCCGGCATCTCCACCCTGGTGCGCATCTCCATCCAGCTAGCCCGTGAAGGCGGCGTCCTTCGCCTGGTCTGCGGCCCCGGCCGCGTCCGCGACGCCCTCACCGTCACCCGCCTGATTGAAGCCATCCCCGCCTTCGAAACCGAATCCGCCGCCCTCGCCAATTTCGCCTAAGCGCAGTTTTAAGTTTCTAAAACGCTCGCAAATGCAAAATCCGCAGGTACCTACGGAACCCACGGCCAAGCCGTAGTCTTTTTGTGTTCTGGGATCTTTTGGCTTAGCAGGCAAGTCTTGAAAAGAAAATATACGTGATCTACTTTTGACTCCCGCACACTCTAGGACTTTTCGATTATGCGATTATTGGGAAATTGTTAGCCCGTTTTTCAAAACGTTGGGCCAGGGTCTCTCAGCAGCTGGGCCAGATTGAGCTAGAAATGGCAATGGAGGAATCCGGCCAGCTGCCAAAGCGCCAAGTGCCCAATCTCCAGATTTCCATTCTTTGGACTGCGATAATCGTGCTCGGTTGTCTTCGGTGGATTCTTATTACAATGCGCGCATGAGGTCAGCAGTGAAGGCAAACTAACCGTTTTTCTTCAACTCCGCCAAGACCAGCTTGGCCACTTCCTTCAACGTCTCAAACACGCCCTGCCCGTTCACCGCCACTCCCTCGATAACCGGCTCGCCTTTTTTCTGTAATTGCTTTGTCAGATCCGCCACGCTCATCACCTTAGGCAAATCGCGCTTGTTCAGTTGCAGCACGTACGGAATCGTATCGAATTTCAGGTTGTGTTCTTTCAAATGCTCCTGCAAATTCTCCATCGTTTCAAAATTCGCATCCAGCCGCTCTTCCTGCGAATCCGCCACAAACACTACGCCGTCCGCGCCCTTCAAAATCAGTTTGCGGCTGGCCTCATAAAACACCTGCCCGGGCACCGTATAAAGATGAAAGCGCGTTTTAAATCCGCGCACCGTCCCCAGATCCAGCGGCAGAAAATCAAAAAACAGCGTGCGGTCCGTCTCCGTAGCCAGCGACACCATCTTGCCCTTCTGATTCTGCCCGGTATGGTCGTACACCCATTGCAGGTTGGCGGTCTTTCCGCCCAGACCTGGACCGTAATACACCAGCTTGCAGTTAATTTCGCGCGCAGGAAAATTAATAAACGGCACTAGTCGTAATTTCGAACCCGGCTAAAATCTCA